>DASRWV010000035.1:0-20978 GCA_035687505.1 Nitrosotalea sp.
TTCCGCGAAGTCTCCGACGTGCGCATCGGCAAGTACATCGAGGTGAGCCTGGAGGCGAGCAGCGAGCATGAGGCGCGGCAGCGTGTCGAGTCGATGTGCAAGCAGCTCCTGGCCAACCACGTGATCGAGGACTACCACTTCGAGATCGAAACGGACGGTCATCGGCCGCGATGAAATTTGGAGTAATTGTGTTCGCACCCCACGAAATCTTCGATTTCGCGGGGACCCCGCGTTGCCTTCGAGCGAGGTTTTTCCAATGAAGTTCGGTGTAGTTGTATTCCCGGGCACGTGGTCGGATCGCGATTGTGGTTGGGTGATCGACCAGGTCCTCGGTGCCGAACTTCAGTACCTCTGGCACAAGGACGCCGATCTCAAGGGAAGCGACTGCGTCATCCTGCCGGGCGGGTTTGCGTACGGGGACTACCTGCGCACCGGTGCGATCGCGAGGTTCGCGCCGGTGATGGAGAAGATTGAGGAGTTCGCGGATCGTGGCGGCCTCGTGTGGGGCATCTGCAACGGGTTCCAGATTCTCTGTGAGGCGGGCCTTCTCCCAGGCGCACTCATCCGAAACGCATCGCTCGAATATCGCTGCCAGTGGACAAACCTCGCAGTCGAACGGACTGACCTGCCGTTCACGTCGAAATGCACCGAGCGTGAGGTGATCCGCGTGCCCATCTCGCACGGAGAGGGAAACTACTTCGCCGACCCGGCAACACTGTCGCGCCTCGAGCAGCGGGGCCAGGTGGTCTTTCGCTACTGCGACGACACCGGGCATGTCACCAACAACGCCAACCCCAACGGATCGATGCATAACATCGCTGGCATCGTCAATGCGCGCGGCAACGTCCTCGGCATGATGCCGCACCCGGAGCGCTGCGCCGAGGCTGAGCTTGGTGGCACGGATGGGTTGAAGCTGTTCCGCTCTGTGGCGGAAAGCGCGATGAAGGTCCTGGTTTCTTGAGTCTCGATATGGTTGACGAGCGCAAGCTGCGGGAAGTGGCGCTCACCCCCGAGGAGTACCGGGTCATCGTCGAGGAGCTGAAGCGAGCGCCGAACGAGGTTGAGCTGGGCATGCTCGGCGTCCTCTGGTCCGAACACTGCTCGTACAAGAGCTCGAAGGCGCTGCTGCGGCGTCTGCCGTCCACCAGTCCTGCCGTGATCCAGGGCCCTGGCGAGAACGCCGGCGCCGTAAATATCGGCGAGGGCTGGGCGGCTGTTTTCAAGATCGAATCCCACAACCATCCCTCGGCGATCGAGCCGTACCAGGGCGCCGCCACCGGTGTGGGCGGCATCATCCGTGACGTCATCGCGATGGGCGCCCGGCCCATCGCCCTGCTCGACTCGTTGCGTTTCGGGCCGCTGCCGGCCTCCAGCCATCATGTGGAGGGGGTGGTCGCCGGCATCGGTTGGTATGGCAACTGCATAGGCATCCCGACCGTCGGCGGTGAGGTCTATTTCGACGATTGCTACGCGAACAATCCGCTCGTCAACGCGATGTGTGTAGGCCTGGTTCGCGTCGACCGCCTGATGCGCGCGCGAGCAGAGGGCACAGGCAACAGCCTGATGCTTGTCGGCGCAGACACCGGTCGCGATGGCATACACGGGGCATCGTTCGCGTCGCTGGAGCTCGACGAGACCAGCTCGGAGCGGAGACCCGCGGTGCAGGTAGGCAACCCATTTCTCGAGAAGCTTCTGCTCGAGGCGTGTATGGACCTCGCCCAGACCGACGCTGTCGTCGCCATCCAGGATCTCGGCGCAGCCGGCCTGACGTCTTCGGTGGCCGAGTGCGCGGGACGCGTACCGGGCGCCGGCGCGCACATCGACGTGGCGCGTGTGCCGCGTCGCGAGC
This sequence comes from Nitrosotalea sp., assembly GCA_035687505.1. Lineage (GTDB taxonomy): Bacteria > Chloroflexota > Dormibacteria > Dormibacterales > Dormibacteraceae > Palsa-870. The sequence goes on from DASRWV010000035.1 coordinate 1,850, forward strand.
GGGGGATGAGCCCGTACCACGTGATGCTCTCTGAATCCCAGGAGCGGATGCTCGTTGTCGTAGAGCGCGGCCGCGAGGCCGAGGTCAAAGCCATCTTCGACGCCTGGGACCTCACGTCAGCGGTGATCGGCCACGTCACCGACGACGGCTATCTGACCATCGTCGACGGCTCAGTCGATGTGGCTCGGCTTCCTGTGTCGCTGCTCACGGACGGAGCGCCGCCGCGCCGTCTCGTCGGTGTTGCGTCAGAGCAGCCGCCCGGTCTCGACATCGATGCCCTTCCACCGCTGGTCGATGCCGGTGCCTCACTGCTGCGTCTATTGGCGAGCCCGAACCTCTCCAGCAGGCGGGGAATCTTCCGCCGCTACGACCAGATGGTCGGCGACGCGACGGTCATTCCGCCGGGCGGCGACGCGGCGATGCTTCGCGTCAAGGGCACGCGCCTCGGCCTTGCCGTCACCACCGACTGCAACTCGCGCTACTGCTACCTCGACCCGCACCTCGGTGCCCAGCTCGCCGTGGCCGAGGCCGCGCGCAACATAGTTGCCACCGGCGCTCGCCCTCTCGCGGTGACCGACTGCTTGAACTTCGCGAACCCGGACCGGCCGGAGGTCTACTGGGAGATGGAGGAGACGGTCGCGGGGCTCGCTCATGCCTGCCGCGCACTCGACCTACCGATCGTCAGCGGCAACGTCAGCCTGTACAACGACTCCTCTGGGGAGTCGGCCATCTACCCGACACCCGTCATCGGCATGGTCGGGTTGATCAACGACTACGCAAAGCGGCTGTCCGCCGGCCTGCGCTCCGAAGGCGATTTCGTGCTCCTGATCGGATCGAGCCACAACGATCTCGGCGGCACCGAGTATTTGAAGGTTGAGCACGGCTACGTCGCGGGGCGGCCGCCCGCGCTAGACCTTGCGCGCGAGAAGGCGGTCAACCGCCTGGTGCTCGCGGCGGCAGAGAACGGACTGCTGCATTCCGCCCACGACTGTGCTGAAGGCGGGATGCTGGTCGCGCTGGCGGAGTGCTGCTTGCTCGGAGGTGTCGGCGTGCGGTGTCCGGCTGTACGGCCGGAAGCCCCGTTGCGGATGGACGCCGCTTTCTTCGGCGAGTCTCCGAGCCGCTACGTTGTGAGCCTGTCGTCGCGTGCGATGCCGGAGCTCCAGTCACTCGCGCGCCGTCACCACGTCGAGATCTCGCTGCTCGGTCTCGCCGGCGGAGACTCGATCGAGTTCGAAGGCCAGTTCCGGCTGTCCCTCGACGAGATTCGTCAAGCTTGGGAAGGGGGCTTGGTCTAGTGGTGGTCCACTAATGTGCGGGGTGTTCGGGATCTGCGCGAAGCAGGGGGTCGACGTCGCCAACCTCACCTACTTCGGTCTCTTCTCGCTGCAGCATCGGGGCCAGGAGTCCGCGGGAATCGCTGTCTCGGACGGCACCAACGTGCGAGTGCATCGTGCCATGGGCCTGGTGGCGCAGGTGTTCTCACCGGCCCAGATAAAGGACATGGGCGAGGGCTCGATCCTGGCCCTCGGCCACACTCGCTACTCGACGACCGGCTCCAGCAGGGCCGAGAACGCACACCCTCTTCCCTTTCACCACCCGACGCTCGGACCGGGCGCGATCGCTCACAACGGCAACCTGCTGAACGCCGAAGCGCTGCGGATCCAGCTGACGGAGGAGGGCGCCACTTTCGACACCGAGCTCGACACCGAGGTCATGGCCCGCCTGATCGAACACACACACGGGCGCACATGGGAAGACGTGATCCGGCGAACGTTCGCACGGGTGGTCGGGGCTTACTCGTGCGGCATCATCACTCCGAACCAGCTCATTGCGCTGCGCGATCCATATGGGTTCCGTCCGCTGTGCATCGGGTTCATCCCGCTGCCCGGACAGCCTGCACACGTCATCGCCTCTGAAACTTGCGCGCTCGACACCGTCAACGCGAACTTCGTGCGTGAGGTCCAGCCTGGCGAGATGGTGGTGATGGACGAGCACGGCGTTCACAGCGTGAACTTCCAGACCTCCAACAAGCACGCCATGTGCGTATTCGAGTTCATCTACTTCGCGCGGCCCGACTCCATCCTGAAGAACTGCGAGCTCGAGGACGCCCGCATACGTATGGGCCACGAGCTTGCCAAGGAGGCTCCAGTCGAGGCCGACATGGTGATCCCGTTCCCCGACTCGGGAACGCCTGCCGCCATCGGTTATGCGGAAGCTGCCGGCATCCCGTTCCGCGAAGCCATGATGAAGAGCCGCTACATCAACCGCACGTTCATCCAGCCTGACCAATCGCTTCGCGAGGCGGGCGTGATGCTCAAGCTGAATCCGCTGCCGCGATCGATCAAGGGCAAGCGGCTCATCGCCGTGGACGACTCGATCGTCCGTGGCACAACGTCGAAGCGGATCATCGAACGCCTGCGAGCAGCCGGCGCCAGCGAGATCCACATGCGGATCTCGAGCCCGCCGATGCGCTTCCCGTGCTTCATGGGCGTCGACATCGGCTCGACCAAGGAGCTCATCGCTTCCGGGCGCACCGTGGAAGAGGTGCGCGAGCGCATCGGCGCGGACAGCCTCCAGTACCTTTCGATTCCGGGTCTGATGCGGGCCATCGGCCGTGGCACGTCGCAGGAGTTCTGCCGCGCCTGCTTCGATGGCTCATATCCCGTCCCGGTGCCCCAGCAGCTCGAGATGGACAAGATGCAGTTCGAACTTCCGATCAAGTCCGATCACGTGGCAGGTCCTCCCTCGCCCACCCTGGTGAGTTAGTGGGAGCCGAAGGCCTTTCCTACGCCGCTGCCGGCGTCGACATCGCGGCTTACGAGAGAGCGTTGGAGCGGGTCAAGCCGCTCATCGCGGCCACGCACGGCAAGGAGGTGGCCGGCGGCGTCGGGCCGTTCGCGGGGCTGTATGAGCTACCGGGTGGCGGCCAGCTCGCGGCGAGCGCCGATGGTGTTGGAACGAAGATCAAGATTGCCATCGCGGCGGGATCGCATCGCGGCATCGGAATCGACATCGTCAACCACTGCGTGAACGACATCGCCACCGCTGGCGCACGACCGCTGTTCTTCCTCGACTACTTCGCCACGGGCCGGCTTGACCCTGAAGTTTTCACCCAGCTGATCGAAGGCATGACGCAAGCGTGCCGCGAGGCAGGTTGCGCGCTGCTGGGCGGAGAGACCGCTGAGATGCCGGGCGTGTACGCGCTCGGCGACTACGACCTCGCCGGTTTCATCGTCGGCCTCGTCGATGCCGGCAGAACGCCAGACACCGCTCGTGTCAAGGACGGCGACGTGCTGGTCGGCCTGCCGTCCAACGGCCTGCACACCAACGGCTACTCGCTGGTGCGCAAGGTGTTCGAGGACGTTCCCTTGAATCGTGCCTTTCCGGAGCTAGGCAGTCCGCTGGGTCAAGTACTGCTCGAGCCGCACAGGTCATACCTCGATGAGCTTGGACGCATCCGATGGAAAAGCGCCGCCCACATCACCGGGGGTGGCATCCTCGGCAACCTTCCCCGGTGCCTGCCCGAGGGGCTTGGTGCCCGACTCGACCGCAAAGTGTGGGAGGTCCCTGCGATCTTCGAGCTCATCCGCAAACGCGGTCGCATCGCCGACGACGAGATGTACGGAACGTTCAACATGGGTTTGGGCATGATCCTGGTGGTCGACGCGTCCGCAGTGCCGCCCGGCGCGACGGTGGTCGGCGAGGTGGTCCACCACTCCGGTCCAGACAGAGTGGTCATCCGCTGACCCTGAAAATCGGTGTCGCGGTATCCGGCCAGGGATCGAATCTACGCAACCTGGTCGAACACGGGTTCAACGTGGTCGCGGTGGCAACCAACCGGCCGTCCTGCGGAGGCGCTGTTTTCGCCCGCGAAACAGGCATCCCGCTCGGCGAGCTGTCGCAGAAGTCCTTCGGGTCTTCCGAAGACCGCGATGCTGCGATGGCCGACTTTTTCCTGAAACACGGAGTCGAGCTCATCGTCGACGCCGGTTACGACCGTGTTCACTCTCAGGCCTTTCTCGAGGCGTTTGAGGATCGGATCATCAACGTCCACCCCTCGTTGCTGCCAGAGTTCGGAGGCGGCATGGACGCGGTTGAGCGCGCGCTCGAGAGCGGGGCCAAGGTGACCGGCGCGACAGTGCACATCGTCACCGGGAACCTTGACGCGGGCCCGATCCTGGTTCAAGAAGAGGTTCCTGTTCTCGAAAGCGATACGGTGGAGACGCTCCTGCACCGTGTGCACGAAGCCGAGTACCGGATTCTTCCGCAGGCAATCCGGCTCATGGAGGCGCGCGTTGCGCCGGGCGCGCGCAGGGCGCAAATGCGCTGGGCGCGCGCAGGGCGCAAATTTAGATGAGAGCACTACTCTCGGTTAGCGACAAGCAAGGCCTTGCGGGATTCGCGCGAGGCTTGCGGCGCCTTGGCTACGAGCTGTATGCCACAAGCACCACGCTCAGGACCATTCAAGACGCAGCGATCGACGCGCGTCCTGTGACCGAGCTGACAGGTTTCCCGGAGATGATGGACGGGAGGATCAAGACTCTTCATCCAGGGGTGCACGCCGGCATCCTGGCCAGGCGCGACAGGGCTGAGCACATGGAGTCGCTCAGGGAGCACGGCCTCGAAGAGATCGACCTCGTGTGCTGCAACCTCTATCCGTTCGTCGAGACGGTCACACGCCGAGGAGCGACATTCGAGGATGCGATAGAGCAGATCGACGTAGGCGGGCCGGCGATGATTCGCGCAGCCGCCAAAAATCACGAGTCAGTGATCGTGGTCGTGAGGCCGGAGCGCTACTCCGAGGTGCTGGGCGCCCTGAGCGAAGGAACGGTCGACGCGTCGATGCGCCGCCGCCTGGCCGCTGAGGCCTTCGCCCACACTTCCGCTTACGACTCCTGGATCGCGGCTTACCTGCGCGGAACCGAGACCGACGGTTTTCCGTCCGAGTTCTCAATCGCCGGCCTGCTCACGCAGCCTTTGAAATATGGCGAGAACGAGCACCAGAAAGCTGCGTTCTACCGATTCGGACCAGACCCTGGCGGCCTTGGGGGCGCGGTGCAGGTCCAGGGCAAAGAGCTCGGTTTCAACAACATCCAGGACGCATCGGCCGCCTTTCAGCTGGTGCGCGATTACGAACCGCCGGCGGCGGCGATCGTGAAGCACATGAACCCATGCGGCCTGGCAGTGGCGCAAGACCTCGCCACCGCATACCGGCTGGCCTACGAATGCGACACGGTTTCGGCCTTCGGCGGGGTCGTGGCGGTCAATCGTCCGCTCGACCGGTCGACTGCCGAACAGATTGTGCAGATCGTCACACACGTGGTGATCGCACCCGAAGTCCTCGACGAGGCCAAAGACGTGCTGGCACGCCGCAAGAACATGATCGTGCTCGTCGCCGAGCCGCCCCGGGCCGGCCTGCTCGAATTCGATATTCGCTCGGTGCCGGGAGGCTTCCTCGTCCAGGAATGGGATCGCCTCGGGTTCGACCGGTCGACTGCTGTCGTCGTCACCCGACGTGCGCCTTCCGAAGTGGAGTGGGAGCAGCTGGGATTCGCCTGGACCGCGGTCAAGCACGTGAAGTCCAACGCCATCGTTCTCTTCAAAGACGGAGCCGCCGTAGGAGTCGGCGCAGGCCAGATGTCGCGCGTCGAGGCGGTGCAGATCGCGGTCAAGCGCGCCGGCGGGCGGGCCGTCGGGTCGGTGATGGCATCCGACGCGTTCTTCCCATTCGCGGACGGGCTCGAGGAAGGGATCCGGGCGGGCGTGACGGCAGCCATCCAGCCGGGGGGTTCGGTCAAGGACGCGGAAGTCGTGGCCGCGGCCGACGCCGCCGGGATCGCGATGGTCATGACCGGCCGGCGCCACTTCAAGCATTGACACGGGAAATGGGATCTCGGTTCGGTGAGGAAGGCCGCCGGCTTTCCTATGGCGCCTACCTAAAGGTGCCCGAGCTCCTTGGTCTACAGCAAGGTCTCAGCCAGGAGCACGACGAGCTGCTCTTCATCGTCGCCCACCAGGTCTACGAGCTCTGGTTCAAGGTTGTGCTGTTCGAGCTCGAGGCGGCGCGCGACAGGATCGACGCCGACAACATCTTCTTCGCGCGCCACTACCTCCAGCGTGTTCACGTCATCGAGCGGCTGCTCGTCGAGCAGATCGAAGTCCTCGAGACGATGTCACCGCAGGACTTCCTCGCGTTCCGCTCGCAGCTGGCGCCGGCAAGCGGGTTTCAGTCGGTGCAGTTTCGCGAGATCGAGTTTCTGTCCGGTTTGAAGGACCCGAAGTACCTGGCTCGCCTCGAAGCGACTCCTGATGAGCTGACCCGGCTGCGACGGCGCCTGGACGAACCTTCCCTAGGCGACGCCTTCCACCGTCTGGTCGAGCGACGGGGATCTCCATCCCTGCTCGAGATCTTCCGGGACCGCGAGCATCACGGCGACCTGTTCGACCTGTGCGAGGCGATGCTCGACCACGACCAGTCGTTCGCGCATTGGCGCGCCCGGCACGTGCTGATGGTGGAGCGCCAGATCGGAGGCAAGACCGGGACCGGCGGCAGCAGTGGAGCGGAGTATCTGCGCACGACCCTGGGGAAGCGCTTCTACCCCGAGCTGTGGGAGGTCCGGTCGCTGCTGTGAACGACGGATTTGCCGGCGAGCGTCCGGAACATCACATGAAGAAGACGCATGTAGAGAATCCCCGCGTCACGTGCGGCACGTGCCGCATGTTCGACGGCACAGCGTGGTGCCGGCACTGGAACTTCCACACGACGGCCGAATCACCGCCGTGCCGGTTCTATAAGAAGAAGGAGAGCAGCACGTAACCAGCCGGTCGGTGCGGCGTTGCAACTCCCGGTGAGGGCTCCCATACATATCGCGTCGATTGTGCTGTTGATTTCTGTCGTGGCATGCGGCGGCACGAGCGCTCCGCGCGCCTACGTGCCGCCATCGGCGTCGGCCGGCGTCACGGCATCGCCCACACCTCTCGCCTCGCCGTCTGCCATGGACTCGCCTGCCGCCCCACCAAGTAGGGTCCCGACCATCTCGCCGATCACCGCCACAATGCCTCCGCCCTCCTTGACATGCTCGCGCCAATATCAGCCCGGACATTTATTGGTGGCTGCGTTGCTCTTTTCACAGGGATACGGTTCGCTCGCAATCCTCGACGTCTCCGACCCTCTTGCGCCGAACCTGGTGTGCACGGTCAACAATTCGCCTTACCCCCTCCAGCCCATCCAGTGGTTGTCTCGGAGCGAGTTCTTGCTGGTCCTCAGCCAGCCGAACCGACTCCTCGATGTGGACATCTCACGACAGTCCATCACCACCGCTCGCGAGCTGAATGGCAATGTATTTGAGGCCAGGCTGAGCCCGGACCGGGCTTGGCTGGCAACGATGGAGTCACAGGCTGACGGAAGCAGGCTTGCGCGACTTTACGGCTCCGCCGGCGAGCGGACGCTGGCCTCCTACCCGATCATCGGCGGGCACGGCGGCACTATCTACGGCTTTGGTGGACCCACCATCGGGTTCTCTCCGGATGGATCGCTGGTTCTGGCGGTCGACTGGGGGGCGACCGCTTCGAACTCAACAGTCCCGGCTCTTCAGGTCTTCGACCTCCAGGGTTTGCAAATCGTCTCCGCGGCTGGTGGTCTATGGGGTGACTGGGTCAATGGGTCTCTCTACTACTCAGAGGGCACTCAGAAGGTCTACAAGTGGGTACGTGGGGTCGCTCCCGTCGCGGTGCTGCAGTCAACCTGGTGGCAGCCGACAACGTCGCCAGACGGCCGGACGATTGCCTACTTGACGAATCCAGGCTACAGATTCACTCTCGACGTTCTAGACGTCGGGTCGGGGACCGCTAAGAGCCTGAAGGCCACAGGACAGCGCATTTATCCGCTATTTGTTACCCCGAATTTGGTCTGGGCGAGCGAGCTGAACGTTTGCGACAACTGCTACGGCGGGGTGACGCCGACAGGCAAAGTCTTCGCCTACGACCTGTCGACTGGCGCCGAGAGTGAGGTGCGGTTGCCGGACTTGCTGGGCCCGCTGATGGGTGCATCGCTTTCCGGCGGAGCGTGATCGCGTCGCTAGTTGAGACGCTCCACTCCACGAAATCTTCGATTTCGCGGGGACCCCGGAGTGTTCTTCGGGCGGCTAGTTGAGACGCTCCACGATCATCGCCATTCCCTGGCCGCCACCCACGCACATCGTCTCCAACCCGTAGGTCTTGTTCTTCTCTCGGAGCCCGTTGAGCAGCGTGCACAGGATCCGGGCCCCGGTCATCCCGAACGGATGGCCCAGCGCGATCGCGCCGCCGTGCGGGTTGAGCTTGTCGCTGAATGGGTCGACCCCTAGCGCGCGCGCTGAGGGGATGACCTGGGCGGCGAACGCCTCGTTGATCTCGACGATGTCGATGTCGTCGATGTTCATCTTGGCGCGCTTCAAGGCTTGCCTGGAGGCGTCGATCGGGCCAAGGCCCATGAACTCGGGTTCGAGCGCCGAGAGCCCCGTCGAGATGATCCGCGCGATCGGCTTGAGGCCGAGCTCTTTCGCCTTGCGATCCGACATCACAACGACCGCGGCAGCGCCGTCGTTGAGCGGGCATGCGTTGCCGGCCGTCACCGTGCCGTCCTCCCGAAAAGCCGGCTTCAGCGTTGAAAGCACTTCCACCGTCGTACCCGGTCGCGGGCCATCGTCCTTGGTGAACATGGCGCCGCTGGGCAGTGGCACAGGGATGATCTCGCGGTCGAAGAAGCCGTTGTTTTGCGCAGCCACCGCGGCGTTCTGGCTCTTGACCGCGTAGAGGTCCTGCTCCTCACGGCTGATCTTCTCGCGCCGGGCCACGTTCTCAGCCGTCTGCCCCATGGCGATGTAGACATCCGGATATTCGTCGGTGTTTCCAGGCACCAGCCTCGGGTTGTATGTGTCGGGCGCGTCGGGGTAGCCGCTGCCATAGCGCGAAACGCATTCGACGCCGACCGACAGGAACACGTCTCCTTCGCCGGCCTCGATCGCGTGTTTTGCCATCCGCGTGGTCATGAGCGACGAGGAGCAGTAGCGGTTTACTGTGACTCCCGGAACGTCGAGGCGAGCCAGGATGGAAATGACGCGGCCGATGTTATGACCCTGCTCGCCGCCTGGCAGGCCGCAGCCGGCGATGAGGTCTTCGATTTCACTGCGATCGAGCTCCGGAACCTTTTCGAGCACCTTCGTCACGACGTGAGCGGCGAGGTCGTCCGGCCGGACGTCGACGAGGGAACCCTTGCGTGCCCTACCGATGGGGGAGCGGCCCAGAGCGACGATCACTGCTTCAGTCATGGGCTGATTATGGCCGCCGCAGCGATCCCGCATCGCATTGCTGGTCATGACCTGACCAGCAATGCTTCCCGGGTAAAGAGCCGCAGCGCCGCGAGCCAGCAGATCACGCCTGCGACGACCAGGCTGGCGCTCGTGACGCCCAGCGCCGGCCAGGCGACCGTGTTGTGGACTATCGCGTCGCGCAGGACCAGCACTGCGTTGAGGATCGGAATCAAGTAGTAGACGAGGTTGGGGTTGAAATCCGGAATGAACAGGATGATCGAAGCCGGGAAGATCGTGATGAAGTACAGCGGCGTGGCGTAGGCCTGGCCCTGGCGGAAATTCTTCGCGAGCGTGCCAAGAGCCAGCGTGAGAGAGCTGAAAGTGCCGGCCAGCAGAATCGCCAGCCACACCATCACGCCGGCGGCGAGCGGAGTGAGGGTGATGCGCGAGGACGCGCCTTCAGCACCCGGCAGCGCGATCTGGGTCAGTGCCAGCAGCATCGACGCGATGGCAGCGATCGCCGCGACCAGGCTGATCGTGCTGATCGCCAGGATCTTGCCGATCAGGATGCGGCTCCGAGGTGCCGGCGTCAGGAGCAGGCTCTCCAGGGTCTTCCTCTCTCTTTCACCCGCGGAGCTGTCGAGCGCCGCCGAGAGCCCGCCCGTGAGGACCATCGTGATCAGGATGTAAGGCAGGAAGAAGCTCAGGAACGCGTTTCCAGCCGCCTTTATCGGCGAGCTCAGGGGATGAGCTTTGATCGGCAGGGGATGCAGCACGCCCGGGTCGACACCTCGCTCCCGGAGGGCGGCCTCAGCCTTGGCGGCTTCGTACCTGCCTAGAACTGTCTGCAGGCGAGTGTCAGCGATCTGCGCGCTCTGGCGGGTAGGGTCGTAGTACTCATCGACCTGTGCAGTCTGAAACACAACGCCTATATCCACCTGCTGCCTGGCCGCGGTCGCAGGGTCGTCGACGCGCTCGAGCTTCAGGCCCGTCGCTTGGAGCAGGACGTCGAGACCGACGGGGATCTCGCCGCTGTAGCCCACCGTGTAGGTCTGAGTCGCCGTTTTGGTCGCCAGCTGCGAGATGACGGTCATGATGAGCGGCGTCGCAAGTGCGGCAAGCCCAATCGCAATCAACGTGCGGCGGTCGCGCACGACCTCGCGCAGTTCTTTCTTGAAGACGATCAGCACCGAACTCATAGGACGAGCTCCAGGAACGCGTCTTCCAGGTCTCGATGAGTGCCCCTCACCTCAGCGGTCGAGCCGGTCGCGACGACGCTGCCTTCGTGCAGGATGGTGACTCTGTCGCAGAGCCGCTCCGCGTCGTGCAGGACGTGCGTCGAGAAGATCACGCACCTGCCGCGTCCGCGCGACTCGACCATGAATTCTCGGATCTCCCTGGACGCGAGAACGTCCAGGTTGGAGGTTGGCTCGTCGAACATCAGCACTTCAGGGTCGTGAACGATCGCCCGGCCGATCGCTACCTTCTGCTTCTGGCCTGAGGAGAGGCTGTCCGCGCGCTGATTTGCGAATGACTCCATGCCCAGTCGATCGATCACCGCGCCGACCCTCTGCTTCACCTCGCCGTCGGGAACGCCGCTGAGCTGGGCGAAATAGGTGATGTTCTCGCGCGCCGAAAGGCGCGGGTAGACGCCGATGTCGGCCGTGACGACTCCAACTCGGCGGCGCACCTCTTCAGGTGCCGACAGAGTGTCGAAGCCAAGCACCTTCACGCTGCCGGACTCGGGCGCGAGCAGGGTGCAGATGACCCGGAGCGTGGTTGTCTTGCCGGCGCCGTTGGGGCCGAGCAGTCCGAAGATCTCGCCGGCATTGGCCTCGAGCGAGATGCCGCGCAGCACCTTGTTCTTGCCGAGCGTCTTCTCCAGGCGATCGACAGTGACCGCCGCCGGGCTCACTTTGTCTTGGTGGTGCGAGCCTTCGTGGCTTTCGACTTGGCGGCCGCCGGATTGGCTTTGGTCGCGACCGTCGGCTTGGCCGCCGGAACCTTGGGCGCAGCTCTAGGTCTGGCCGTGCTCGACGCAGCCACCTCAGTCTTTGCAGGCGCCGTTTCAGCTGCCGGCGCATCAGCGCTCGCCACCCCCATCGTGCTGGAAAGTGTCCGGTGGCACGTCTCGCACGTCACCACAGTGCGGACGAATGTGCCGAGCTGATGCTCCTCGCGTCGAAGGTTGCGCGGGCGGCCGCAGAAGGAGCACATTGCGACCTCCGTCGTGACCGTCACGTGCCCTGGTCTTTTGTTCATGCCTGACTAAGGTAAACTTTCGCGAGCGACGGGGATTCCCCGCGGGTTCCTTTAAGTCCGGTCCAGTGAGACCGGGAAGGAGGTTTTTTTGTGGCAATCGGCAGCCGTCTACGGCACGTGATCGAGAGCCAGCAGTTCTCGCGCACGTTGCTCGAAGACATCTTCTCCCGGTCGGATGAGATCAAGCGCGAACCCCACCGCTTCATGGGGCGTCTCAACGGCCAGGTCATGGCCGCCCTCTTCTACGAACCGTCGACCCGAACTCGACTGTCTTTCGAGGCGGCGATGATGCGACTCGGCGGGCAGACGATGGGCACTGACAACGCGCGTGAGTTCTCCTCCGCGGCGAAGGGCGAGACTCTCGAAGACACAATCCGCATCGTCAGCGGTTACGCCGACGTGATCGTGCTGCGGCACAACGAGGAGGGCGCCGCCAAGCGGGCCGCCGCGGTCAGCTCGGTTCCGATCATCAACGCGGGTGACGGGCCCGGGCAGCACCCCACCCAGGCGCTCCTCGACCTCTACACGATCAAGGACGAGCTCAACCGGATCGACGGCATCAAGGTGGCCATGGTCGGGGACCTCGCGAACGGCCGCACCGTCCGTTCTCTCACCTACCTGCTGAGCAAGTTCAAGGACATCAAGATCTGGTTCGTCGCGCCACCCACGGTCGGGATGCGAGACGACCTGAAAGCCCACCTCGACGAGCGCCACGTTCAATGGGTCGAAACCGAGGACATGGAGGCCGTGCTGCCCGAGGTCGATGTCGTCTACATGACGCGAATCCAGAAGGAGCGGTTTTCGGATCCTGCCGCCTACGAAGCGGTGAAGGGCATCTATCGCATCGACAAGAGCACGCTCGAGCAGATGCGCAAGTACGCAATCGTGATGCATCCGCTGCCGCGCGTCGACGAGATCGCCCCCGAGGTCGACGACGACGCTCGCGCCGCGTACTTCCGGCAGGCTCGAAACGGCCTGCACGTCCGCATGGCGCTGCTGGACCGGCTTTTGGCATGACCGCATGAGCGTCACCCAGGGCCGCCTCAAAGCGACGGTGATGGACGCCGAGCAGATCCGCCGGTCGTTGTCGCGCATCGCGCACGAGATCGTGGAGCGGAACCGGGGCACGCAGGACCTCGTCCTCATCGGGATTCCAGCCAAGGGAGATCATCTCGCGGTTCGTCTCGCGGCCAAGCTGATGGAGCTGGAGGGCGGTCCGGTCGCAGTTGGTTCGATCGACATCAGCCAGCATCGCGATGATCGCCATCTACGCGAGCCCGCGCACCGCGCGACTTCGAACATGCCCGACGTCAAAGGCAAGGTCGTCATCCTGGTCGACGACGTCATCCACCACGGCCGCACGGCGCGCGCGGCCATGGATGCGCTGATGGACTTCGGACGTCCACGGGCAATCCAGCTGGCGGTGCTGATCGATCGCGGCCATCGCGAGCTTCCCATCCGCCCGGACTACGTCGGCAAGAACGTCCCCACGTCGGATGCCGAACGGATCGACGTGCTGATTTCCGAAGAGGACGGCGTCGACCAGGCGGTGATCGTTGCCGGCTAAGAATGTCGCAGCCCTCGTCTTCGAGGACGGCCGGGCGTTTGTCGGTGTCGCCCTGGGCGCCGAGGTCGTTGGCGAGGGAGAGGTCGTCTTCAACACGGCGATGACCGGCTATCAGGAGGTGCTCACCGACCCGTCCTACGCGGGGCAGATGGTATGTATGACGTACCCGTTACAGGGCAACTACGGTGTGCGCGAGGCTGACGCGGAGTCATCCCGGCCCTGGGCGCGAGCGCTCATCGTGCGCTGGGCGTGCCCGGTCCCGAGCCATCACTCGAGCGAAGGATCGCTGGACGACTACCTGAAGCGATGGAAGGTGCCGGGGATCACCGAGATCGACACCCGCGCGCTGACGCGCCACCTGCGCACGCACGGGGCGCTGCGCGCAGTGTTGACTCACGAATCCGAAGCCCCGAGCCAGGCGCGACTCGCCGAGCTGGCCGAGGCGGCGCGCCGCGTGACGCCGCTGGCGGAGCAGGACCTGGTGGCTCAGACATCGCGCACCGTGACCGAGGAATGGCTCGAAGCCCTTCCGGCAGAGCTGCGCCGTGCACACCATGCCGACGGCGCCGGGCTTTCGATCGCCGTAGTCGACTACGGAGTCAAGACCAACATCCTTCGTTCATTGCGGGAACGAGGCTGTCGCGTCGTCGTGCTGCCCCACACCGCAACCTGGGCGGATATCGAGGCCAGCGGCGCCGACGGCATGGTGCTGGCGAATGGTCCAGGGGACCCCGCGGTGCTCAAAGGGCCCGTCGAGCTCGCGCGCCAGGCCATCGGCCGCATTCCGATCTTCGGCATCTGTCTGGGCCACCAGATCATCGGCCGAGCCGCCGGCGCGACCACCTCGCGGCTTCCATTCGGACACCACGGCGCCAATCACCCGGTGAAGGACCTCGAGACGGGCCAGGTGCACATCACGAGCCAGAACCATGAGTTCCAGGTGGATGCGGCCTCGATCCCTTCCGGTGACTTCTTCGTCTCGCAGCGCAACTTGAACGACGGGTCGGTGGAGGGCCTGAGCCATCGGAGCCTGCCGGTTTTCAGCGTCCAGTATCACCCGGAGGGCTGCCCTGGACCGCAGGACAACCAGCACCTCTACGACCGGTTTGTCGAGATGGTTCGCGAGCGTCGACCGGTACTCAAGCCGGTGGGAGGAGCCGTACAGCCACCGAAGCCGCGGAAGGTGCTGATCCTCGGCTCGGGGCCGATCGTGATCGGGCAGGCCGCCGAGTTCGACTACGCCGGAACGCAGGCATGCAAGGCGCTCCGCGAAGAAGGAATCACGACAGTGCTCGTGAACTCCAACCCAGCAACGATCATGACTGACGAGGAAGTGGCGGACCGCGTCTACCTCGAGCCGTTGACGGTCGATGCGGTGGAGCGGGTGATCGCGCGGGAGCGTCCGGACGCGCTGCTGCCGACGCTCGGTGGACAGACCGGCTTGAACCTCGCGACTGAGCTCGCTGCGGCTGGTGTGCTCGACAAGTACCAGGTCCGGCTGCTCGGCGCCGGCATCGAAACGATTCGCAAAGCCGAAGATCGACAGGCCTTCAAGGACATGCTTCAGCAAATCGGGGAGCCGGTCCCAGTCTCGAGTGTGTGTGAGTCGCTCGACGAGGTGCAGAAGTTTGCCCGGGAAGTCGGCCTGCCGCTGGTCATCCGGCCCGCGTACACGCTTGGTGGAACCGGCGGCGGCTTCGTCACCAACGAGGCGGACCTGGAGCGCGTCGCGATTCGAGGCCTGAACGCTTCACCGATCCGCCAGGTCCTCATCGAGCGCTCGCTGTGGGGATGGAAGGAGATCGAGTACGAGGTCATGCGCGACGCCGCTGATACGTGCATCACGGTCTGCAACATGGAGAACCTGGACCCGATGGGCGTGCATACCGGCGACTCCATCGTGGTGGCGCCCGCCCAGACGCTGTCCGACCGCGATCACCAGATGCTGCGCTCGTCGGCGATCCGCATCATCCGCGCCCTCGGCATCGAGGGAGGGTGCAACGTGCAGTTCGCGCTTGATCCGAAGAGCTCGACGTATTACGTGATCGAGGTCAATCCTCGCGTCAGCCGGTCATCCGCGCTGGCGTCGAAGGCCACCGGCTACCCGATCGCTCGCGTGGCGGCCAAAGTCGCGGTGGGGAGGCGGCTCGAGGAGATCCGCAACGAGGTCACAGGTCGTACTTTCGCCGCCTTCGAGCCGGCCCTGGACTACTGCGTCGTCAAGATCCCGCGTTGGCCTTTCGACAAATTCCCGTCCGGCGACCGCAGGCTTGGCACGCAGATGGCCTCCACAGGTGAGGTGATGGCGATCGAGCGAACATTCGAGGCGGCGCTGACGAAGGCGATGCGTTCGCTCGAGCAGAAGCCGCCTGCCACGTGGGAGCTTGGTCCGGAGACAATCGATCAGCCCAACGACCGGAGGCTCTTCGCGCTGCTCAATGCTCTACGGAATGGGGCCGACCCGCAGTCCCTTGCGGAGCGCAGCGGAATCGATCGGTGGTTTATCGACCGCATGGCGACCATCACGCGCCTGGAGGTCGAGGGGGACGTGCACGAGCTGCGGCGCGCCGGATTTTCCGACACGATGATCAGCGCGCTTCGCGGCGACCAGGTCGAGAGCGGAATGCCGACCTACAAGCTGGTGGACACGTGCGCGGCGGAGTTCGAGGCGGCGACGCCGTACTACTACTCCTGCTGGGAGGACGAGAACGAAAGCGCCGCGGTCGAAACGCGAAGTGCCCTCGTCATCGGCTCCGGCCCAATTCGCATCGGCCAGGGCATCGAGTTCGACTACTGCTCGGTCCACGCGGCCTGGTCGCTGCGCGAGGCGGGGGTTCGGGCGGTTCTGGTCAACTCCAATCCTGAGACGGTATCGACGGACTTTGACACGTCGGATCGCCTGTACTTCGACCCGCTCGATCTCGATGGCGTGCTGAATGTCGCGAAGGCTGAGCGCGTGGAGGGTGCGTTGGTGCAGTTCGGCGGCCAGACCGCGATCAATCTGGCCGAGCCGCTCAACGAGCTGGGCGTGGCGATCATAGGGTCGAGCGTCGAGGCGATCGACCTTGCCGAAGACAGGCGCGCCTTCGCCAAGGCTCTCGACGCGATAGGCATCCCGCAGCCGGTCGGCGGCACCACCACCACTGTCGAGGAGGCGGTTGGGATCGCGGAGCGGGCAGGGTACCCCGTGCTCGTCCGGCCCTCATACGTCCTCGGAGGCCGGGCGATGGAGATAGTGCGCAACCGTGAGGAGCTGCGTCGCTACATGCTCTGGGCGATCGGCGCCATGCCGCGAGGGACGGTGCTGGTCGACAAGTACCTACAGGGCATCGAGGTCGAAGTCGATGCCATCTCGGATGGCGACACCGTCGTCATCCCGGGGATCATGCAGCACGTCGAGCGCGCGGGCGTGCACTCAGGCGATTCCTACGCTGTGTACCCTGCCCAAAGCCTGGAGAAGACGGAGCTCGACCACGTGATCGATTACACGGTGAGGATCGCGCGCCACCTCCGGCTGCGCGGCCTGGTGAACGTTCAGTACGTAGTGCACCGCGGCCACGTGTACGTGCTCGAGGTCAACCCGCGCGCATCCCGCACAGTCCCGTTTCTCTCCAAGGTCACCGGAGTGCCGATGGTCAAGCTCGCCACGCGGGTGATGCTCGGCGAGAAGCTGGCAGAGATGGGTTGGGCGACTGGCCTCATCCCTCCGCGAGACCTGGTCGCCGTCAAGGCACCGGTGTTCTCGATGAACAAGCTGCCCGCGGTCGACTCGTACCTTGGCCCCGAGATGAAGTCCACCGGTGAGGCAATCGGCATCGCGAGCACGCTTAACGAAGCCTTGCGCAAGGCGTTCGCGGCGTCCGGAATGCCGATCGAGCGAGGTGGAACCGCACTCCTCACCATCGCGGATGCGGACAAGCCGGAGCTCTTTCCGATCGTCTCTCGCCTGGTTCAGATGGGGTGGTCGCTGGTGGCGACCGAGGGCACTGCGAAAGCCCTCCGGCATGCGGGCTTCTCGCCGCGAGTGGTGGCGAAGATCGGCGAGGAATCGCCGAACGTGCTCGACGTCATCACGAAGGGCGAGGTGGACCTCGTCATCAACACGATGTCGAACATCTATACCGAGCCGGAAGAGGCCGGCGGCCCTGTCTTCAAGGACGGCTTTGAGATCCGGCGCGCGGCTGTCGAGCGCCGCATCCCCTGCTTGACCTCGCTCGACACCGCTACGGCGCTGCTCGAGTCCGCCGTGGCAGCTTCGCAAGAGATGGAGGTCAGGACCATCGACGAATGGAGGCAAGGTGTTCCTGCTTGAAGCCTCCTCCCCGCGAGCGGGGAGGTCCGGCGAAGCCGTTGTGGGGGGCGGGGGCTAGTGTTCTTGCTGGAAGCGGCAATTACGTCGAAGCGAGAAGTGGCGCGCGACATGTTCGTCGTTGCGATGCACGCGCCGGAGATCGCAGTCTCGGTTCGCGCGGGCGAGTTCGTCAACCTGGGCTGGTCGCCTGGGCCGCTGCTGCGCCGTCCGTTCTCGGTCTATCGCGTCAATGGAGAGCAGATCGAGATCGTTCTCAAGGCGGTCGGCGAGGGTACCTCCAAGCTCTTGGCGATGACTCCCGGCGACCGCCTCAGCTGCCTGGGCCCCCTCGGGCATGGCTTTGACCTGAAGTCCGGCCCACGAAGTGTCGTGCTGATCAGCGGGGGCCTTGGCGTGGCGCCGATGCCGATCGCGGCCAAGGAGGCAAAGGCACTGGGCATGCGCGTGACCTGGGTCCACGGCGCCCGGAGCAGCGTCGAGCTCTGCTCGGAATCCGAGGGAGACGATGTGATCTGGGCGACTGACGAC
This sequence comes from Nitrosotalea sp., assembly GCA_035687505.1. Lineage (GTDB taxonomy): Bacteria > Chloroflexota > Dormibacteria > Dormibacterales > Dormibacteraceae > Palsa-870. The sequence continues at coordinate 19,812 of DASRWV010000035.1, forward strand.
GGCTCGAAAGGGTTCGCCGGCACAGCCGTGGCCGCGGCTCCCGACGCGGATCTCGTCCTCGCATGCGGGCCGAACCGGATGCTGTCGGCGGTCGCGGATCGCTGGCCCGAAGCCCTGGTGGCGGTCGAGACCTATATGGGCTGCGGCACAGGGGTGTGCCTCGGTTGCGCGGTCCCGCTCAGGCGCGGAGGTTATGACCGCGCATGCAAGGAAGGCCCGGTCTATCGCGCGGCCGAAATCGACTGGGCGGCATTGCCATCCCACCTCTCCTACGCCGTCAGCAGATGAGCCCCGATCTCTCAGTCGCGATTGGCGAGCTCAAGCTGCGCGGACCTGTGCTCGCGGCGTCAGGCACGTTCGGTTACGGGACTGAGGTGCCCCTGCTCGAGCGGCGCTCGCTCGGCGGCATGGTTTCGAAAGGCATCTTTCTGAGACCGCGCGAGGGCACTGCTCCCCCGCGCATCGCCGAGACGCCAAGCGGGATGCTCAATGCGATCGGGCTGCAGGGACCCGGAGTCGACGCGCTCATCCGCGATTACGCACCGAAGTGGGCGGGGTGGGATTTTCCAGTGTTCGTCAACATCAATGGCGAATCGGCGGACGAATATGGCGAGCTCGCCGCGCGACTGGACGGCGTGCCGGGAGTCGCCGGGCTCGAGATCAACATCTCGTGCCCCAACGTCGAGCAGGGCGGCCTTTACTTCGGCAATGACCCACGCGCTGCGGCGGCGGTGACCGAAGCCGTGCGAAAGCGAACCCGCCTTCCCGTATGGGTGAAGCTCACACCAATGGTCAGCGACATCGGTGTCATCGCCCGCGCGGTCGAGGCGGCCGGCGCTGACGCCTTATGCGCGATCAACACGTTTGTGGGGATGTCAATCGACCTGAACGCGTACAAACCAAGGCTGAGCTTTCGCACCGGGGGTCTTTCGGGCCCTGCGATACGGCCGCTGGCGGTACACCTGGCGCACCAGGCGGCGCGGGCGGTGAGGATTCCGGTGATTGGCATCGGAGGAATCATGCAGGCGGAGGACGCGCTCGAGTTCCTGATCGCCGGGTGCGCCGCGGTCCAGGTAGGCACCGCGACATTCGTCAACCCGCGTGCCATCGCAGAGGTGCACGACGGCATCGCTGAATTCCTTAGCACCAAGAGCATCACTTCACTCG
>DASRWV010000036.1:0-2630 GCA_035687505.1 Nitrosotalea sp.
GCAAAGCTCATTTGCCCCGGCCACCCCTGCCCGATCCTTCGCACAAGACCTTTCGTGAACCTCCACTCGTGCGGATCCGGCCAGGGCGGGCCGAGTCGTCCGCCCCGAGACGACGGTTCCCCACCCCTAGCCCATGTTTGGGGTGAAGCCGCCTGGGCCGGCGGCCCCCGCGCGCGAAAATGCCTTGTTTTCCAGGCCCTGCGCGGCGGGTGACCCCCCGCCGGCCCGAAAAGTGTAGTGACAACTCAATCCAGAATCAGCCTCGATATCCCCAACTATCCCCTTGAATGACCAGCGATTCGTCGTGATAATGGTTCTCATGTACCCGAGAACCGTGAAAGTCCGCTCCTCCAGCGGCACCGTCAACGAATACGTCCGCGTCGTCGAAGCCTACCGCGAGGGCGGCAAGGTCAAGCAACGCGTCGTCGCCGACCTCGGACGCAAAGACCTCCTCGTCGAGGTCCTCCCCAAGCTCCGTCGCCTCCTCGCCGGGGAGGTCGCCGACCCCGCGGATCCCCATGTCGGCGATGCCTCGAACTGGGGGCCGGTCCTCGTCGTCCGCGTCTTGTTCGACCAACTGGGCCTCTGGGCCATCCTCGACCAAAAACTCGGGCGGGCCAACGGCGTCCCGTTCGCCGACCGCGCCTTCGTGCTCGTCGCCAACCGGCTCATCGCCCCCGCCAGTGAGCACGGGCTCGCCGGCTGGCTCGAGACCGACTTCGTCTGCGATCGCAAGGGCCGACGCTTCGTCCCCCACTGGCACCAGCGCCGGCGGGTCCGTGTCCATCCCCGCCAGCTCGACGCCTGGTACCGCACCCTCGATCAGCTCCACGCGGCCAAGGACCAGATCGAAGTGGCGCTCTACCAACACCTCCGCGACCTCTTCAGCCTCAAGCCCGACCTGGTGCTCTACGATATCACCAGTACCTACTTCGAGGGCGCCGGCCCGCACGACTTTGCCAAGCACGGCTCCAGCCGTGACGGCAAGCCGCAGAATGTGCAGGTGATCGTCGGTATGGTGATGGTCGCGGGCTGGCCGATCGCCCATCATGTCTGGGCGGGCAACCGTATCGACCATTCCACAGTCCAAGAAGTCATCAGTGACTTGCGCAAACGCTTCGAGTTCGGTCGGCTGGTCTTCGTCGGCGACCGGGGCATGGTCACTGACGAGAATATCGAGTCAATCATAAAAGATAAACATGGATTCCTCGTCGGGATCAAGCGGCGACGCCACGCCAAGCTCGACGTCTGGCTCGACGCCGTCGACGACGCGAAGTGGATCGACTGTCCCGGCGGCATCAATACCCGGGAACGGAAGACCGACCCGCCGCGCACCCGCGCCCAGGAAGTCCCCTCCGGGAATCCCGACCTGCGCGTGATCGTCATCGATTCCGACGAACGCCGCGGCTACGAGCAGGCGAAGCGCGAACAGGCGATGGAGCGGGCACGCCAGAAACTGGAGAAGCTCAAGGAGCGTGTCGCCTCGGGCGACTTGAAGCGGCCCGAGAAGATCGGGGCGGCCGTCGAGCGGATCATGCAAAAATATCACGGCTATCGCTATTTCGACTGGAAACTCAAGGATGGGGTGCTGGAGTTCTCCGAGAGCGAGACGCACCTCGGGCGCGAAAAGAAGATCGAGGGAAAATATGTGATCATGACCAGCGAGAAAGGACTGAGCGTCCTCGACGCGGTGGCGCTGTACAAGGAATTAACCGACGTGGAGAGCGGATTCCGACAACTCAAGGATGTGATGGCAATGCGGCCGATCTATCACCAGGTCGAGCCGCGGGTCAAGGCCCACATCTTCGTCGCAGCGCTGGCCCTGCTGGTCCAAAGACTCCTGGGCCGACGGCTCAAAGAGGCGGGAGTTGATCTGTCCCCGGTGCGGGCGATGCAGGCATTGTCGACAGTGCGGCTGGTGACCTTCCGCCTGGAGGGCCAACCGGAGCGCCGAGGGATGACCGGCGGCTGTCCCGACGCACGGCTGGTCCTGAAGGCGCTGAAGCTCGTCGACCCGCGCCCACCGGCGCCACCCGAGGGGGAGGATACCGTGATGTAGTGACGAGATGCAAGCATTGTCGACAGTGCGGCTGGTGACCTTCCGCCTGGAGGGCCAACCGGAGCGCCGAGGGATGGCCGGTGGCTGTCCCGACGCACGGCTGGTCCTGAAGCTCGTCGACCACCAACCGCCGGCGCCACCCAGGGGGAGGATGCCGTGATGTCGTGACTAATTGAAAATCCGACCCTTGTGCCGCAAGGGGTTACGTCATGCCACCCCAAACATAGGGTAGCACCGGATCAGGCGGTTGGCGTACATCGCGTTCAAGGAGAAGAGGTTGACGTCGATCAGCCGCTGGCCGATCCCGTACAGGAGGCCGGTGATGATCAGCCAGACGACCAGGGTCCAGATCGACGTGTCCTCAAAGCCCCGGAGGTAGAGCGCGACTCCGGCCCACTCTTCGCCCCGGGCCGGGAAGGCCAGCGGCGGCATGTTGACGAGGAACGACACCAGTAGCGAGACGAAGCCGAGGAGACCGACCAGGAAGATCGGTGGCATGAACGCCGCGATCATCGCCAGCGTGTTCCCGCCGCCGCTACCGCCGCTGGCCGGGCGCGGCGCGGCGTAACGG
>DASRWV010000037.1:0-11635 GCA_035687505.1 Nitrosotalea sp.
ATCACGCCACCTGACGCCTTGAGCGCCTTGCCGAGCAGCGCCACCGCGCCGCGCGCGACCACCGCCGCGCTCATGCCGTGCTGCAGCTCGACCACCATCAGCCTGGCCAGCCCGAGGCGGATGAAAGCCTCGCCTTTGCCGGTGCCGCACACTGCGCCGAAGAGGTCGTCGGCGTAGATTCCGGCGCCGGGAATCGGCGAGTCGCCGATGCGTCCGGGCAGCTTGCCGTTGATGCCGCCGGTGGAAACCGCGACCGCCAGGTGCCCGTCGGAATCTCGTGCCACCGCGCCTACGGTGTCAGCGCCGTGCAGGAGCTCCTGGCGCTTCCGGTCGGTGATGAAGATCGACGGATCGGCCATCTCGACGCCATGCTCGCGGGCAAAGCGTGACGCTCCATCGCCCGCCAGCAGGACGTGGCGGCCGTCGCGCATGACCTCGAGCGCAAGGTCGATCGGGTGGCGCACGTCCTTCAACCCGGCGACGCCGCCGGCACGGAGCTCCGCGCCTTCCATAACTCCCGCGTCCAGCTCGACCACGCCGTCTGCGTTGAGACACGCGCCGATGCCTGCGTTGAGGAGCGGCTCGTCTTCCATCAGGCGGACGGCGGCCAGGGCGGCGGCCAGGGCGCCGCTGCCGATCTCAGCCCAGCCGGCGTCTCGGGCCCGCTCGACGGCAGCCTGCCGGAGCTCGCGTTCGTTTTCGGGAACGGGGCCAGCGCCGCCGTGAACGATCAGCGCCGGACGGGCGCTAGAAAGACTGCGCGCCAGGCCAGTTTTCGCGGCGCTCGAGCATGCGGCGCTCGGCGATCCGGCGGTCGAAAGGAAAGACTCCGCGCCGGCCGGCGGCCGCCCGCACCGGGTCACGCCTCTCGGAAAACCTTCTCTCCACGAAGGCTCGCCGGTCGTCTTCGCCACGCCTTTCGGGTCCTCGCGGCAGCAAAACATCACTCAAAACACTCACCCCTTCCTCTCGCGTCGACATTGGGTAGTGATGCTAAGGCACGCGCTGATCGAGCGCGGATAACTTCTCATCTAATCTGCGCTCTGACTGGCGGCGCTCCAGCTCATCGCCGGGTCCGAGGTCGACAAAACGCGCATAGCGGGCGAGGCGAGGGTGGACCTCGGCGACGCGGCGGAACATCTCTTGCGCGACCCACCGGTAGTCGGGGTGGCCTTGCGGGGTGGTCCGGAGCTCGCACAGGTGGTAGACCTCGCGGAGGTTCACCCGGAAGTACCACCGGACGCGAAACGCCAGCGGCACGATGTACTGGGCCAGCGCCGGGCCGGCGTCGCGCTCCAGCCTCGCGTGGACGGCCGCGGCGGCGTCCACCGCGGCGGCAAAACGCCCGCCCAGGCCGAGGTCGGCAATTCCGGGCGGGAGGTCGTAGCCCAGGCTCGTTCCCAGCAGCTGCCGGTCCTGGGTGAGCATGCGGTGACGGTGCAGATCCCTGTAAGCGCCGAAGTTGGCGACGATCTCGAACGTGTACTGCGCGTGCTCGAGGGCGCGTGGCACCCGCTGGCGGCGGTTGGCACGATCGCCCAGGAGTTCTTCCAGGACCTGTCCGTGGTCCGCGGTCTGCTGGTCGAGGCCCTGGTTCGAGTGCGGGAAGAGCGCCGCGGCAACGACCTTGCGCTCGGCGTCCGGATCGTGCTCGATGAGCCTGACGCTGGGTCCATCCGGAGATTGAACCTTGCCGTGAGGAGCCAGGCTCGCCGTTTCCATCCGGAGCTTTGCCATCCGCTCCGCCGACGGGCGACCGTACCGCTCGTCCAGCGCCCGCTTGACGAACGCTGGAATGACCAGGGCGAGCTCCCGGTGCAGGTCGGTGGCCACCTGGTGGCACTCCGGCAACTCGTGAGCGGCCATCTTGGTGATCAGGTACTCAAAGGCGCGACCGTTGCCGAACAGGCCGAGGTTGGTCAGGGACCCCGCCGGCAGAAGCCCGCGAAGCAGGTCGAGCGCCTTGGCCCGGGTCGCCGACTTCCACGCGCGGTCGGTCTCTCCCGGGTCGAGCGGGAAGCGGTTGCGAATGGCCTCGGTGACGGGTTCGACGAGGCCGCTGTAGGCGGTGAACAGCGCGTCGGCGGCGGGCTCGTACTCCGGGTGTGCCAGCTCGCGGCCGCGGTAGAAGAGGTAGCGGCCGTCGGGACCGGGCCTGTCGAAGCGGACGTAGCGCGTCGATTTCTCCAGCGGGGAGATGCCGATCCGGCTGTCCTCCAAAGCTTTGGCGGCGAGGATCGAGGTCCGCTCGACGGCGACGTGCGCGCCCGCGAGCTCCGCCACCGAGTCGTCCCCGTAGCCGACGAGGACCCTCTCGTAGAACTCCTCCGCGCGGCGCACGGCGACCATGTCGTCGGCGTCGGTGGGGCGGCCGGTGAGCTCGCCAAACCCAGAATCGGGCTCGTTGATGAACTCGTCCAGCAGCACGCGCCGCAGGCTCTTCTCGGTCCGCGAGTAACGCGAGAAGAGCGCGCCCTTGACTACCTCTGGAAGGTTCCGCAGCGCGAACACCGGGCGGTCCATGTTGGTGAAGTAGCGCGAGAGGACCGCCGACTCCGCGTTGGTGAACTCGGTGCCGGCCATTGTCCGTAGGGTAATCCAGCCTTAATGGTCAAAGCTCGTCTGGCTATCTCTCAGCCCTACATCTGGTGGCTCAGGAAAAGACAGACCCCAGGATGTTGGCCGGCAGCCCGGAGTTGTCCACCCATTGTCCCCAGCCCTGTTAAAAACCGCCTGCGATCCGCCGATGTCAGGACGAACCTCCCCACTCTGTGGGGAGGTCGGGCGCCGCTTGCGGCGCCCGGGTGGGGCGCTTGCGGCGCCCGGGTGGGGAGCGCCGGGTAGGGGGCCAGGGTGAAGTTCGAGATGCGGTAGCCTCGATCGTTGCAGTGGACTGGGAGGCGAACTGGAAGAACATCGTGAACGAGAGGGCGACCCTTGGCGGCCTCTTCGCCAACCCCGGCTACTGGGACCGCCGGGCCGCCAGCTACGCCCGTTCGACGCAGGCGCGCACCGACGACTTCCTGACCGTCATGGAGCCATACCTCAATCCCCGCAAGACGCTCATCGACGCGGGCGCCGGCACCGGCCGCCACGCAACACCCCTGGCGAATCGGCTCGAGTGGGTCACCGCCGTCGAACCGTCCGAAGGCATGCGCGCGATGATCCCGCCCAAAGACAACATGACCGTCGTCGCGAGCACGTGGGAGGACGCCGAGGTGGCGCCCGCCGACCTGGTGATCTGCTGCCACGTCCTCTATGGCATGGCGGAGCCGGTGCCCTTCATCGAAAAGCTCGACCGGTCCGCGCGCGAGCGTGTCTTCATCATGCTGCGCGAGAGCGAGCTGCCACACCCCGCAGCAGCGGTCCGCAGGCAGCTCCTCGGCGACGCCGGCCCTCGTGTGACGCGCTTCAGCGACCTCTTCATGCTGCTGATGCAGATGGGCATCGCGCCCGATGTCAGCTTCCTCCGCTACGACAGCGTCTCCCGATACAAGGACTTGGGCGAGGCTCTCGTCGACGTGATGGCGATGGTGGGTGACACTCTGAGCGAGGCCCAGGTGCGGGTGGCGCTCGAAGCGATGCTGAAGAGCGAGGGTGATGAGCTCGTGTACCACGGGGGAACCGTGTTGTCGGGAGTTGCGCATTGGCGACCACAGGCAAAGGACTGACCCTGCGGCCGATGAGGCCCGCCGACCGCGAGCGTGTGACCGAAATCTCTCGCGATGTTTGGGACGGCCATGACTACATTCCGCGCGTCTTCGACGATTGGTTGGAGGACTCGGGCGCCGCCTTCCAGGCTGCCGAGGTGGAAGGCGTGGTCGTCGGCTTGCAGCGGCTGCGCCCTTATGCGCCTGGTCTCATCTGGTACGAGGGCCTGCGCGTCGCGAGCACCCACCGCCGCCAGGGGATTGCTCGCGAGATGCTCGTCTCCGCGATCGCCGAGGCGAAGGAGCAAGGCTTCCGCGAGATGCGTCTCGCGACTGGAAATCCAGGCGCCGCCACGCTGTTCGAGTCGGAGGGATTCCGCCGCATCATCGACGCGCGCTGGTGGCGCGGAAAACGCCTCGAGGGAGGCGAGCCGGCGCGGATGCCGGATCCAGCCGAGGCGCGAAAGCTGTGGCCCGCGTTGGAAAAGACTCCGGGCATCGAGCTCTATCACGGCGTTACCACCGACTTCAACGGGGCGTTCGACCTGGACGCCGCCGAGCTAGAACGGAAGGCCCAGATTGGAATGCTTAGGGTCGGCCCCGGCGGCAGAGCGGTCGTCGGGCTGAGGGAGCCGTGGGGCGACCACATGGCGGTGGACTTCGTCGCCGGACGCGGCGGCGCGCTGCGCGAGCTGCTGATGGCTTTGCGTTTCGAAGCCGACGCGGACGGGCTCGACCACGTCACCATCTCGCTTCCGCGCGAGCACCCCGCGGCCGAGGACCTTCGCGCTTCCGGATACGATCTCGCGAATGACGAAGACACGAGCTACATCTACGGACTGCTGCTGTAAGTGACTCGTCGCTACGTGGTGATTGGTAACGGCATCGCCGGGCAGACCTGCGCGGAGGAGCTCCGCAAGCTGGACGCGGATGCGTCGATCGTGATGATCGCCGCGGAGCGGCATCCTCTTTACAACCGCGTCGCGCTGCCTCGCTACCTCCGCGGCCAGGTGCGCAGAGAGAAGGTGCTGATGCGGACTGTCGAGGACTACGCCGCGCGTGGGCTGGACATCCACTTCGAAACGTGGGCCACAGAGATCGATGCGCGCACCAAGGTCGTGCGCACGAACCGAGGCCAGGAATTCCCCTACGACGCGCTCCTCATCGCGACGGGCGGCCGGCCGAAGCCACCGCCGTGGCCCGGTTCCGACCAGGTGTCGAATGCACTTGGCTTTCAGACGCTCGACGACACCGACGCGATCATCGAAAAGGCCGACGCGTCGGAGCGCGTGCTGGTGATGGGCGGGAGCTTCATCGGCTACGAGCTCGCGGAGGGCGTGAGCTTTCGTCAAAAATCGAAGCTGACGTGGATCATGCGGGGCCCGTGGTTCCTCCGCTACGTGCTGGATGAGGAGGGCGGCCAGCTGTGCCGGCAGATGGGCGAGGCGCAGGGCGTGCAGTTCATCTGCTCGGACGAGGTGCAGAAGTTCAGCCGCACCAATGGACGGTTTCTCGCCGAGACGGTCAACGGCGAGAAGGTCCAGTTCGACCTGTTGACCTACGGCGTCGGCCTTGACTACTACACCGAACCTGTGCGCGACACAGGCATCGAGCTGAACAAGGGCATCGTCACCGACGCGAAGCTGCGCACCAACGCGCCGGATGTCTATGCGGCAGGTGACATCGCGGTGTTCTACGACCTGATGGTCGGGCGTCACAACCAGATGGGCACGTGGGACAACGCGGAGGCGCACGGAAAGGTGGCGGCGCGGAACATGGCCGGAGGAGACGAGGACTTCTTCGACGTCCCGACCTACACGACGACGATGTTCGGGTCCACGCTCGCGGTGATGGGCGTGACGCCGGATGTGCAGCCCGACCTCGAGTCGGTGCGAACCTTCAGCTACGAGGAGAAGTTCTATCGAAAGCTCTTCTTCAAGGACGACAAGCTGGTGGGCGCGATCATGATCGGGCCGCCCAAGGGCCGGAAGAAGCTGATCGAGATCATGCGGTCGCGGCAGGTGATCGAGCGGCCGAAGCAGGAGCTCCTCGACCCGACGAATCTGAAGGACTAGACACCCGCCTCCGCAAGCTCGTATCTTTGCCCTGGAAGAATGGCTTTCGCCTACAGCGAATCTGCTCGACACGTGAGAAGCGCACTTGGCGCGGTGCTGCGGCAGCGTAGAGAGGCGACGCGCCGGACGCTCACCGAAGTCGCAAACGAAGCCGGGTTGTCGCCCGCGCACCTCTCTGAGGTGGAGCGCGGCCGCAAGGAAGTCTCCACGGAGCGGCTCCTCGCGGTTGCTCACGCGCTGGGCGCTCGTCCGGCCGACATTTACGCCGACCTGGCGCGGCTGCTTGGCGCAGATCCTGAGCAGCGAGCCTGGCCTGAGGACCCGCCGGTCAAGCTCCGGCTCGCCACCGCGTCGCTGCCACTCGAGGCGCTGCGCAGCGTCGCCGACTTCAGTGCTTATCTAGCGATGGCAAACCCGCCACCCAAACCGAAACCGCGAATCGGCTTCGAGACAAGGAGTTAACGCAATGGCCCTGGTCCCCACAGTCATCACCAGCGACGGGCGCGGCGAGCGCTCGTACGACATCTACTCGCGCCTGTTGAAGGACGGCATCATCTTTGTGCGGGGCGTGATCGACGACGACCTGGCGAGCATCGTCACAGCGCAGCTGCTTTTCCTCGAGAGCGAGGCGCCGGACCGCGACATCCAGATGTATATCAACAGCCCGGGCGGATCGCTGACCGCAGCGCTTTCGGTTTACGACGCCATGCAGTACGTCGCACCCAAGGTCGGAACACTGTGCACCGGGTTGGCCGCGAGCGGCGCCTCCATCCTGCTCGCGGGTGGAGACAAAGGCATGCGGATGTCACTGCCTCACGGGCAGATCCTGATCCACCAGCCGTTCAGCCAGGGCATCCAGGGACAAGCGACCGACATCCAGCTGCACGCGCAGGAGATCCTGCGGCAGCGCGAAGCGATGGCCAAGATCTACACGAAGCACACCGGCCAGTCGATCGAGGCAGTCGAGCGTGCGATGGAGCGCGACTTCTTCATGAACCCCGAGGAAGCCAAGAAGTGGGGCCTGATCGACCTGATCGTGGAGAAGAACCCGAACACGGTGCGCGTCGCCGTTTGAGAGTCATCGTCCTCGGCGGCACGCGGTTCATCGGCCGCGCCATCGTCGAGGAGCTCGCGGCCGCCGGCCATGACCTGCTGATCGTCCATCGAGGCAACCTCGAACCTGACGACCTCGTGCCCGTGCAGCACTTGCATGGGGAACGGAAGGAGCTGGCCGCGCATCGCGACGAGCTAGCTGCGTTCAAACCCGACGCCGCGATCGACTGCCGCGCCTTGACGCGCACCGACTCGAAGATCGCCATCGACGCGCTGCCCGCGGGGCTCCGGCTGGTGGTCATCTCCAGCCTCGACGTGTACCGGGCCTTCGGAGCGGTGAACGAAGATCGCGAAACCGACCCCGTTCCTCTTGACGAGGAATCGCCGGTGCGAACGAACCGATACCCGTACCGCGGCAAGATGCCCGGCATGGACGACTACGACAAGCTCGACGTCGAGGACGTCTACCTGTCACACGGCGCGACCTCGCTGCGACTGCCGATGGTCTACGGCCCGCACGACTACCAGCTGCGCGAGGATTACTTGCTGCGCAGGGTCCGCGCCGGACGCTCGCGAATCCCGTTCGGTGCCGGGATGTGGCTGACCTGTCGGGGCTACGTCAATGACATCGCGCGCGGAGTGCATCTCGTCCTCAGTACGCCGGCGACCGCAGGCCAGGTGTTCAACCTCTGCGAAGACCGGACGTACTCGATGCGCATGTGGTCGCGAATGATCCTGGACGCCGCGGGTTCGGACGCGGAGCTCGTGCGCGTCTCCGACGAGCTCCTGCCTGAGGACCTCAAGGCCACCGGAACGATGTCGCAGCACATCGCCGCGACCGCGCGCAAGGCAAGGTCGATGCTGGGCTGGACGACCTCGGACCCCGAAGAGTCGTTGCGGGCCACTGTGCGCTGGCACCTCGCGCATCCGCCTCCCAACGCGAACGACGACTTCAGCGCCGACGACCGCGCTATAGCTTCGGTCTAAGCTTCGTCCCGATGACCCGGCGCTACCGGCCGTTCGATCCGTTCGAGCGCGGCGGCCCATTCGAGGGTGGGCGCGAGATCCGGATACCCCGGCCTCCCCGCCGCTTCTGGGTTGGCGTGGGGCTGATCGGCGTCGCCTTCCTCGTGTTCTTTTTCTCCAGCCCGATCGTCTGGTTCATCACCGAGCGGCAGTGGTACGACGCGCTCGGCTTCAAAGACGTCTTCACCACGAAGCTCTGGCTGCAGGCCTGGCTCGTCGCCGGCAGCCTCGTCGTTGCGTTCGCATTCCTGGCCGCCAACGTGCTCGTCGCCCTGCGCATCCGGTCCGGCCCTGCCCTGCGCGCCGTGGGCATCAAGAGGCCCAACATCCGGAGCGCCGCAGGAGTCCTCGGCCTGCTTGGCGCAGGTCTGATCGCGCTGGTGCTATCCGGCGGAGCCGGCACCCAGTGGGCGACGCTTGCGCTCTACCAGCACGCCTCACCGACGGGGATCACCGAACCCGTCCTTGGACAGGACATCTCCTTCTATCTACTCACCCTCCCGTTCCTGCACTCGGTGGTCAACTGGTCGCTGGGCCTCGGCTTCATGGCAGTGCTCCTGATCGGCGCCTTGTATGCATGGCGGGGCGACACCTTCGACCTCAACCTGAGCCCGCGGGCCATCGCTCACCTCTCTGTGCTGCTCGGCGTCTTTGCGCTGAGCCTCGCGGCATGGACGTGGCTCGCCCGCTATGACGTGATGTCCGCACATAGCAACGCCATCGTGTGGGGTGCCGCCTACACCGACGTCATGGCGAGGCTCCCTCTTTATTCGTTCCAGGCCGGCGCCGGAATCGTGCTGGCGGGCGCACTCATCGCGAACGCGTGGCTGAGACGGTTGGCCGTGCCTGTCATTGCCGCCAGCCTCTGGGTGCTGCTCCTGTTGATCGGGCAGATCTACCCCGCCATCGTGCAGGGCTTTTTCGTCACCCCTAGCGCGCAGTCGTACGAGCTTCCTTACATCCAGCGCGAGATCGACGGCACGCGAGCGGCATACGGGCTTTCCAACGTGACAGTGAGCCCCTTCACGGGCGATCAGCCGCTGACGCTGAAGGATGTGCAGAACGACCAGGTCACGATCGACAACCTGCGCCTGTGGGACTACCTGCCGCTCAAGGACGTGTATGAGCAGCAGCAGACCATACGTACCTATTACTCGTTCAACGACATTGACATCGACCGGTACACGATCGCGGGGAAGTACCAACAGCTCGAGATCAGCACCCGCGAGCTGGACGTCTCGAAGCTGTCTCCGGCGGCGCAGAACTGGGTCAACCAGCACCTGCAGTACACGCATGGATACGGGCTTGCGGCGAGCCCGGTGAACACCGTAACCGCCCAGGGCTTGCCGGCATACGTAGTCGGGGACATCCCGCCGACCGGCTCGCTGACGATCTCCCAACCCCAAATCTATTTCGGTGAGCTGACTCGAAATCCTGTGCTGGCGCCCTCGAACACCAAAGAATTGGACTACCCCCAGGGCAACCAGGACGTGTTCACCACGTACAAGGGCACCCACGGGGTCCCGATGAGCGGCGCCAACCGGGCCCTGTGGTCGCTCAAGCTGGGCGACTTCAACCTGCTCGTCTCGCCCCAGATCACCGACCAGACCGAGATGCTCTATCGCCGGAACATCCTCGAGCGGGCCCAGGAGCTGGCGCCGTTTCTGACCTTCGACCGCGACCCCTATGTGGTCGTCGTCGACGGCAAGGTCTACTGGATCCTCGACGCCTACACGACAGCATCGACCTACCCCTATTCGCAGGCGCAGACGTTCCAGGGCGCCAACGACATCAATTACATCCGCAACTCGGTGAAGGTGGTCATCGACGCTTACGAAGGCACCGCCGTCTTCTACGTCACCGACCCCAAGGACCCGCTGATCAAGGCCTACCAGGCGACGTTTCCCTCACTCTTCACTTCTCTCGATACGATGCCCGCCGGCCTGCGCGCTCACCTGCGCGTCCCCGAAGACCTGTTCACGATCCAGACGCAGATCTACGCCACGTATCACATCACGGACCCCAAGGTGTTCTTCGCTCGCGAGGACGTGTGGGACATACCGACCGCACAGACATCTCCAAGCAATGCCCCGACCAAGGTTGAGCCGTATTACGTGCTCTTCCGGCTTCCGACTGAACAGAATCCCGAGTTCCTGCTGATCATGCCGTTCACGCCGCGCAACAAGCAGAACATGATCTCGTGGGTGGCCGCGCGCAGCGACGGCGCCCACTACGGCGAGTACGTGTCCTATGTTCTGCCGAAAGACAAGGTCATCTATGGCCCGCAGCAGGTCGCGAACCTCATCAACCAGGAGCCTGCCGTGTCACGCGACTTCTCCCTGTTCCATCAGCCTGGGAGCGGATCGAGGGTCCAGCAAGGCAACCTGCTCGTGGTGCCGGTCGGTAACTCGTTCCTCTATTTCGAGCCGATCTATCTTCGCGCCACCTCCGGAACTAGCCTTCCCGAGCTGAAGAAGGTGATCCTGGCCGATCAGACGAAGGTGGTTTACACCGACACGCTCCAGCAGGCGATCGACCAGCTGGTCGGCACGTCAACCGCGCCGCCGCCGACCACGGCCCCTCCCCAAACTTTCACGCCGGCCCAGATCGCGCACATGGCAGATCTGGTGACGCAGGCTAACCAGCACTATGGCGCGGCCTATGCGGCGCTCAAGGCGGGAGACCTCGCCACCTTTGCGAGCGAGATGGCGCAGGTCGGCAAGATCCTGGCGGAGCTGCAGCAATTGACCGGGACGACGGCGGTTGCGACTACCAATCCAAGCCCGAGCCCGAGCCCGCGGGCTTCTGCTTCGCCGACCAAGTAGACCTTCCAGCTCCTCACTCACGTTTCAAAGGCACCGTTGGTGCCAGACGTGTCGAATCGGCGAGTTCAAAGGCGCGTCTGGTGCCAGACGTGTCGAATCCAGCGCATCCAGGCCGGTTTGTGCCGGCCAGGCGGGCCTTTCCCGCCATCGCGCCCACGACTAAACCCAAGGCGAGACCCAACACCCTCTTCATTGCACTGTTCTTTCTGCTCTGCTCATTGGCGCACTTAGTTCGTGATCTCACGAGGCGTTGCGTTGACCCTTGAGCCACCATCCAAAAGGGTGGATTCCAAATGCTTCGGGCTACCCCGATCGCAAGGGCACAAATAGCACGGGGAAGAGCGAGCGGAAGTTGACCTCTCCTCCGTGCTTCTCGTACAGGCGCAGGTCCTGCGGCTCGTGCGGCGAGATCTCCACCGGGATCACCATCCGGCCTCCATCGGCGAGCTGATCGATCAGCGCCGGCGGAACCCCAGACGCCGCGCACGCGACGAGGATCAAGTCATAGGGCGCCGACTCAGGCCAGCCGAGGCTGCCGTCCGCGGCGGCGACCTCGACGTTGGCGAAGCCAAGGCGCGCGAGCGTCTCGGATGCGTGCTCGGCCAGCGCAGGCTCGCGCTCCAGCGTGACGACCTTCCGGCACAGCCGGCTCAACACCGCCGCCTGATAGCCCGAACCCGCGCCGACCTCCAGCGCAACATCGTCAGGTTTCGGCGCGAGTGCCTGCGTCATCAGCGCGACCACCAGGGGCTGCGAGATCGTCTGCCCGCACTCGATGGCCAGCGCGCGGTCCTCGTACGCGTGGCGGCGCAGCCTTGGCGAAAGAAACTCTTCGCGCGGAACCTCCGCCATCGCCTTCAGCACGCGCTCGTCGGTGACCCCGTGGGGCAGCAGCTGCTCAATGACCATCCTCTCGGCCGGTGTGCTCATGCGTACAATCCACATCGTCTCATTGGCGTCGTCCGCCCCGAACTCCGTCCCGCAGAAATGGCGCCGCCCCGTCCGG
>DASRWV010000038.1:0-11689 GCA_035687505.1 Nitrosotalea sp.
CCGACTCGGTCTCTACCGTGCTCTAAAGACTGCCGGCCCCCTCACAGCTGCAAGACTCGCCGCGGCCGCCGGGATCAACGAGCGCTACGCGCGCGAGTGGCTGGAGCAGGAGGCGGTCGCCGGCATCCTGGTCGTCGAACCCGGCGAGGGCGAGCGCCGATACAGCCTGCCGCGAGGCCACGCTGAGGTCCTGGACGACCCCGACAGCCTCAACTTCCTCGCGCCCGCCGCACGCGGGGTCGTGAGTATCGGCGCGGTGATGACCAAGGTCATCGAAGCCTTCCGCACCGGCGCAGGCGTGCCCTACGAGGCATACGGCGCCGACATGCGCAGCTCCATCTCCAGCGGAAACCGGCCGATGTTCCTGAATCTCCTGGGCAGCAAGTGGTTCCCGGCGATCACCGACGTCGATCGCCGTCTCCGTTCAGAGCCGCCCGCCCGAGTTGCGGACGTTGGTTGCGGCACCGGCTGGTCCAGCATCGGCATCGCCAAGGCGTATCCCCTGGCCTCTGTAGATGGCCTGGACCTCGACACAGCGTCGATCGAGGACGCAAGGCGCAACGCGGATGAGCACGGAGTTGCCGATCGCGTGAAGTTCGAGGTACGTGACGCCGGTGACCCCAAACTCGCCGGGTCCTATGACCTGGTCACAGCCTTCGAAACGATCCATGACATGTCCAATCCCGTCGGCGCGCTGAGAGCGATGCGAGCTCTCAGAAAGCACGGCGGGGCCGTGGTGATCGCGGACGAGAAAGTCGCCGAGGAGTTCACCGCTCCTGGGGACGACCTCGAGCGCTTCATGTACGGCTGGAGCGCCGTGCACTGCCTTGCGGTCGGCATGGGCCCGCAATCAGCCGGCACCGGAACGGTCATGCGTCCCAGCCGGCTCCGGGAATACGCTCGCGAGGCGGGCTTTGCCGAAATGGAGATCCTGCCGATCGAGAACGACGTCTGGAGGTTCTACCGGCTGATCTAAGGGACTTGGAACCGAGATCCGATGCGAGGGTGCTGAGAAGCGCTGGGCGGCCGAGGAGATCTGGCGCGCGCGCAAGCGGTGGGTTCAGGGGACGTCAGGTCAGCTGCACACCTGAATCGTAGGAATTCCCGAATCGGGGTGAGTCGCGAAAGCCGCACGGTTGCCCGCCTGGTCCGTGAATACCGCCATGTCGTTATCGATCAGTTTCATGGTGCCGTTGTCATACGGGTTGGCCCACCCTACGGGTGGATTGCCGTTGCCGTCGTCGAGAGGAGGATCGGCATAGAAGCGCCTGCCGTCAAAGTCCGCATAACGGACCCCGCAATGGGTGAGGAGCCGAAAAGGCACCGCCTGACCAATCGACTGAGACGGCACCGACGGATCGGTCGAAAGAGTTGCCCCCCCGCAGCAGGCGACGACGAAAAGAAGGACCAGCGCTGCTGACGCTCCGCGCATAGGGAAGAAACGCTGCCGTGACCGGGGACGTAACAGACCCCACCAAGGGAGGTGTCGCCGACGGCTAGTGTCGAGCGAGGACCCTGCGGTAGCTGCTTCCGATGCTGAATGCGACCATCACCAGCAGCAGATGGGCGGGCGAGCCCAGGAGCACCTGGAAGGAATTTCCACTCGCCGAGACCTCGCCCGCAAACGGACCGAAACCGGGCCAGAGCTCGAACGAGTAGCTGCCGCCATGCGACCCTCCGGCGGCAATGCCGGCATGGAAGGCGAAGAACAGGGCAAACCCCAATACCTGGATCGCCACGTAGGAGATGAACGCCCAGATAGCTCCGGCCCGAAAGTCGAGACGTCCTCTGTAAAGCTCGAGGTAGGAGCCGGCCAGGGCTTTGAGGTCCCCGAGCTGACGAACCGCTTTCTCGGCGCCGACCTGCGTAGCGGCCTCGAGCAGGTTGGAGCGCAGCTCTTGGCGAATCTGGCGGCGCCGTGCCATCGGCACCCGCCCGTCGAGCTCCCAGTCGACAGTCCGCACCGCGAGCTCAATGCGCAGCCGGTCTTTCGTGGACAGAGCCACCTGGTTCATCGCAATGCCTCCTTGGGCTTTGCAGGTACGGGTCTGGACAGGATCGGCTCGATGGCGCGTACCAGGCTTTGCCAGGCCAGCTCGATGTGCGTGAGCGCGGCATAGCCGGCAGGCGACAGCCGGTAGTACTTACGAGCGGCGCCTGAGGAAGACGCGACCAGTCTCGAGGTCACCTGGCCATCGCGCTCGAGCCGTCCGAGGGCGGGGTAAACGGAGCCGTCCTGTATCTCGGTTAGGCCGAGCTCGTGGAGCTGAGTCACGAGCTCGTAGCCATAAGACTCGCGCTCGGCCAGAAGCCGCATGAGCGCAAGGGACAGAACACCCTTTAGCAGCTGGCTGTCATGGGCTCCGTTTTCGGCCACGGTGTCAATATAGCACGGTAGCTGGCTATGTCAAGTACCTGAGTTAGTTAGGGCTTGCTCTCCGCGAGGTGCAGGCGGTCCCAGTCCGAATACGGCCCGTTGACGTGGATGATCCGCTTCAGCCCCGCCTGTTCCAGCAGGCTCGCCGCGATACCCGCCCGGTAACCCGAGGCGCAATGCACGGCGACGGGTGCCTCGGTCGGAATCTCACCTGCGCGATGCGAAACGTCCGGGACGTAAAGATGAACCGCGCCGGGCACGTGGCCGGCCGCCCACTCGTGCTCGTCTCGCGTATCGACCACGGTCATGGGCTCCGCGCTCAGGATCCACTCCGCCAGGTCCTCGATGTCTTTGGTCTCGAAGGTGGACAGCTCCCGCCCGCTTGACTTCCACGCATCCATGCCTCCGTCGAGGGCGCCGGCCACGCTGTCGAACCCGATTCGCTGGAGCTGGCGCTGGGCGTCAGCATGCTGCGCGTCGCTACCGCCTACCAGCACGATCGTCCGGCCGCGCGGGATCAGCCATCCCACCCACGCGCTGAACGGGCCGCCCAGGCCGACGCTGTAGCTGCCAGGGATGTGGCCCCCGTCGTAGCGGCGCCCTGACCGCACATCGACGACCGCGGCTCCTTCGCCCATGAGCCGGGCGACCTCCGCAGCATTCAGCTTGGGCGGCGGCGCGGGATTGCGGCCGATCAACCTCGCGCCTTCGCGATTGATGCCGGCCATGTCTCGGTAGTAGGCGGGATAGCGCCCGACATTGAGAGCCCGGGCCAGGAACGGCATCACCTCGGTGGTCAGGAAGAAAGGGTTGGTCCTTCGCTCCTGGCCGAGCGTCGTCTCGAAGCCGGTGCCACCGCCGGCGCCGCAGAACGACCCTCCCCCATGCGTCGGATACACCGCGATGTCGTCCGGCAAGCCGCGGAGCCTCGCCTGCAGAGTCGTCAACGCTTCGAGAGCGAGGTGGACGGCTAGATGAGGGCCGAGCAGATCCGTGCGCGCGATCCCGCCCACCATCACGGCGCCACCTGAGAACAGCGCGCGTGGCGTACCACCTTCCACGAGCAGGTAGCTCTTGTGCTCGGGCGTGTGACCCGGAGTGTGCAGAGCGCGGAGCGTGAGCTCGCCGACGGTCAGCTCCTGACCTGAATCCAGCTCGCCAATCGCGGTGCCCACCTCGGCCGACAGCTCCCGCCGGCCCGACACGAAATCGTTGTGTAGGTGCGTGTCGAGCGCATGCGTCAACTTGATGCCCAGCTCGTCAGCGCGCGTCAGGTAATCGTCGACGTCGCGAAAAGGATCGACGACGAGGCCGACACCGCGGTCTGGGTCGGCGATCAGGAAGCTGGCGTTGCCAAGCTCAGTTGCGGGAAATGCCTCGACAATGAACATGCGACATTAGCCGAGCTTGATCGGGACGGTGGTCGCGAGCACCCAGATCGCGACCAGGGTGACCACGACCGCCCCGCCGTAGAAGACCACCTGGACGGGCAGGCTCTTGGCCGCCGACACCCCGAAGTCGACCAGCAGATAGCGCAGGCGATGCGCGAAGTGGAAGAAGGGGAAGGCGATCAAGACCAGCAGATACAGCTTCACTATAGGGTTGCCGAGGACGTTGACCCAGGTGTCGTAATGCTGGTCCACCACGGGCACGATGCCGAGTGGGCCAAGGACGCCCTGGACCAGTATGTGGACGGGGAGGACGAGCGCGGCCAGGCCCCCTCCGTTGGCAAACATGAACCACCAGAAAAGGTGTGAGAGCGAGGGCCGGTGTCCAGTCGCTTCGGCGCTCACTTGGCGAACCAGATCAAGGCGCCGCCGATGACGAGCGAGGCGACGGCCCAGAGGCCGAACATCGTCAGGACGATGACCCTCGACGGCACGGGCCTGTCGAGCACCTTCAAATGCATTATCACGCCGGCCAGCTTGAGGAACGTGTAGCTGTGGTACACCGAGAAGGCAAGGCAGACCACGCTGAAGACCACGAAGCCCAGCGATTTCGGCGGCTGGTACCCCGCGGGCCCGGCGCTCGCGCTCTTGATCTCGTACAGAAGCCACAGCAGCCACACGGCCATGGGCAGCGCGGTGAACTCTCGCACCACATATAGGAAGTAATGGCGCTTGCGCAGCCACCAGCCCGCGGGCATCGTTTGCCGGTACGTGCGGACGGCCGCCGGCCCGGATGTCTGCGCTGGCGCCGGCACTAGTCGCGGTTACCGTACGGAAGGGTGAAGCGCAGGGTGGTGTCGAGCTTGGACTGCTGGATTGCTTTGGCGGGGTCGACGCCCTTCGGGCAGACCACGGAGCATTCGCCGACGAAGCTGCACTCCCACATGCCTTCGGGTTGCGCGATCACCGGCAGCCGCTGCTTCAGCCCCTGGTCGCGCGAGTCCAGGTTGTAGCGTCGCGCCAGCGCGATCGCCGCAGGCCCGAGGAACGTGTCGTCGAGCCCGTAAACGGGACAGGCCGCGTAGCAGAGCATGCAGTTGATGCACTGGCTGAACTGCTGGAACTCTGCGATTTGCGCCGGCAGCTGACGGTGCTCGCCGGCCCCGAGCGGGAGCTCCTGCTTGCGGATGATCCATGGCTGGACGGACTTCAGCTTGTGCATGAAGTCATCCATGTCGATCACTAGGTCGCGGATGATCGGGAAGTTGGTGAGCGGCTCCACCACAATGGGCCGCGGCCAGTAGTCGCGAAGGAACGCGTTGCACGTCAGCTTCGGGGTGCCGTTCACCATCATCCCGCAGCTGCCGCAGATTCCCATGCGGCACGACCAGCGATAGCTCAGGCTGCCATCGACATAGGACTTGATGTGGTTCAGCGCGTCCAGCACCACCATGCTGTCGTCGGCGAAGGGAATGTCGTAGGACTGCAGGCGCGGCTTCTCGTCCTTATCGGGATCGAACCGCGTCGCCTTGATGATGATTCGCTTTTCCTTGGTGGCGACACGCTTCTCAGCCAACTGAATCTCCTCTAGTAAGTGCGCGCTTGCGGCTTGAAATTCGTGATCCGGACGTCGCGGTAGTCGAGGCGCGGGCGCCCGCCATTTCGTTTGAACGCGACAGTGTGCTTCAGGTACTTCTCGTCATTCCGCTCCGGAAAGTCGCGTCGTGAGTGGGCGCCGCGAGACTCCTCGCGGGCCAGCGCCGAGACCGCGATCACATTTGAAACCTCGAGCATGTAGTCGAGCTCGAGGACTGCGGTGAGCTCGGCGTTGAACGTTCGGCTCGAGTCCTCGACCTTGATCTGCCCGAAACGTTCGCGAAGCACGCCCAGCTCCTGGATGAGCTTCTCCAGGCCTTCCTTCGTGCGGAACACACCCGCGCCCTCGTCCATCTCGCGCTGCAGGTCATAGCGGATGTTGCCGATCCGCTCATGCCCTCCTTTCTTCTCGAGGTACTCGACTTCGACGCGCCGCGCCTCGTCCCAGAGCATCGAGTCCACAGGGTTGGCGGTCACGGGTTTGGCCGAGGCAGCGTAGTGAGCGGCTGCGCGTCCGGCCGCGGCGCCGAACACCAGACATTCCGAAAGCGAGTTCGAGCCGAGGCGGTTCCCACCGTTCAACCCGACGTTCGCGCACTCGCCCGCGGCGTAGAGGCCGAGGATCTCCGTCGCGCCGGAGATGTCTGCGTCCACCCCGCCCATCATGTAGTGCTGCACGGGCCGGACCGGGATCGGCTCATGCACGATGTCGATGCCGACGAATTCGCGGCCAAGCTCGCGCATGAACGGCAGCTTGCGGTCGATCACCTCTTCACCCAGGTGGCGCACGTCTAGATGCATGAACTTGCCGTGCGGGCCCTCGAAGCCGCGACCCGCCTCGAATTCGGTAACCATCGCGCGCGAGATGATGTCGCGCGGGCCGAGCTCCATCTTGTTGGGCACGTAACGCTTGAGGAACCGCTCACCTTCCTTGTTGGTGAGGTAACCGCCCTCGCCGCGTACCGCCTCGGTGATGAGGATGCCGGTGAAAGGCAGACCGGTCGGGTGGAACTGGACCATCTCCATGTCCTTCAAGCCCGCGCCGGCGCGATAGCCGAGCGCCATGCCGTCGCCCGTGCAGATGTTGCCGTTGGTGGTGAACGCGTAGACGCGCCCGAGGCCGCCCGTGGCGAGAATCACCGACTTGGCGGTGATGGCGTCGAACCGGCCGGTGCGCTGGTCCAGGGCGACGACGCCGACGCAACGCGAGTCCTCGACGAGAAGCTTGGTCACGAAGGCTTCGTCGTGGCGGTGGATCTGCGGGTACTTGAGGCTTGTCTGGAAAACCGTGTGGAGCATGTGGAAGCCGGTTTTGTCGGCTGCAAAGCAGGTGCGCCACGTGGTCATGCCGCCGAACGGACGAGCGGAGATCTTTCCGTCCGGCTCGCGGCTCCACGGGCAGCCCCAGTGCTCCATCTGGATGATCTCCGGCGGCGCTTCTCTTACAAAGGCCTCCACGACATCCTGGTCGGCCAGGTAGTCCGACCCTTTGATGGTGTCGAAGGCGTGGGTCTCGTACGAGTCCTCGGGCCGCAACACCGCAGCGGCTCCGCCTTCGGCGGACACAGTGTGGCTGCGCATCGGATAGACCTTGGAGACCAGACCGACCTTCACGCGGGGGTTTGCCTCCACCGCAGCTATGGCTGCCCTGAGGCCGGCGAGCCCTCCGCCGACGATCAGGACGTCATAGCTTTCGAATTCCACTGGCGTCCTCAATGTTATTCGGACACGAGAATGGACTCGTGGACACCCCGTTCTGGGCCCCGCCGGCCGAGCGCTACCCGGGCCTGATGCCGGACCGAACCGACGTGCTCGTCATCGGTGGCGGGATCGCGGGAGTGAGCCTGGTCCACCACCTCGCACGGCGCCGGATCAGCACTGTCCTGGTCGAACGCAGGCATCTTGCCGCGGGTGCAAGCGGACGCAACGCGGGCTTTCTGCTCGCCGGCGTCGCGGATTGCTACGCCGAGGCGGTGCGCATCTTCGGGCGCCAGAAAACGCGCGAGGTGTGGAGCATCACGGGCGAGAACCACGACCGGATGCTGGAGGCCGTTGATGGTTCCGACGTCGGCCACCGCCGATTAGGCAGCGTGACCCTCGCCTCGGACGATGACGAACGGGCGCGGCTGGAAGAGTCCTCGCAGCTGATGCGCGATGACGGGTTCGAGGCGCGGTGGGACGGCGAGCGCCTCTTCAACCCCCGCGACGGCGAGGTCGACCCGGCGGCGCTGGTGGTCGCGCTCGCCGCGCGCGCGAAGGACGGCGTGATTCGCGAAGGCGTTGAAGTGACCGCCATCGAGTCGAGCGGACGCGAGGTGTCGGTGCGCGCGGGTCAGATCGAGTGCCGCGCGGGCGTGGTCGTGCTCGCCACCAACGCCTATACGTCGCAGCTTGTGCCGCAGGTGAAGATCCAGCCGACGCGAGCCCAGATGCTTGCTTCGGCTCCCGTCTTGCGGTCGGTGTGCGAGGTGCCGACCTACTCGCGCTCCGGATATCGCTACTGGCGGCAGCTGCGCGGCGGGGAGGTGTTGATCGGCGGCTGGCGTGACACGTCGCTCAGCACCGAGATCGGCTACGACGAGGAGCCGACGTTGCAGATCCAGGACCATCTCGATACGCAGCTCGCTTCTATGACCGGAGGCGCCGAGGTCACGCATCGCTGGGCGGGGATCATGGGATTCACCGATACAGGCCTGCCGCTGGTCGGTCCGGTCGACGGCATGCCAAACGTCTTTCTTTGTGGCGGGTTCAATGGGCACGGGATGGGCTTCGCGTTCATGTGCGCGAAACAATTGGTGGAGATGATCTAGCCGGCACTTGAGCGGTTCCACCCCCCTCCCCATCTGGCCTGGCGCTTCGCGCGAGGCCACCTTCCCCACAAGTGGGGAAGGGACTAGTCCGGAAGTGAACGCTGCAGGAACCGGATCCAGTTGCCGCCCATCACACCTTCGAGCTGAGTTTTGTTGAAGCGTTTCGTCAGGCGCTCTCTAAGCTCCCGCAGCTCCGCCAGGTCGTTCATCGGCGCCTGACGTGCATCGAATCCTCCGTCGAGGTCGGTGCCCAAACCCACTCGCTCGGGGCCGCCCGCGGCCTGGGCCAGGTGGACAACGTGCCGGACCACGTCATCGAGCGTCGCTCGGCCCGACGCCCGCAGGTGCTTCGCGTAGAAGCTGACACCGAGCATCCCCTCGCGACTGGCCACTTCCCTCGCGGTCGCGTCGGTGATCTGCCGGTCGCCGGGAACGATTTCCCTGGCGTTGCTGTGCGAGGCCATGATCGGTCCGCGCCACATTGCAAATGCATCGGCGACCGCCTGGTCGGCCATGTGACTGAGGTCGAGGATCACGCGCTTGCGGCGCATCGCTTTAAGGAGCTGCACGCCGAGGTCGGTGAGGCCACCCGGCTGCCCGGTGCCGCCGCTGTATCGAGTGGCGCCCCAGGCGGGTCCGATGATCCGTACTCCCCTATCCGTCCACGCACCGAGCTGCGATGGATCTTCCACCGGGTCGGCGCCTTCCATGAGCAGAACGGCGGCGAGGCGCCCCTTTCTCCAGCCCCTCACGTACGACTCGAGCTCGGACTTGTTGCCGATCAGCTGGAGGCCAGAGCTCTTGTAGTAGTTGACCTGAGCCGTCGCCATGATGTTCGCCTCGTGCGCGTTCTCGTACACGAAGCGCGTGCGCATCGCCCGCCCGGCCCGAGCGGGAGCCGTGTAGAGGGTCGCGAACACCAGGCCCACGCCCGAAGCGACCAGCGATGAGCGGCTGACCAGGTAGCCGGCGGCAGGTGGCTGAAGGAAGCCGCGGCCGTGGGCGAGCGCGTTCCAGCCGATGTCCAGGTGGGCGTCGACGATCACTGCGCAACGCGACCACGGGTCGTGGTCGCCGGAAGCCTGGCAGCAAGAAACATTAGGAACGGAAGAATAACTTCGGTCGGAAACCTGTATAGGAGGATAATGAACTCCTTCACTATGAAAGACATCACTATGAAGCCCCGTGAATCAGGCAAACCAGAAGCCGCTGTGCACGAGCTCGCCCGGGACGAATCCGGCCGCCTCTACAGCGTGCACATGCGCGAGCTGTTCGACCCGATGACGACGGATCTGAGTGTCATCGAGGCCATGGCGGCCCTTCGGATCGCCGGCAAGATGATGCACCACCTCCAGGAGCGCTGGGCCGAGAAGCGCGGCCTCAGCGAGGGCCGTATGGGCGTCCTGTTTCGCCTCTACCGGTGCGGGCCGACACCGCTGGGTGACCTCGCCACAGACCTCGACTCGACCCCGCGAAACATCACCGGCCTCGTCGACCACCTCGAAAAAGACGGCCTGGTGGAACGTGTCCCCGACCAAGACGACCGCCGCTCGGTGCGCGCCCGCCTGACGGACGCAGGACGCAGCCAGATCGAGTCGATCTGGAAGGAAGCGTTCGAGCATCAACACGAAATCGCCGCCGGATTGAGCAGGGAAGAACTGGCGCAGCTACGACATCTGTGCCTCCAGCTGGCCGATAACGCCAGGAAGGAACTCGGGAAATGACTGAAGGCCTCTCGCGCCAACGAATGATCCTGGCCACCGCCGGCACGATGCTGGCGCTGCTCCTGGCCGCCCTCGACCAGACCATCGTGGGCACCGCCATCCCGAGGATCGTGGCCGACCTCAACGGCCTCGACCGGCTCGCCTGGGTGACTACCGCCTACCTCGTCACGTCGACAACGATGACCCCGATCGCCGGCAAGCTCGGTGATCTTTTCGGCAGGAAGCCTTTCCTGCTCGCCGGCATGATCGGCTTCGTCGCCGCCTCAGCCCTCTGCGGACTCTCGCAGGACATGACGCAGCTGATCATCGCGCGCGGCGTCCAGGGCATCTTCGGAGGGGTTCTGTTCGCGACGGTGTTCTCAGTGATTGGCGACCTCTTCTCCGCCAGCGCACGCGGCCGCGCCCAGGGTCTTTTCGGCGGCGTGTTCGGCCTCGCGTCGATCGTCGGCCCGACCGCGGGCGGCTTTATCACCGACCACTGGAACTGGCGTTGGGTTTTCGAGGTCAACATCCCGGTCGGCATCCTCGCCGTGGCCGTGGTGGCCGTCGGCCTCCCGTACGTAAAGTCCAAGGCATCGTGGCGCGACATCGACTTCCTGGGCGCATTCACCCTGGCCGCCGGTGTGGTGCCGCTGCTGATCGCCCTCACCATCACGCGCGACCACGCGTGGACGTCACTGCCGGTTGTCGGCCTTCTCGCCCTCTCCGTAGTGATGATCGTGGCCTTCATCGCCATCGAGACTCGTGTCGAGCACCCAATCGTGCCGCTCGAGCTGTTCAAGAACGCGACCTTCACGGTCAGCATGATCGTCAGCTTCCTCACCGCGTTCGGAATGTTCGGGTCGATCCTGTTCACGCCGCTGGTGTTCCAGGGCGTCCTGGGCATCAGCGCGACCAACTCGGGCGCCCTGATCACACCGATGATGTTCGGCCTGATCGGCGCGAGCACTGTGACCGGTTTCGTCATGCTCCGGATCAAGTACTACCGCTTCCTCGGCACCCTCGGAGTCTCCGTGATGATCTTCGGGATGTGGCTGCTGTCGCAGATCGTGCCCGGCACTCCCGAGTGGCGAGTGGTCGCTGAC
This sequence comes from Nitrosotalea sp., assembly GCA_035687505.1. Taxonomy (GTDB): domain Bacteria; phylum Chloroflexota; class Dormibacteria; order Dormibacterales; family Dormibacteraceae; genus Palsa-870. Next base: position 10,981 of record DASRWV010000038.1, read on the forward strand.
TTGATCGTGGTCGGCCTGGGCCTCGGCATGACCTTCCCTCTGTACCTGACAGCAATCCAGACGGCCCTCCCCAAGCAGTACCTGGGCGTCGCGACAAGCCAGATCCAGTTCTGGCGCAACCTTGGCGGCACCGTCGGCAGCGCCATCCTCGGGGCCGTCCTGGCCAACCGGCTGCCCGACTACCTCAACACCCGGGTCACCGAGCTTCACCTGCCGCCGCAGGTCGTGGCGCAGTTCCCCAAGGGTGGCAGCGCGAACTCGATCCTGGACCCGGTGCTGCTGGCCAAGCTGCCGGCCGCCTTTGTCCACGCGATCCGGCTGGCGCTATCGGACACACTCCACGACATCTACCTGTTCGCAGGCCTGGTCCTGGTGATCGCCCTGGTTTCGACGTTCTTCCTCCGCGAGGTGCCGTTGCACGGGACGCGAGTTGGCCGCGGCGTGAGCGAGGCGCCGGTTGCCGAGGAAGAGGAAGTGGGCGAGCCGGCCAGGGCCACCGCCTAGCCATGGAAACCCGGCAGGCTACCGCGCGCGTCCAAACTCGCTTCCAGCGAGTTAGAATCGCCACCGCAACGCTGGAGGGGTAGACCGGCCTTTTCCGTCCGGGCCTCTGAGCGAGAAACTAGGGAGGCCAGACGGTGAGTTTCGTGGATCGGACCTTGACGTGTCGCGACTGTGGGCGGGAATTCCTGTTCACGGCCGGAGAGCA
>DASRWV010000039.1:0-30135 GCA_035687505.1 Nitrosotalea sp.
TGCGCGGTGACCACCGCGCTGACGATCGAGAGCCCTAGCCCGGCGCCCCCGCTGTCGCGGCTGCGGCTGGGATCGACGCGGTAGAAGGGCTCGAAAATCCGATCGTGCTGGTCGATCTGGAGTCCCGCACCGTGGTCGGCCACCGACATCCGGCCGACGCCATCCTCGGTCGAGACGGCGATCTCGATCGCCGTCTGCTGTGGCGTGTGGACGATGGCGTTGCGCACGAGATTGCCGAGCACCTGGCGAAGGCGCGTGTCGTCACCCTCGACGACGACCTGCGACGGCGCGCTCAGCGTGATCTCGCGCTGCGGCGCGACCGCGCGTGCGTCGGCCGCGGCGTCCTGCGCGATCGCCTGGAGGTCGACGGGTTTTGTTTCGAGAGGCCGGCCCTGGTCGAGGCGGGCGATCAGCAGCATGTCGTCGACCAGCACCGACATCCGCACCGATTCCTCCTCGATGCGCCTCCGCGCGACCTCTGCGTCCGTCGGGGACTTCGCCGCTCCGCGTCGAAGCATTTCGGAGTAACCGCGAATCGACGTCAGCGGCGTGCGCAGCTCATGCGAGGCGTCGGCGATGAAGCGGCGCAGCCGCGTGTTCGACTCGGTGCGTTCAGCGAAGGCGGCTTCGATCTGGCTCAGCATTCCGTTCAGGGCGAGACCCAACCTGCCGATCTCCGTCTTTGGCGTGGACGGCTCGACGCGCCGGCTGAGGTCGCCCGCGGCGATGTCTTTGGCGACAGAACCCATCCTCTGCAGAGGCCGCAGCCCTATGCGGATGATGAGCAGGGCGAGGATGGCCGTGGCCAGGAGCACGCCTAGGCCGATCTTTGCCTCGAGCAGCATCAGGTCGCTCAGCGTGGACTGCACCGATGTAAGGGGAATGGCAAAGACCACGACCTGACCGGCGCCGAAGAAGCTCTCGGGCCAGTTGGTCATGCGGAACTGAGACACTCCGCCGGTGCCCTCGACGGTGTAAGGCTCTACCGGCTTGCCTTCGCTGGAGCTCTTCAGCGTCTTCGGGAGGACCGGCAGCGCAGCGGCGCCCGTCGACCCCACGCCGGCACCGCATGCGTTGACGACAGTCCCGTCAGATGCGATCAGCTCCCAGATCGTCCCGCCGGGAAAGTCGCCTGCAGACGTTGGGCCGCGCGGATGACAAAGAGGGGCGGCGAGGATCGCGCGAGCCGTTGACACCGAGGAAACCTTCGTGAGCTGATCGTCGATCCGCTGCACGAGCGATGACTGCAGTGTCGTGTAGGTCGCGACGTCTGAGACGAGCAGTCCGACCGCGACAAGCGAGATGACTCCGATCAGCAAACGCCCCCGGAGCGACAGCGTCATTTTCTAGGCGTTCGGAGGACGTAACCCACGCCGCGTACCGTCTGGATGAGCGGAGGGTCGTAGCGGTCGACCTTTCGCCGAAGGTAGCTGACGTAAGTCTCCAGGACGCTGGCGTCTCCGCCGAAGTCGTAGTGCCACACGTGGTCCAGGATCTGGCTGCGCGTCAGCACGCGACCGGCGTTGATGAGCAGGTAGCGGAGCAGGCGGTACTCGGTGTTGGTGAGCTCGACCACGTGGCCGTGACGGCGGACCTCGTGCGCCTCGTCGTCCAGCTCGAGATCGGCCAGCGAGAGCTTGCTGCTGTCCGTGTCGCTCCCGTGCCGCCTCAGCACCACGCGGACGCGCGCCATGAGCTCCTCGATGCTGAACGGCTTGGTTACGTAGTCGTCGCCGCCGACGGTCAGGCCGTGGACCTTGTCCTCGGTCGCGTCCTTGGCGGTGAGGAAGATGATCGGGACCTTGTTGCCGGCGCCGTTGAGCCGTCGGAGCACCTCGATGCCGTCGATGTCAGGCAGCATCACGTCGAGGATCATCAGTGCCGGAGAGAACTGCGCCACGGCGGTGATCGCACCTCGTCCGGTGGCTGCGGTCTTGACAGTGAAGCCCTCGTAACGCAGCGCCATGGCGACCAGCTCGGTAATGTTGGGCTCGTCGTCGACGACGAGGACTCGGGGTCCGTCTGTGTTCATGGCCTCCAATGCTGAGGCAGTTTCCTGTGAGTTTGCTCAGAAAACGGTTGGAGCCAGATTCGAATTTGCTCCATGGGCCTCTGGGTGGGGCCAGCCGGCGACACGATGGATCTTGCCTTCTTGGTCGACCAGCCGGGCCGCCAGCCCATGGCTCTCGAGCCACGAAACCGCGCCTTTGCCCATGACGATGGCTGCCGTTGAGGCGATGTTGGCGTCCACGCATGTGGCCGCGACGACGCTCGCGGACCGCCAGCAGCTGTCCACGGGAAGACCGGTCTCCGGATCGATGATGTGATGCAGCACGACGCCGCCTCTCGTCCAGCGCCGGACGGTGGTGCTGGAGGTGGCGATTCCTCCTGACGTGATGGCGACGGTTTCCTCGGAGTCGTCGATTGGTGCGGAGCTGTCGTCGCTCAGCTGGATGGACCAACCTTCGGCCGGCGCTTGACCAGCCACCGCGATATCGCCGCCGAGGCTGACGAGGACGCCCGCGCCTCCGCTGGCCTTGCTCGCCTCGGCCGCGGCGAGGTCGGCGGCCAGCGCTTTGGCCGTCGCGCCGAGGTCCAGCTGGACTCCCTTGGGCAGGAGCAGGGTCCGCGAGTAAGGATCGAATTCGAGCACGCGCCACCCGGGAACGCGCTGTTCGACCAGATGAAGCGTGACGCCGTCGGCCGGCACCTCCGCGAAGTCGGTGTCATAGCCGGCGAGCTTGATCGCGTATCCGATGGTCGGGTCCACCGCGCCACCGCTGAGCTCGGCCCCGCGGAGGGCGGTGCCGATTGCCTGGGCGAGGAGCGGACTGAGCTTGGACACGCGTTCGGGGGAAGCGTTGATCCGGCTCAGCTCACTGTCGTTGCGAAATCGGCTCGCGGCCTGGTCGATGGCATCGACCACCTGTTCCACCGCTGTCGTGGCGGCGCGCAGGGACTCGGGTTTAGTCACGACCACGCGCATTGACCCGCCAAGCGCGCGATGGTCCGCGATCCCCAGCAAGGTGTAGCTCATGCCGCGCGGGTCCGCCGCAGAGCAAGCGCGAGGACGGGGCACTCCTCCGTAGCGCGCTTCGCCAGCGGCAGCAGGTGTTCCGGAATCGGGCCTGGCGCGAGGATCGGATAGCCCCAGTCGTCGAGCCGGATCAGCTCGGGAAGGAGCTCCGCGCACAACCCATGTCCGTCGCACTTGATGCGGTCGATCGTGAGCTGCCTCTTCATGCTGACCTTCGCACGTGGGGCGGGTGTTGAATCCACTCGTCACCGAAGGTCTGCAGAGCGGACTGAAGGAACATCACTGCGCCGTCCGGGTGGTGACAGCCACCGCGACCGCGCACTTCTGCTGCCCAGCGCTGCATCTGGAAGAGGTCTGTGGAGTTGGTGCCGAGGTCTGCGATGCGGCCGCATGCGTCCGCCAGTGCACGCAGGCCGAAGAAGCAAGGACCGCATTGAGCCGAGCTCTCGCCGGCGAGGTAGCGCATGATGCCCGCCACCTCGCACACCGCGCAGCGGCTGGCGGGCAGCAACCCGATCACCCCGCAGCCAAGCGAAAGCCCGTGGGCGCGGAGGGCTTGCGGGTCGATGGACAGCGCCATGGCCTTGCCCGCCTCAACCCAGCTGCCGAAGTAGCCACCGATTAGAACGGCCCGCGAAGGTTCGGTCTGTCCGCCGGCCATCGCCACTGCTTGACCGATTGTGGTGCCGGCATCAACTTCCAGCACGCCAGGGCGCGACACGCCTCCGACCACAGTGATCAGACGCGTGCCCGTCGCCCTGCCGCTGCGGGCCAGCAGCGCGACGTGCGCCAGAGTCTCGACGTTCTGCACGAGAGTCGGAGCTCCGTCGACGCCGCGCTCATGCGGCGTGGGTGGGTTGGAGGTTGGCGTTGCTACGCCTGCGTTGACCAGGTGCACCGCCGCGCTGGACGTGCCGGCAACATAACGAGCAGGCGCGTCGAACGTGCGCACGAGGCGTCGCTCCTCGTCGGTCCGCTCGGCAAGCGCTCGCTTCATCGACTGGCGGGAGGCGTGGTGGTCTTCGCCGATGTAGAGGACTATCGATTTTGCGTGCAGCGCCCTGGCGGTCAGGAACGCACCGTCGAGGATCAGATGCGGCCGAGCTGTCATCAGCAGCCGATCTTTCTTGCTGCGGGGCTCACCTTCGGCGCCGTTGACGAGGATCACTGCCGAGCTTGGTGCCGCGGCGATCGACCGCCATTTCAGGCCCACCGGGAAATCCGCACCGCCTCGCCCGGTCAGCCCGCTGCCGGCGACCAGGTCGATGAGCGAGCGGTCGGCAGACGGGAGCGGGCCCAGCCGGCGGACGTGTTCGTGGAGTCCTTCGGGCCCAGTGGCAAGGTCGCGCCCCGCCAACAGTCGAAAATCGAGCCGCAGATCGCTCACGGAGACTCTCTCCTCTGGACAGCAGCTTCGAATTCGGCACGTGGCCCGGTCAAAGGATCGGGCGAGCCGGCCACCAGGCGGTACACGAGTGCGGTCGCCACGGCGCCCACGCAGATGACGGTCAGGACGAAGAACCACGGTGACCATGTGTCGGTGCCGGTGCCGAGGCCGTGGACGACGCCGAGCGGCCACGCCGCGTACGTGAGCCAGTGCACCCAGCGCCACGCGGCCTGGCCGATCAAACCGCGCACGAGGCTAGTCGCGACGATGGCGAGCAAAAGCTCGAACGCGATGGTGCCCAGGCCGAGCCACAAGGTCCTGTAGTAGGAGGAGAAGGGGACCACCGCGGTCAGCCAACCCAGGTGCGTGAACGGGTCGACCACCGCCGTGACGACGTGCAGGGCGAGAAACACGATAGTCATCAGCGCGAGGTTGCGATGCAGGCCTGTCGTGAGGAAGCGCGGCCACGCGGCCGACTGCACGCGCAGCACGGAAAGAATCCCGAGCACGACGGAGCCGCTCAGCAGGACGAGCGTGACGGCGCCGGCGCCGCGGGTCGTGTACCAGAGAAGAATGTCCACCGATCATCAGCGGGATCCGCCGGAGACAGCGACCGGCGTGCCCGACGAAGAGGTGACCGGAGTGGATGAAGACTGCAAGCCGGAAGGCGTAAGGCTCGACGCCCCAGTACTCGCGGTCGCCGCGGTTGACGAGGTCGTCGCCGTGCCGGGAATCGTGTACGCGCTGATTGCGCTGAGCACGCCAAGTGCGGCGAGGGCGGCGAGCGTGATGCCTGTGGTCAGACGGTTGAGCTGGCGCAATGCGACGTCGCGCGCCAGCATTCGCGATCGAGTGATGCCTTCCATGGTCCGATAGTCTGCCGTCACCCTATGAATCCTTCCTAAGAGGAAACTGAGAATCGGCTGAGAAAGTTATTGCTCGACTCTCACTGGGGGCCGTGACCTTACCGTTGTAATCGAAGGGGCGATACCCGCATCCGCACGAGATGCGGGTAATGAAATCGATTTGAACCGAGTTGAAACCCGCATACGCAGCAGATGCGAGTTATGACGCTCCTAATAGACTTCCTAGGCGTGCCGCCCCCATAGCTCAGGGGCGCCGCGCGCAGCGCACTAATAGACTTCCAACGTGCCGCCCCCATAGCTCAGGGGCGCCACGCGCAGCGCACTAATAGACTTCCAACGTGCCGCCCCCATAGCTCAGGGGCGCCGCGCGCAGCGCACTAATAGACTTCCTAGCGTGCCGCCCCCATAGCTCAGGGGATAGAGCAGGACGGTCCTAACGTCAAGGTCGGGGGTTCGATTCCCTCTGGGGGCACTTTTTCAGCTATTTCAGCACCGGCAGGTAAGGCAGCGGGTCGACCACCGAGTCGTTGACCCTCAGCTCGAAGTGCACGTGCGCGCCGGTCGACCAGCCCGTCGATCCCTCCAGTCCGATCCGCTGACCCCGATACACCTTGTTCCCGACGTCGACGTTGGTCTCGAGCAGGTGGCCATACAGGGTCATGACGCCGCTGCCGTGGGCGATGATCACGTAGTTGCCGTAGCCCACGCGGGTGTGACCAACCGCGACGACGACTCCGTCCGCGGCCGCCATCACTGTCGTCCCGAACGGCGCCGCCATGTCGAGCCCCGCGTGGAAGTGCGGGTACTTGCCGAGCGGCGGTTCCAGCAAGAAGTCGGTCGGCCCGAACAGCTGCGTCACCCGCGCCCCGGCCATCGGCCACGACAGGGTCAAACCTGCGATGGGCTTTCCGGTGGGAAGCATGTGGTTGAGCATCGCCAGACCGACACCGATGTGCGCCGCGCTCCACGCCGCCTGGTTCGAGCGCTGAATCAGGTCCTGCGTCTGTGACTCGAGCAGCGCCGCAAGTGCCGCGGTCACGTCCGGAGTCTGGTTCGGAACGTCGTTCTGAGCCGCCTGTATCTGCGCGATGAGATCGGCGAGCTGATTCGTGATGTCGTTCTGGGTGCTCATCAAATCAGTCAACGTGCTCAAGCTCGTCACCAGCTGATCCTTGGTGGCGTTCTCGCGATCGAGATCGGCGACGCGAGCGGCGCGGTCGGTCTGCAGCTTCAGGAGGTCTGCTTCGAGTCGCGCCTGCAATGCATGGGCGCGCTGGCCGGCGACAACCATGTCGGTCGTCGCCTGAAGCGCTTCGTGGAGGCTTCCGGTGCGCGCGATCACGAGCCACATAGAAGACGGCTGGCGGTAGATCGCCCGGGCCATCGTGGCGATCTGCTGTTTCTCGACCTCGATACGGGCTTCTGTGTCGGCGATCTGAACGTCGAGCTGCGCAATCTGATCTTCGAGCGCGGCGATCACCGTCTCCTGCTGGGTGATCTGGTCGGTCAGGATCTGGACGCCGGCCGAGGTCTGGTTGAGGGCGGCCGAGAGGGTCTCCTGTGTCGCCAGCGCCTGGGCGATGTCACCTCCCAGCCGTGTGCGGAGCAGGTCGTAAGCGGCTTGCTGCGGATCCGGTGTGGGTGAGACTGTCGGAGCCGATTGGCAGGTGACTCGTGCGGCCGATGCACTCGAGGGCGACGGGCAGGGAGGGGGGGAGGTTGCGCCGGCGGCGGTGCCCAGGAGCGCGGTCAGGGCCCCGGCGAGCGCCAGAGTGCCGACCGCCCGTCTCATGCGTGAGCTTTGCGGAAGCCGAGCATGGCTGTCAGCGAACCGAGCAGCATGCCGGCGACGAGGACTGCCGCGAGGACGTACTGGACTTGAGTCGGACCCACACCTGGAAGCAGCTGCGAATAGGTGGCGGATTCGAAACGAGTCGCGAGCACATAGGCGCCGCCGACCGCCGCCGCGGCAACCGCGCCGGCGAGCGCGCCGATCATGAGGCCCTCGACCACGAATGGCCCGCGCAGCATCCAGCCACGTGCTCCGAGCAGGCGGATCACCGCGACCTCCTGACGTCGGGCGGCGGCGATGACCCGCATCGAGTTCGCGCTCACCGCGTAGGCGATCAGCCCGAACAGCAGGAGCAGCCCGCCTCCGATGCCGCCGATCACGAGCACGACCTGGCGCAGGCGCTTGTACGTGTCGGGGTCATATGACGTGGGATAGGCCTGGTCCACGGCGGGATCGCCTTTGACCGACGCGGCGACGGCGCCGACGGCGGTCACGTTTCGCACCTGGACGTCAAGGCCTGACGGGAATGGATTGGTCGCGCTCAGGCTCGCCAGGTTGTCGAGCCCCGGGCGGTTGCGCGCCTCGGCGAGGGCCTGCTCAGGGCTGACGTCTTTGACCGAAGCGATGCGCGGGTCTGTGCTCAGACGCTCCTTGAGCGCGGTGACGTCGCTCGGCGTCGAGTCAGCAGCCAGGTAGACGCGGACGAGCGAAGCGTCCGCTGCCTGCTGCGCGGCCACATGCTGGACCGCGATCCCGACCATCGCGAGCGTTCCGCATAGCAACAGGAGCAAGCCCATGGATCCGAGCGCCGGCGCGGTCAGGCGCACGTCACGGCTCCAGCTTCGCAATCCACTCAAAACCACCAGGCGGTAGCTGTTGGCGGTCGACGCGACGAGGCGGCGCCACAGCGGAAGCTGCTTCGCCTTGGGAGTGTACTTGCGCGGGCGCTCGTGAATGGGCAGCAAGAGGCGCCACAGAGGCGGCGCCGCGTGCGTGCCGTTTCCGTTGCCGTTGGCCTTGTGCGACCCGTTCAGCAGGACCTTTCCGGTGGGCAGCTGCAGGATCCGGCTCGAAGGAAAGGTGTGCTTGTGACTGGCGATGATCACAGCGGTCCCCCCGGCCGCCGCGTCCTCGAGGAGGCGAATGACGATCTTGGCCGTATCTTCGTCGACCGACGCCAGCGGCTCGTCGGCAAGGATGACGCGGGGTCGCGTCGCCAGTGCGCGTCCTACAGCGATGCGCTGGCGCTCCCCGGCGGACATCTGGTGCGGATAGCGGTTCCGCTTGTTCGCGAGGCCAAGGGATTGCAGCGTCTCCATGGCCCGCTCCTTGATCGCACGGAACGGCAGCTGCGGCTGCGTGACCTGCAGCGCCAGCGTGAGGTTTTCGAACGCGGTCAGGCGCGGGAGGAGGTGATGCTCCTGAAAGACGAAAGCGACGTCGCGTCGAATTCGACCCAGGCCTCGGCGCCACCAGCGATGCAAGCCTCGCCCCTGGACCACGACCTGGCCGCGGCTCGGCCGCAGCTGCCCGTGGACGAGGCGGAGCAGGGTGGTCTTGCCTGCGCCGCTCGGCCCGATGACCTCGACCAGCTCGCCAGGCGCGACGGTGAGGTTGATCCCGCCCAGCACCGCCGTGCGGCCGAACGATTTGGCGACACCGGTGAGCTTCACCGCGGGCTGGACGGCGGCGTGGCCGTTGGTGGCCCCGTTCGCCCTGTTTGCGGCCTTTTTGGCGGACGCCGCTTTCACGGCGACGCCGTTCGCGGCATGGCCGTTGGTGGAGTGGCCATTGGTGGAGTGGCCGTTCGTGGCGGAGCCGTTGGCGGCGTGCCCGTTTGCGCCGTTGAGGGCGGCGTCATTCGCGTCGGCGCCATTCACGTCGCGGCCGGCCGACACGCCACTGCGCGCAGCTTTGACTGGGCGACTACCCACCCTTACCCAATGTCCAAGATTAGCCCAAGCCAGGCTCAGGATTCCCTCATAACTCGCTATGAATCCGGCGGGTTACTTACTAAAAGTTAGCCACACCCGGCCAGGGCAAGTTGAGCCGCCGCGACGGTGATCGAGAACGGCCCGCCGGCCGGCGCGACCGACACGAGCCGGCTGCCGTCTGGGCTTGTTTGGGTCACAGGCACATCAGTGCCCGAGGCGGTCACCGCGCCAGTCACCTCGGGTGGAATTGAGATCACGGTGGGGGGATCGCCGGCTCGCCCGTGCGCGCTCAACGAGAAGCCGCCGGTCGCCGGATCGTAGTGGTAGGCGAGAGAGGGATCGCTCGAAGCCCGCGGGTAGACCCTAGCCAGCAAACGCTCGCGCGACACTCGAAGGCAGCCGCTGGATTCCAGCGGCGAGACGCCCCGCTTTGTCGGGTCGAACATCCCCCAGCCGACACCGCTGTTCTCCTTCCAGGTCCAGAAGGCAAAGCCCACGTTGTATTTCTCCTGCTGCAGCGCTTGCTGGGCGAGCAGAAGGGAGTCGTATTTCGGATCGTTTCCAAATTCGGACACGAAGAGTGCCGCGCCCATCGCCTTCGCCTCGCGCCAACCCAGGTCGTAGGTCTGGTCATAGCCACCCCAGGGATACGTGGCTTTGGAGGGGTCGTGCGTCCCCGGGATCAGTGCCTCCACGGTGAATCCGTGCGTGTAGGCGTGGATGTCGAAGACCAGGTTGGGATAGGAGCTCAGCGGCAGCCCGAGGTGGGTCGGGAAGTCGGTGATCTGCCGCAGCAAGCCGGGCTCCAGGAAGAACAGATGGCGGCGGTCGTGAATGCCGGCGTCGGCGTAGCCGCAGATCGCGGGCATGAAAATTCCCGTTGGACATGGCAAGCCGTCGTGCGCACCTGTCACCGCGTCGATGACCCGGCGATAGAACGGGAACAGCAGCAGGTCGTCGAACCCGGGCGGCAGGTTCCAGCCATTCTGCGGTTCGTTGAAGACGCTGTACCCCGCGACTGCGCTGTCGTCTTTGAAGCGTTTGGCCAGGAGGCTGACCGCCGCGATGTACTCGTCCTGGATTCCGCTGCGGTTGTTCCAGAAGTTGCTGAACGCTTCAAAGACTGCCCCGTTGGCTTCGCGCTGGTTCTGTATCCAGAGGCCCGAGGGCAGCCCGTCGGTCAGCGTCGCCCACGCGGGCGCGCCGCTGTTGGCTGAAAGGTCCACGCCTTTGCCGGGGCCGACGTAACGCGAGTAAGCGTTCTGGTGCATGTCGATGATCACGTAGATGCCGAGCGCTCGCGCCCAGTCCACGACCTGCGCGGCGCGATCGACATAGGTCTGGTCGAAGCGACCGCGCTCCGGCTCGAGGAGGCTCCACGAGAGCGGCAGGCGGAGCGAGTTGAACCCGAACGCCGCCATCTGAGCCAGGTCCGACTGGCACAGCGGCGGGTAGGCGCTGGGGATGATCGTCGGGCAGCGACCACCTTGATAGGCGGCAGGGTCGATCGGGTACGGCGGTGGAGCATCGGGTCTTGCGCTGTTGCCGAAGTCGAGCAGGTCGGCGGGGACTGCGCCATGAAACAGCACCATCCGCTTCTGGTCGTCCGCGATGTAGGGCCGTCCGTTCTTCGGATGCTCGACATGCAGCCATGGCAGCTCGCCGGGCGGAGCAGGCGACGACGCAGTAGGCGGGGGGGTGAGACGAGCGAGCATCGAGACTGCAAACGCGCCGGGGTAGGTGATGGCGGCGAGAAGAAGGACCACCAGTCCCGCGGCGAGACGAGGCACGAGTCTCAAGACGCAAGAAACCAATAGAGGATGCCTGCGATGAGTGCGACAAGACCCAGCAAGCCCGCGGCCAGGCCGAGCAGCGCCGAGCTCCCGCCGGTGAGCTCGCCATGAGCGGCGCGAATCCGGCGCAGCGAACGAGCGCCGCTGTAGACAGCGAAAGGGGCGAAGACTCCGAACGGAAGACCGAGCAGCCCAAGGACCAGTGCCCGCGTGGCTGCGCGATCCCTCATTCGATTACGTAGCTGTTACCAGAATTTGCCTCGGGCGAGGAGGATGTACAGGATCGGGCCGATGCCCCAGAAGAAGGTGATGATGATCCACAACACCTTCCACAGACCGCTGAGGTCGGTGCGGTTGACGATGTCGACGATGCAGAGGATGAATGCGATCGGGTGCAGGAAGATCGCCAGCAGCACTTCGACGATGAGCTTGATCACCTAATCCCTCCCTCTGGGTGCCGGGTTGACGAGCGTCTTGAGCGGGCTGGGGATGCGCGGCCAGCCGCCCGCCGGTGAAAACGTACCGTCCGCCGCCTGCTCATACGTGGCCATCAGCTTGCCTCGTGCGATGTGCGTGACTGCCTCGACGAACCTGTCCAACTCGGTCGCGGTGTTGTAAGGCGCGAGGCTGGCCCTGATCGCGCCGGGCAACGCTTTGCGGTGACCGGCGGTCACCTCGCCCTCGACAGCGTCGACCGCCTTCTTGTCCATGTGGAGCAGGTGGAAGACATAAGGGTTGGCGCAGAAGCATCCGTTGCGCACCGCGATGCCCCACTCATGGCTTAAGGCCGCGGCGACCAGGCCGTGGTGGAGGCCGTCGACGACGAAGCTCGCGAGACCGAGGCGCGGAGTCGTACCAGCCTCGACGCCCCCGAGCACGGCGACGCCGGAGATGCGGCTCAGGCGGGTCAGCAGCTCTCGGCCGAGCTCGACCTCGTGACGCAGCATCTCCTCGAATCCGAGCTCCAGCAGAGTATCGATCGCGACGCCCAGGGCGACCGCGCCGATCACGTTGGGCGAGCCGGCCTCCTCGCGGTCGGGAAGGTCTGCCCAGACGGTGTCGTCCCAGGTCACGATGCTGATCGCGCCGCCGCCCATCACCTCCGGCGCGCCGGCAAAGAAATCGCGAGGCGCGACCAGGACGCCCGCGCCATACGGCGCGTACATCTTGTGACCGGAGAAGGAGACGAAATCCAGATGGCCCGGATCGCTCGCGGGCCGGATGTCGATGCGGTGGTGAGGCGCGAGCTGCGCGGCGTCGATCGAGACGAGGGCGCCGTGGCGGTGAGCCAGCTCTGCAACTTCGTGGATCGGCGAGACGAACCCGGTCACGTTGGACGCCCCGCACACAGCGACCAGGCCGATCTTTCCCCCGGCGGCCATGAGCTCGCGCTCGATCGCGCCGAGGTCGATGTGACCGTCGTCGGAAAGGCCGACCATTACGTGCCCGCTGCGATGTCGCCACGGAAGAAGATCGGCGTGATGCTCCATCTCGGTGACGAGCACCTGCCGGCCGTCGAGTCTTGCCTGCTCCGCCGCGATTCGGTTGAGCGCATCGGTTGTGCCCTTCACGAAGATCACGACCTGAGAGCGCTCGTCAACGCCGAGGAAATGAGCGACCAGCTCACGCGCGTGCTCGTACGCTTCCGTCGCGAGGCGCGACTTGTACCCGGTGCCGCGGTGCACGCTCGAATAGACCTCGGAGAATCCGGTCACCGCGTCGCGGACACGCTTGAGGGGCGGCGTGCTGGCGGCGTTGTCGAAGTTGATGCCGGTCACGGTTCCGCCTCCGGAGACCGGCACCGGCAGGTCGACGCCGGCGAAGTGTTCGCGCCAGTGACCGAAGTGGGGAGAAGGCACTCTTTCCACGTAGCCTAACTCCCAACGTACGGGAATTGAGCCGCGCCTCGATCTGTACGGATCGCACCAACAAGGCGGGTATCTCTCGTACCATTAACACGAGGTTGAAGACCCGCCGCAAAGTCAACGATGTTCGTGTGGTCACAACAACTGTGAGCGGCGACTCGAGCCTCGCCGCCCGCGAGCTCAGCTTCCTCGTCCGGCTCGCTCAGGCCGCCGCGGCCACTCAGCGTCCCGACGAGCTGCTCGACCTGATCATCCGCGAGGCGACTTCGGCAATGGGAACCGATGTCTGCTCGCTCTATCTCGTGACCGCGCGCGGCCGCGAGCTCAAGCTGACCGCCACCAACGGACTCAACGAGCGGATGGTGGGTAAGGTCGTGATGCCTGTTGGCGAGGGAATCACCGGTTGGGTCGCGGAGAGCAGGAAGCCGGCGATCGTGCCTGACGTGAGCAAGGAACCACACTGGAAATGGGTGCCCGGACTTGACGAGGATCGCTTCCACTCGATGCTGTCGGTGCCAATCGAATCGGGTCCGCGACTGGTCGGGGTGCTCAACGTGCAGAGCGCAGAGAAGCGGGATTTCAATTCGGGCGACATCGACTTCCTGCGCGCTATCGCCGGGCAGGTCGCCGGGATCCTGGAGCGCAGCGAGCTGCAGCGGAGGACCGAGGTTCAGCTCGCGGAGATCCAGCTCTCACACGACATCCACGAACGCTTCACGAAGCTCTCCCTCGAGGGCGCCGGAATCCCTCCGATCCTCGAGGTCGTCGGCTCACTTGCCGGCGGGCGCGCGGCGCTCTACTCGGCGGACGGTTACAGGGTCCGAGGGGTGGGCGAGTCGTCAGACGGCATGCCGGCGCGCATCCACATCCCGACCCCGCTTGGTCAGGCCGGCGCGCGTGAGGTGCGGATCACCTCGGGCCGTCCGGCGCGCCCGCTGGACGTGGTCCCGATCCGCGCAGGGTCCGATGTGCTGGGCATGCTGGCGGTGAGCGTCGATGAGAAGACTGTCGATTCGGCGGGTCGCCGCAGGGCGCTCGAGCACGGGTCGACGGTGCTTGCCGTGGAGCTCTCCAAGGAGCGAGCCGCCGCTGAAGTGGAACGCCGGTTGCGGGGAGACCTGGTCGAGGAGGTCTTGGCCGGAGGGCTCGAGGCCGACGAGGCGGAGCGAGTGGCCCGGCAGGCGGAACGACTTGGCCACCGGCTGCCGCAAAAGGCATGGGTGGTCGTCCTCGAACCTGATGACGACGAAACAGAGGCGGCGCTCGCCGCTCGCGGCCAGCAGGACAAGCTGGACGCCGCGCTCAGCGACCTGGTGCGGTCGCGCCTCCCGGGCACGCTGACGCTGGTGCGGTCGGCCTCGGCCGTGTTCCTCGTGCCGGACGAGGTCGCCGCGGACCTGGCCACAATCGAAAAGCTCGCGGGCCAGGTGCTTGCCGCGGCGGCGCCGGTGATGAAGCCGGGCACCGCATCGGTGGGTATCGGCAACATGGCCAATGGGGTCGCCGAGCTGGCCCGGTCGCACGTCGAAGCGCGGCAGGCGCTGCGCCTGACGCGTCGCGCGGGGGGCAAGGGACGGGTCGCGTCCTACCGATCGCTGGGCGCCTTCCGGCTTCTGCTGGAGGTGCAAAGCCCGGAGGCGCTGCGCCGGTTCGTCAATGAGTTGCTCGGCACGCTGCTTCAGTACGCACAGTCGAGGGACACGCCGTTGCTGGAAACCCTCGAAGCACTGTCGGCGGCGCGATGGGTCCGTCGCGCCGCCGCCCGCGCTCTCAAGATTCACATCAACTCGATGACCTATCGGGTCGAGCGCATCCAGTCGCTCACGGGTTTGCAGCTGGACGATCCGGAGACGCGCGTCGCCATCTCGATCGCCCTGCGCGCCCGCACCATGCTGGGGATGTAGGCCTTACTGGAGGGAAAGGACCCGCATTCGCGTCGCAGATGCGGGCATCACTGGCGATTCAGTGCCGCATTCGCGTCGCCAATGCGGGTTTCCCAATGAGAAATGCAGAAGGCCCCGGGCTCGCGCCCGAGGCCTTCCACAATGGAGAGTGAATCTCGTTCGGTCTAAACGTCGCTGTAGAGCATGAACTCCCATGGGTGCGGCCGAAGGGCGACCTGGTCGACCTCTTTCTTGCGCTTGTAGTCGATCCAGGTGTCGATGACGTCCTTGGTGAACACGCCCCCTTCGAGCAAGAACGCGTGGTCCTTCTCCAGGGCGTCGAGTGACTCGCCGAGCGAGCCGGGAACCTTCTTGATTTTGGCCATCTCCTCACCCTCGAGCTCGTAGATGTCCTTGTCGAGCGGAGCGGGCGGAGCAATCTTGTTCTTGATTCCGTCGAGCCCCGCCATTAGGCACGCAGAGAACGCGAGGTAGGGGTTGGCGGCCGGGTCCGGCGAGCGGAACTCGATTCGCTTCGTCTTCGGGTTTGTGGAATACATGGGGATTCTCACGCACGCCGAGCGGTTGCGTTTGGAGTAAACGAGGTTGATCGGCGCCTCATAACCGGGGACGAGCCGGCGGTAGGAGTTGGTGGTCGGCGCGCAGATCGCCAGCAACGCCGGCGCGTGCTTCAGAAGACCACCGATGTAGTGCACTGCCATCTCGCTCAAGCCGGCGTAGCCGGCCTTGTCGGCGAACAGGTTCTGTCCGTCCTTCCAGAGGCTCTGGTGCACATGCATACCCGACCCGTTGTCCTGGAAGAGCGGCTTCGGCATGAACGTTGCGACGTATCCGTGCTGCGCGGCGACGTTCTTGATGACGTACTTGAAGACCATCATCTTGTCGCCCATCGTGGTCAGCGTGTCGTAGCGCATGTCGATCTCGGCCTGGCCGGCCGTGCCGACCTCGTGGTGCTGCACCTCGACGTGCACCCCAGCCTCGATCAGCTTGAGCATGATCTCGGAGCGAAGGTCCTGGAACTTGTCGACGGGCGGTACAGGGAAGTAGCCCTCTTTGTGCCGCGGGCGGAAGGCGAGGTTTGGCTCAGAGTTCTTGCCCGAGTTCCAGATGCCCTCTTCGGAATCGATGTGGTAGTAGCCGCTGTGGGCGTTCTGGTCGAAGCGGAGCGAGTTGAAGATGTAGAACTCCGCCTCCGGGCCCCAGTAGCTGATGTCGGCGATGCCCGACTTCTTCAGGTACTCCTCGGCCTTCTTGGCGATGAACCGCGCGTCTCGCGAGTAAGGCTCACGTGTGATCGGGTCGACGATGTCGCAGATCAGAAAGAGCGTCTTGTGCGTCAGGACCGGGTCGATCGTCGCCGAGTCCGGGTCGGGCATGAGAAGCATGTCGCTCTCGTTGATCGCCTGGAACCCGCGAATGCTGGAGCCGTCGAAACCGAGCCCGTCGGTGAAGCTGTCCACCTCGAGCTCGCCGATCGGCACGCTGAAGTGCTGCCACGTGCCCGGCAGATCGATGAAGCGAACGTCGACGACCTCGACACCTTCGGCCTTCGCGCGTTCGATGACCTCTTTCGGGCTCGTCTTAGTACCTGACTTCGTCTGAATCGCCATAAATCACCCTCCATGAACCCTGGACCTTATTTCTTGACGGGTCCACGACCAATCGTAGGGACGAACCATCCGGGGTTCATGGTGAGGGGCTCACGAATCAATACGCAGACTTTATGTGTGGTTCATACGACACAGGATATCCACAGGTCGCCTGGGATCGTGTGATTCACACAGTGTGGATGGGCAGAGCTCGTGCAGCTAGCACGTGGGAGCCGCCTCCCACGGGCGAATAGCCTGATGTCATTCAATCTTGATCAACTTTTGGAGGTGACGTCCTTGTCCAGGTGGCTTTCCCGGCGTTCAACTGCACTCGGTCTTGCTTCATCGGTCGCTCTTCTCGCTGCTCTCGTCCCGATGTCGGCCCTCGCGGCCGACGACACCACCGCCACCTCTGCCGCGGGCGTCGCCGCAGATGCGGTCTGGGTGATCGTGGCCGCCTGCTTCGTCATGTTCATGCAGGCGGGTTTCGCCATGCTCGAGGTCGGCTTCAGCCGGATGAAGAACGTGGGCACGGTTGTCGCGAAGGTAGTCACCAACCTCAGCGTCAGCTCCATCGCTTATTGGGCGGTGGGATTCGGCTTTGCCTTCGGGGCCGGCGGCATCTTCGCCGTCATCGGCGGCAGCGGATTCTTTCCCACCTTCAGCCCCGGCTCGACGATGGACCTGCCCGCGATTGCGGCCAGCACGGCGCCGGCCGCCGCCAAGTGGTTCTTCGAGTTCGTGTTCTGCGCCGTCTCCCTGGCGATTGTCTGGGGGACGATGCTCGAGCGCACGAAGTTCATCGTCTACATCCTCTTCGGCATCCCCTTCGCTGCTTTCATCTATCCACTCATCAGCCACCAGCTCTTCGGCGGCGGCTACCTGATGGCGACGCTCGGCTCGCAGGACTTCGCCGGTTCGACTGTCGTCCACCTGACAGGAGCGACAGCCGGTCTGGCCGGGCTTCTGCTCCTGGGCCCGCGCATCGGTAAGTACGAGAAGGGAAGGTCGAACGCGATCCCCGGGCACAACATGCCGCTGGCCCAGCTGGGCGTGCTGATCCTCTGGTTTGGCTGGTTCGGCTTCAACCCCGGCTCCACCCTGAACGCCACCAACCTGCACTTCGCCGACGTCGTGGTGGTGACCAACCTTGCTGCCGCAGGCGGCGCGGTGGCGGCACTGGCCACGGTCTACTTCATCACCAAGACGATGGACGTCGGCATGATCGGCAACGGAGCCATTGCGGCGCTGGTCGCCATCACCGCACCTTCCGGCTACGTCGAGCCTTGGGCCGCGATCGTCATCGGCGCGGTCGCCGGCGTGATCGTGGTGGTCGGTGTCCTAGCGCTCGACAAGTACCTCGACGACCCGGTGGGCGCGTTGCCGGCTCACGGACTCGCCGGCATCTGGGGCACCCTCAGCTGCGGCCTGTTCACGGTGCCCGCTCTGGCGAAGTTCAACGGCGTCGGCCAGGGCGGCCTTTTCTACACCGGCAGCTTCAGCCAGCTCGGAGCGCAGGCGGTCGCCGTGGGCGCTTCCTTCATCACCGTCTTCGTGCTCAGCTACTCGCTGTTCTGGATCATCAAGAAGACCGTCGGCCTGCGCGTCTCCGCGCGCGAGGAGATGGAGGGCCTGGATATCAGCGAACACGGCATGTGGGGTTACCCCGAGTCGTTCATGCCGGTGCCGGGCGGGGTCTACCGGCCGGCGGACACTCCGACGGTCAACCCTCATGGGGCGCATGAACCGGCGGCGGCTCACGCGGAGGTGGCACGGGTATGAAGATGGTCGTCGCGATCATTCGCCACGAACGGCTGCAGGAAGTTCAAGACGTGCTCGACGAGTGCGGTGTCTCGGGAGTTACCGTCACCGAGGTCAAGGGCTGCGGCGCGCAGCGCGGTTATACGGAGAAGTACCGGGGGGCGGCGGTGCACATCTCGCTCCGTCCGCGGTTGAAAATCGAAGCTGTGATGAAGTCGGAGATAGTGACCACCGTGGTCGACAAGATGGCCGTTGCGGCACGCACTGGCGAGGTTGGGGACGGAAAGATCTTCGTCCTACCGGTCGAGGATGCCGTCCGGATTCGCACCGGCGAGCACGGAGCCGAAACTGTGCAGCACGCCGAACGTGCCATGTGGGGGCACTAAAAGATATGAGGGAAAACCCGGATGGTTTTCCCGCATCGCCCGGTCGGCTGCGCCGACGGGGCTGCTCCCATTCCGGTATATCGATGGGACTTGATTAAGAGTCTGAAGCCCAACAACGCAAGAGACTAGGAAACAAAGTCGCGACCGGGCAAAGCCCGGTCGGCCCCTACCACGCTAGCAATGCAATAAGAAAAGCGGTCGGAGCTTTCCTCCGGCCGCTTTCGCATCCTCGAGTCGGTTAGTTGGTGGCGGCCTTTTCGGCAACACCAGTTGATCCAGCTGCACCGACGTTCTTTTCAATCCAGGCTTTGATCGGGGCCGCCCCGCCGGGGTATCCGACCAGGCGGTCGACCAGCTTGCCGTCTCTGAAAAGGCCGAGGGTCGGGATGCCCATCACGCCATAGCGAATGGCGAGGTCCTGATTGACGTCGACGTCGAGCTTGCCGATCGTCACCTTGCCGGCGTACTCCACGGCCAGCTGCTCCACCGCCGGCGTCATCATCCGGCACGGACCGCACCAGTCGGCGTAAAAGTCCACCACGACCGGTTCGCTGGCTTTGAGCACGTCGGCCTCGAAATTCGGGCCGTCGAAGTGCTTCATGTTCTCCATGACAAGTAGAAGGGTCCCGGCGCCTCCGCTATTCCCGAAGCCGGGGCCATCCATAATCGGCCAGTGGCAGTGGTCCCCGCCGAGCCCCAGACGTCTGTCCTGAGGCTGGCCTTTCAGCAGTTCGGCGCGCGCCTTTTCGAGGCGGCTCCGGGCATCGTCACATGGGTCCTGCTGCTGGCCCCGGCCTGGATCTCGATCGTCTTCAGCACTCCCGGGGCGCTGGCCGTCGCGGCGGCAGTGCTGGTGTTCGACATCTACTGGGTTGGGCGGGCGATCACCCTGGTCACCGGGGTCTACAGCACGATGTGGCGGATGCAGGCAGACATGCGCAAGGACTGGCTGGCGTTGTGCCGGGAGGAGCAGAAGAAGGGCGCCCACGACCCACTCCAGTACTACCACCTCTGCGTCATCCCGACCTACACCGAGCCGTACCACGTGCTGGAGCGCACCGTGCAGGCGATCGTCGATGCGAACTACCCGCCCGAGTTGAAGTTGATCGGCATCATCACCCGCGAAACTGACAAGCCCGGCTGGGAGAACGTCGCCTTGCTCAAAGAGAAGTTTGGTGGTCAGCTCGGTGGCTTCTATCACATCAAGGATCCCCTGGAGCCCGGCATCGTGATCGGCAAGTCGGCCGCGATGAACTGGGGTGGTCGATGGATGGTCCGGGTGCTGACCGAGGAGGGTTACAACCTCGATCACGTCCTGATCACAGACCTGGATTCCGACTACCGAATCCACCCGGAGTACTTCGGGTGGATCAGCCTGAACCATGCCCGCGAGGCATTGCGCGATTACGTGATCTGGCAGCCCGTGCCGCTGTTTCACAACAACATCTGGCAGGTGCCGATGGCCGTGCGCATCATGTCCGCGAGCACGTCGCAGTGGCAGATGTTCCTGCACTCGCGACCCCATCGCCTGGTTGCGTTCAGCAGCTACACGTGCAGCCTGGAATTCGTGCGCAAGGTCGGCTACTGGGACAAGGACGTTATCCCGGAGGACTCGCGGTTCTACTGGAAAGCCTTCTTCACGTTCGGCAAGCGTTTTTCGGTCAAGTCCGTCTTCCTGCCCATCTATGGCGACTCGCCGAATTCACGCGACTATGCCTCGACGCACATGAGCCAGTACAACCAGATCAAGCGCTGGGCCTGGGGCATCACGGATGTGCCGTATGTGCTCGCCAGGCTGTTCAAGCACCCCGAGATCCCGCTGGTGCTGCGCCTGCGGCGCTTCATGAACCTTGCCTTCAACCACCTCAACTGGATTTTCCTGCCGATGCTCTTGATGTTCGGCGCCTCGGCCCCGCTTTGGGTGAGCGTCGACTGGTCGCTCACCGATATCGGACAGACCTTGTGGTCCTACTCCGGCATCCTCTTGGGGACCACGCTGTCGACGGTGATCTTCTTCCTGTATTTCGAGATCCGGATGCTGCCGCCCAAACCGGCGAACTGGCCTCTGTGGAAGCAGGGCGTCGTGTACGTCCAGTACTTCGCCTATCCGGTGGTTGGCCTAGTGATGAGCGTGCTGCCGGCACTGGAGGCGCACACGCGCTTACTCTTTGGTCGATACCTGGAATATCGCGTGACTGAGAAGGTGTGACGGAGCTAATGGACGAGGCTGGCGCTAAGACTGTCGCCACGACTGTGGGCGCGCTGTATCACTCGCTGCACGAATCGATTCGGGAGCAGGTCCGGGGGTTGGACCACGGCACGCTCAACTGGAAGCCGCTCCCGCTCGCGAACTCGATCACTGTGCTCATCGTCCATACGCTGGCCGGCGAGCGGGACGCGCTAAGCGCGGTGCGGAAGCTGACGAATGAACGCGACCGGGAGGCGGAGTTCAAGGCCGAGGCGGAGGAGGCTGACCTTCTCGCGTTGCTGGACCAGGCCGACCGCGAGGTGAGCGATCTTGTCGGCGGGATGACCGCGGCGGACCTGACCGAAATGCGGCCGCGAGCAAACAGGCCTCCGAAACCGGGCCTGGAGTGGCTGCTGTCGAACTACGGCCACTCACGAGAACACCTCGCGCAGATCGAGCTGACTAAACAGCTCTACGACTCCAGGACGTAGAGCGCTAGCGGGTCACGCCCCGCAGACTAGCCCCGTGAACCAGGGTAAGCAGAAAAGTGGACCTCCCAGAGCCCAGAAGGTGAGGAAGGCGATGAGCAAGAGGAACACGATCCAACCGGTACCTGTATAGATGTTCCGGCCCGGCACGGGCCACTTCTTCCACCCCAATCGCTTGGCTATGCGAGGGCCGACGATCGCGTCGAGGAACGGCCACAGCACGAAGCCACCGACCACTACCGCGGGGGTACCCAGCGCCAGGATGGTCTCCGGACCGAGCTTGAGAAGCTGGAAGAGGAAGAGGAAGTACCAGTCGGGCCGCGGGACGGTGACCGCGCGCGGGTCCGCCGGCTGCTCGAGCTGAAGGTTCTTCTGCACGAAGAACGCGAGCAGGCCGACGGCGATCAGCATCACCACGGCGATGATCGGATAGGGCCAGAAGTGATCGGGGAAGAATGGGTGGGTTTCGTCATCCGGCATGTCGTCCGCGAGGTGATGCCCGGCGTCGCCCATCAGAATCGGGAAGAGGGCAAGCCCGACGACGACCGGGTACAGGATGTGGTCGGGTCCGATCGGGAGCCGCTTCCACTCCGGCTCGAGCGTATGGCCCGCGTGGCCGCTGTCGACCTCGACGATCTGAATCTCCTGGGCTGGGAGCGCAGCTCCGGGCCCTTCCTTTCCGATGTCCTGGGTGCTCACATCGGCTCCGCGATACCGTGCGCCCGGATGAACCGGAAATGGACGTACATCAGCAGAGTGATGATGGCCGGCAGCAAGAAGACGTGGATGGTGAAGAAGCGCTGAAGCGTCGGCGGGCCCACCACCGGGCCGCCCTGGAGTATGTCCTTGAGAAAGACACCGAGCTGTTCAGGAGGCGTTAGACCCGCGATCTTGATGGTGACCTCGGTGGCGAAGTAGGCCTTGGTGTCCCAGGGCAGCAGGTAGCCGGTCAGGGAGAGGGCCAGGATGCAGAGCAGCATGAGGACGCCGACTATCCAGTTCAGCTCGCGGGGGGCGCGGTAAGAACCGGTCCAGTAGACGCGAGACATGTGGATGAGGACCATCACGATCAGGATGTTGGCACCCCAGAAATGGACGCCTCGGATGAGCCATCCAAGGTACTGCGTGTTCTGGATGAACTGGACGCTGTTGTAGGCCGGCGAGTTGCCCGGGACCCCCGCGTCGGGGACGTAATAGAAGGAGAGAAAGACACCTGTCAGCAGCTGGAGCACGACGAGGATGAAGACCATCCCGCCGAAGCAGTAGTAGAAGGCGTTGGCAAAGTTCGGCACGCGCTGGTACAGGGCCTCGTCGACCGCCTTCGTGAACGGATAGCGCTCGTCGAGCCAATTCACCACCGCCACTTGAATCTCGCGTGGGTGAGGAATTGCCATTGCTAGAAGCCCAGAACGATGCCGTCGACCTGGATCGTCGTCGGGTCGGAGCCCTGCTTCCAGGTCAGGTGTGACAGTGGCGCCGGCGCGGGGCCGGCGAATCTCTGGCCGTTGAGGTGGAATCGCGATCCGTGACAGGGGCAGTCGAAGCTCGCGGCGGCTTCATTCAATCCGATCGGGCAGCCGAGGTGTGAGCAGTTGATGGCCAAGCAGTCGAGCTTCCCATTGTTCTTGACGACGAAGCCGCCGAACGCCAGGTCGCCTGCCGCGTTGTCACCTCCGCCGTCGGCCATGATGAACGCGGAGTTAGGGCTCGTCGGTGCGTTGAACTTGACCGCCTCCCCGTCCTTCAGCTGGTCGATCGGCTTGTCCAGGGTGATCGTCAGGAGGCCCTTCTTCTGGCCTTTGGGCGCCGCCGGCCAGAGAAAGAGGAGCAAAGGGGCCCCTCCGATGACGACGGTGGCGGTCATCAGGCCGGCGAGCCACCAGCCGAGAAACGTGCGACGGGTGAACCGTTGCGGCGCCGCAGCTTCTGCCATCCGGCCCAAATGTTAACGCGTGCGTAAGGTCGGCAAGCCGACCGCCTGGCGCACTTCAGCCATGGTCTTGCGGGCTACCGTGCGGGCGGTTTCGCTGCCCTGGTCGAGGATGCCCATGACGATTTCCGGGCTCAGCTCGGCGCGAGCCTCGCGAAAAGGCGCAAACGTCTCGATGATCCGCTCAGCGAGGAGCTTCTTTTTCTCGTTGCAACCGATCTTTGCCTTGCGACACAGGTCCCAGTAGTGCTCCCAGTCGTCGAAGAAGAATTTGTAGAAGGCGCACACGTTGCAGGTTCGCGGGTGGCCCGGGTCTGTCATGCGTGGCCGTTTGACGTCGGTGACCATGCTCAGCACCTGCTTGCGAATGACGTCCGGGTCATCGGTAACTCCGACAATATTGCCGACAGTTTTCGACATTCGCTTCTTGCCGTCGGTGCCCTTGACGAGCGGGTTCTCGGTGAGCAGCACACGCGGCTCGGGGAAGACCGGCGAGTAGGTGCGATTGAACTTGCGCACGACTTCTCGGACCAGCTCAACATGAGCTGCCTGGTCCTTGCCAACGGGCACGCCAACTCCCTTTACGATCGCTATGTCAGCGCCCTGAAGTACGGGGTAGGATAGAAGGCCGAGGTTCACGTTGTCGGGGTGTTGCTGGGCCATCTGCTTGAACGTGGGCGTGCGCAGCACCCAGCTGTACGGCGTCACCATCGAGAGCAGCAGTGACAGCTCGGCGACTTCGGGGACCTGTGACTGCAGGTAGAGGACGCTGCGCTTGGGATCGATACCCACGGCGAGCAGGTCGGCGGTGAGGTCGAACACCTTGCTTTCGACGGTGTGGCCGTCGGGCTCGGTGGTCAGGGCGTGATAGTCGGCGATGAAGTAGTAGCAGTCGTACTCGTTCTGGAGCTCGACCCAGTTCTTCGCGGCCCCGAGGTAGTTACCCAGGTGGAAACGGCCGGTCGGGCGCATGCCGCTGAGAATCCTCATCCGCTCTGCCATCGCCGGGAGGAGTTTAACGAGGCCCGTTCGCCCTCATATGTACGATTTGCCCAGTTGCCTGATCACGACCTGACACCCGACCTCCCGGCGCCGAGCTCCGGGCTGGGTTCGCGGGCCCTTCGCAACACGATTCTCGTGCTCACCGCCAAGGTCGTCGCCCGGCTGATCGCGCTGGTCACGGTGCTCGCGATGATCAAGTACCTCAAGGCCACTCCGTACGGCATGTTCGCGACCGTCGCCAACTACACTGCGATCGTCAGCGTCGTCCTGGATCTCGGTTTCAACGTGCTGTTCGTCCGTGAGGGCGCACGACATCCCAGCGAGATCCAGCGCTACCTCCGCAACGTCATGTCGCTCCGTCTTCTGATGTCGGTAGTGAGCCTGGGGCTGCTCGCGGTTGCGCTTGGCCTCAACGGGCTGGGGAGTCTGCTCGTCCCGGCCTTCCTCCTCATGGTCCTCACCTCTTACTCGACGCTGCTCCGCAACACGCTCTATGCGGTGCAGAAGCTCCGGTTCGAGGCCATCGCGGTTGTCCTCGAAAGCCTCGTTCTCCTGGGGCTCGTGCTGTTCGGCATCAAGACAGGACGCGGCCTCACTTACTTCTTGTGGGCCTACGCGGCGCAGTACGCGTTCAGCTGCGTTTACTTCGTGGTGGTTCTAGCAGCCAAACGCATAGCGGTGATGGGGTGGAGGCTCGAGCTGCCGCTCGTGCGCGAGTGGTTCTGGAAAGGCCTGCCGTTCGCGCTCACCTTCGTGATCACCATCCTTTACTTCAAGATCGATCAGCCGCTGGTGTATGCGCTCCGGCCGCACTACGAAGCGGGTTGGTACGCCGCCGCCTACAAGCCATTCGAGGCGCTGCTGTTCGTCCCCATCACATTTCTTTCGATAGTGTTTCCGGTGCTGTCCGTCTACCACCGCGAAAGACCGACCGAGCTGCTCGACGCGGTGAACCGGTTCTTCAAGGCTCTGCTTCTGATCGGGTGGCCGATGAGCGTCGGCATCTTCGTCCTGGCGCACCCGCTGACACGCGCGCTGTTCGGTCCCGATTTCGCGCCCTCGGAAGACGCGCTGCGGATCCTCGCGCTGGGGCTCGGGCTCGCCTTCGTCAACAACGCCTTCATCGGGGCGCTGAGCGCCGCGGATCGCCAGTTGTCCTTCACCTGGGCGGCGGGATGGAGCCTGGTCGCCAACGTGGTTGCGAACCTCGCCCTCATCCCGATCTTCGGGTACCGAGGCGCTAGCGTGGCCACGGTGATCACCGAGATCGTCCTGGGCGTCGCCGGATGGGTGCTCACCGCGCGGTACATCGGCAATGTCCGGGTGGTGAAGCTCAGCTGGCGCATCGTGCTGGCCGGTCTCGTCATGGGAGCCGCGGTCTTTCCGCTGCGTGACATGGGCGGAGTGGCGCTGGCGATTCCCATCGTGGTCGGTGTTGCGGTCTATGGCGGCGCAGTGTTGCTGCTGCGGGGATTGACCATGGACGAGATCGGCTGGGCCCGGCGCGCCCTCGCGGAGGCCCGATGAGCCCTAAGCCTGTGTATCTCAAACCTCGTGGCGCGGTCGAGCCAGTCCTCTGGGAGGAGATCGCCGTCGACGCGCCCGGCCTCGGCCCGGAAACGAGCCTCGATGACACGCAGTTCGTCGCCCTCGACATCGAGAGCACTGGCAACTCCCCGTTCCTGGTCCTGGAGATCGGCGCGGAGCGCTTCAAGCTCGACGGCCCGCTGTCTTTCTTCGACACGCTGGTGAACTGCCAGGCGCCGATCAACCCGTACGCGCACCGGCGGCACCACATCGATCGCTCGATGCTGATCGGAGCACCAGAGTTTGGCGAAGCCCGCCGCGCGTTTCTTCGTTTCGCGCACGGCGCGGTGCTAGTTGAGCACAGCCACGACGCGTTCGACACGTGGCTCGTCGGTCGAGGCCTGGAGAGCCCGCTCGAGCACCCGATCATCGACACGTCGGCCCTGGCTCGCCTGGTCCTGGACCTTCCGAAAGGCCAGACCCCAGGCCTCGCGAAGCTGGTGGAACTGCTCGCGCTCGACGTCACGCCCGCGCATGCGGCGCTCGACGACGCTCGCGCCACCGCCATGGTCTTTCGCGCGCTGATCGCACGCGCGAAAGAGACTCTCGGCTGGTCGACGTTGGGCGACGTGCTCGCGGCCCTGCCGCGCCCGGTCGTCGACAGGACGGCGCCTAGTCGAAGAGCGCGAGCTGCAGGTCGGGCTGGGGGTGCTCGAGGCCAGAAAGCCCCACCCCGATCAGGCGCACCGGCCGTGACTCCACGTGCGACTTCTCCAGCGCCGACCGCGCAGCGCGGAAGATCGTCTCGACGTCGTCAGTCGGGCTCGTCCGGCTCACCTGGCGGCTCACCAGCTTGAAGTCGGGCAGCTTCAGCTTCACGTAGATAGTGCGCGCGCGCACGTCGTCGGCCTTGAGCCGCTCGACGACGCGATCGGTCAGGTTGCGCAATTCCTTCTCGAGCTCCCCGCGGTCGCTGACATCCTGCTCGAACGTCGTCTCGGCCGAGATCGTCTTCGCCGGCTTGCTGCCGTCGACCGGCGTTCGGTCACGACCCTGGGCGAACCGCTGCAGCACGGCGCCGTTCGTGCCGATCGCCTGGACCAGCCGCTGCGTCTCATAGGCGGCGAGCTCGCCGACGGTGCGGATGCCCATCGCGTGGAGCCGCTCCTCCGTCTTGGGGCCAAGGCCCGGGATGACGGCGATGGGGAGCGGGGCCAGGAAATTCGACTCCGTGTCGGGTGGAACGAGGACGAGTCCGTCGGGCTTGTGGGTTCCGCTGGCGACCTTCGCCACCAGCTTCGATGTCGCCGCGCCGACTGACGCGGTGAGGCCGATCTCGGTGTGGATCTGGTACTTGATGCGCCGCGCCACTTCCTCCGCGTTCGACGTTCCATGGCGGGTGCGCGCCGTGACGTCCAGGTACGCCTCATCGAGCGCTATGCCTTCGACCAGCTCCGGCGATGTGTAGCGGCGAAAGATCTGGTGCACGGTCCGGCTCGCCTCGCGGTAGCGAGCGCCGTCGGGCGTCACGACCATCAGCTGCGGGCACTTCTGCAAGGCCTCGTGCAGAGGCATCGCCGAGTGCACCCCAAAAGCCCGTGCTTCGTACGAAGCGCCCATGACGACAGCCCTGCGCGAGCGGCCCGCGACGGCCACCGGGATGCCTCGAAGCTTCGGGTCGTCTCGCTGGTGGACCGACGTGTAGAAGGCGTCGAGGTCGACGTGGAGGATCGTTCGCGGCCAGGTGTCGGATTTCGGCATGTGAGGTGTCGCGGCCAGTCTGCCACAAGGGCTTGTGGCTTACTCCAAGTTCGGGCGCTGAGTTATGGGCTGTTCAGCGCGGCGGCCACGTTGGAGAAGACGTTGGCGAACTGGTTAGCCATGGTCAGCAGAATCACCACAACAACTATCGAGACCAGGACGACAACGCCAAAAAAGACGGCCACCGTGATGCCGATCGCGGCTCCGGCCCCCGGACCCGAGGAGCCGGCTGGCGGAAGCCGTGACGGCTCCCAGGCTCGGCCGTTCCAGCGCCACAGCCGGTCTTCGGAGAGCGCGGGCTTCCACGCGGACCCGTCCCACCACCAGAACCCGTCCGCCGAGAAGCGCGTCTGGGCAGCCGGCGTCGTCGGCGTGCCGGGATCTCCACCCATCTCTTGAAGCATAAGCTGCACCTGCCATCCACCTAGAATCCCTGAGTCGATGAAGGGCGTCATCCTGGCGGGAGGAACCGGCAGCCGGCTCCATCCCCTGACCCGGATCACCAACAAGCACCTGCTGCCGATCTACGACCGGCCGATGATCAGCTATGCGATCGAGGCCCTCGTCAAGGCCGGCGTCACCGAGATGATGCTGGTCACCGGCGGCACGCACGCGGGCGAGTTCCTGCGTCTGCTCGGCAACGGGCAAGAGTTTGGGATCGACAGGCTCTTTTACGCGTACCAGGACAAGCCGGGCGGTATCGCCGAGGCGCTCGGCCTGGCCGAGAAGTTCGTCGGTGGAGACCGCACCGTCGTGCTGCTCGGCGACAACATCTTCGGGCGGACGATCCGCCACTGCGTCGAAGGCTTTCGCAAACAGAAGAGCGGCGCCCGGGTAGTGCTGTCGCGCGAAAGCGACCCCGAGCACTTGCGTCATCTGGGCGTGGCTCAGCTCAACGGGAACAAACGCATCGAGCGAATCATCGAAAAACCGGAGCGGCCGCCCAGCGAGTACGCGGTCACCGGGGTTTACTTTTACGACGACACCGTGTGGAAGGTGCTGCCCGACCTCAAGCCTTCCGGGCGCGGCGAGCTCGAGATCACCGACGTCAACAACTGGTATGTCGAGCGGGACCTCATGGAGTACGACGTGCTGGAAGGCTTCTGGGGCGATGCGGGCGAATCGATGGAGGCGTACTACATCGCGCACGACTTCGTGCGCGCGAACGGTGCGAACAAGGAATCATGAGCGCGAAACAGGTCGTCATCGAGGGCGTCGTGTTGAAGGAGCTAGTCACGCATGCAGACGAGCGCGGCTTCTTCCGCGAGGTGATTCGCGAGACTGACGATTTCTTCGACCACTTCGGCCAGTGGAGCCATTCGATGATGTACCCCGGCACCGCCAAGGCCTGGCACATACACCGGCTTCAGACCGACTGGTGGTACGTGATCGGCGCGCTCAAGGTGGCGCTCTACGACACGCGCGAAGCGTCGCCGACCAGCGGCAAGCTGATGGAGTTCCTCATGGGGGATCTTGCCACGACCTGCCTGAAGATTCCGCCTGGCGTGGCCCACGGCTGCCGGGCGCTGCAGCTGAGTCACATCCTGTACGTCACCTCGAGCGTCTACGCGCCCGACGATGAAGGCCGGATCCCGCACGACGATCCGAAGATCGGATACGACTGGACCTCAGGTCCCTCCATCAAGTGACCTCTCGTTCGCTGCGCCGGCTGCTCGTGGCCGGTGCTGCAGGTTTCATCGGCTCGAACTTCGTGCGGCTGATCCGCGCCACCCGTCCGGAGGTCGAGGTCACGGTGCTCGACAAGCTGACCTATGCGGGCAACCTGGCGAACCTCGTCGAGTTCGAAGGGAAGCCCGGCTATCGGTTCGTGCATGGCGACATCTGCGACGCAACACTCGTCGACTCGCTCGCCGCCGAGGCTGACGCGATAGTCAACTTCGCCGCTGAGACTCACGTCGACCGCTCGCTCATGGACCCGCTTGCATTCATCGAGACCGACGTGCGAGGCACCGCGGTGCTTTGCGAGGCGGCGCGCAAGCATCGCCACCAGGCCTTCCTGCTCGTGAGCACCGACGAGGTGTACGGCGACGTGCACACCGGCCGGTCCCGCGAGGAGGACGGCTTCAAGCCTCGCAGCCCGTACTCGGCGAGCAAGGCCGGAGGCGAGCACCTCGCCCGCGCCTACGCGGAAAGTTTCGGGCTGCCGCTGCTCGTCACACGCGGATCGAACAACTACGGGCCGTACCAGTACCCGGAAAAGCTGATCCCAGTGCTGATCACCAACGCAATCGACGACCTCCCGTTGCCGCTGTACAACGATGGGTCAGCGGTGAGGGACTTCGTCTTCGTCGACGATCACTGCCGTGCCATCGATCTGGTCCTTTACGAGGCGCCGATCGGCGGTGTGTACAACGTCGGCACCGGTGCGGAAACCTCAGGTTTGGCGGTGGCCGAGGCGGTCCTGGAAATCATCGGCAAGCCGAAAAGCCTCATCGAGTTCGTCGCCGACCGGCCGGGTCACGATTACAGATACGCGCTGGACATCGGCCGGATCACCGAGCTTGGTTGGGAGCCGAGCGTCACCTTTGCCGAAGGGCTTCAGCGGACGGTCAACTGGTACATCGAGCACCCGGAGTGGTGGCGCCCGCTCAAGTCGGGCGAGTACTGGGATTACTACAAGCGCAACTACAAGCCGCTTACGACCTCTTCGTAAAACGCCCCGCCAGCCCGCGGCGATACCACTTCAGGTAGCGCGGGAGCCACTGCCAGAGGCGAAACCGGCTCGTGCCCGCGGTGCGGTCGCGCCAGGTCGTCGGCACCTCCGCGATCTGCATGCCGAGGCGGTATGCCTTCACGGTGAGCTCGATCCCCAGCTCGAAACCACCCGTCGACTCGATCGTCACCTGGTTGAGCAGCCGCTTTGAGTACATCCGGAAGTTGCTCGTCGCGTCGTGCACGGGTACT
>DASRWV010000040.1:0-18791 GCA_035687505.1 Nitrosotalea sp.
GCTTTGCCGGTCTGATCTCTCGGGCGGGCGCCGAGTCTGCAAGGCCCGCCAGCGTCCGCGCTTTGCGCACCGCCGCGTCGAATCCGCCCATCTCGTCGACCAGCTTCCGCTCGAAAGCCTGGCGGCCGGTCCAGACGCGGCCGGCGGCGATCGGATGGATCTCTTCGGGAGTCATGTTGCGCGCCTTGCTCACCCTCTCCAGGAAGAGCGCGTAGATGCGATCGATGTGGCTCTTGACGATCGCCCTCTCCTCTTCGGTGAATGGTCTCTCGTCGCTCTCCATAGACACGTGCTGCCCGAACGCGACGGTCTCGCGGTTGAACATGAGCTTCGACCACATCCCCCCGGTCACGAACTTTCCGGACAACACGCCGATCGAGCCAGTGACAGTGCCCGGCCGCGCGACGATCCAGCGACCCGACGTGGAAACCCAGTAGCCGCCCGAAGCGGCGAACGGACCCATGCAGACCACAAGCGGTTTGCGAGCTGCGATCACCTCCAGCGCCTGCCGCATCGCCTCCGATGCTGTCGCCGAGCCTCCCCGCGAGTTGACGTAGAGGACCACCGCCTTCGCGCGT
Organism: Nitrosotalea sp.; assembly: GCA_035687505.1. Lineage (GTDB taxonomy): Bacteria > Chloroflexota > Dormibacteria > Dormibacterales > Dormibacteraceae > Palsa-870. The sequence continues at coordinate 579 of DASRWV010000040.1, forward strand.
TTGTCGCTCGCCACCCGGCGCGCCGCCTGGACCACTGTCAGGTCTCCCGCGCGTTCTGCGCTGACCAGCGGGATCTCGATCGGCGGTTTGAATGGCAGCTTGCCCGACCGTCCGTCAATGATCGCCCCCTCGATCCGCAGCACCGCTACGTACTTGCGTGCGGGAGGAGTTGGCGCAGGGATCCGCAGCTTGGTTTGCGCGCGCTCCCAGGTTGCGATCGTCACCCGAGCGTCGGCACCCTGGCTGAGGCGCTCAGCGAGCTTTTCTTCCGGCATCACGGCGTCCACCACATGTGACTCGAGCGCTGTGTCGTCAGAGTAAGGAGATCCGTCGACCAGTGCCTGCGCGCCCTTTTCGTCCAGCACTCGGCCCTTGCCGATCGCGCTCAGGAGCTCGTTGTGCTGCGAGCCGAGGAGCCACGTCACCTGTTCGCGCAGCTCGGGCGACATAGTGGACTTCATCCAGATGTCCGGGGCCGACTTGTAGGGGGAGATTTGCACGAAGTCTCCCTCGATGCCGAACTTCGCCAGACCGTCTTTGAGAAACATTCCGGTGGTGGCAACGCCGAGTGGCTGCACCGACCCCGCCGGCATCAGGAGGATCTCGTCGCATGCGCATGCCAGGTAGTACGTCCCGGTCGTGTAAAACGGCGCCCACGCGATCACGCGCCGGCCGGACTGTCGAAGCTTGCCGACCATCTCCCTCACGTCCTGAAGCGTTGCCATCGGCATGCCCACAGGTCGCAGATGCAGGATCACGCCCTTGACGCGGGGATCGTTGGCGATCAGATCGAAGCGCTCGGCCAGCTCTTTGAGGCTGAGCCTCGGTTGCGATGTGAACCGACGCCAGAGCGGGCGGGGCGGGTCTGGCAGCGCGGGCATATCGCTTTCGAGGACGAAGATCACGTACGCAGGCGGCTTGCCGATCGACCGGCGAACCCTCGAGACCAGCCACCACAGCCAGCGAAACGGAAAAAGGATCATTCCCGCGCCAAAGATTAGAGCCTGGCGGGATTTCGCCTCGACTTACGCAGTCAAACTACCTTCGAGACCTCGAGGTGCTGATCGACCGACTCGCCGAGCCGGCTCGCTCCGTACTCCTGGCCGACGTGCTGGTGATAAGGCACTCCGGTGAAAAGGTGGTGGCTGCGTGTCGGAACATCGGCGCCCTCGGCCCACTCCTTGCGCTGGAGCGCCATGTAACCCTCCTCCTTGTCGTGCTTCAGGCCGTCCAGCAGGGTCGACATGCCGAGCCCGGCCGCGTGCTGCAGCGCGAGCGTGATGAATATGAAGCCGACGCCGAGCTCGCCGAGATCGTCCCACGTGATCGGATCCTTCTCGTTGTACCACTTGAACGACGACGAGTAGTTGAAAGCGAACCGCGCCTTTGGAAACCGCTTCCGGATCTCTGAGCAAAATTGCTCTGTCGGCCCGCGCTCGGCCGTCGGGAACTCACACCAGAGCAGGTCGGGGATCCCGCTGTCCATGTAACGAAGCCCGCGGTCGATGGCCAGCTGGATGCCGCGTTTCGTCTCTGGGGCCTCGGTGGCGGACACGCCATCGGTGCGCGCGATGATGACGAAATCTTTGTGGCCGAGATCGTCGGCCGCCGCACGCATCATCTTGAGCTTGCCGACGTACTCGTCCGCGGCGATCAGAGCCTTTCCGGCGATATGGCCGCAGCGCTTGGGCATGACCTGGTCTTCCAGGTGGGCGGCCGCAACTCCTGCGCGGACGTACAGGTCAGTCGTGCGCTGGACGTTGAACAGGTTCCCGTAGCCGGCGTCCATGTCGACGATGACGGGCGGGATCTCGAGGTGAACCGGAGGCGCTCCCTTGTCCGGGTCGCCCATGGCCATCGTGAGCTGGAACTTACGCAGCGCGCTCACGGTGCGCCGAGCTCCGTCCGCGATCTCTACCGAGGAGTAAAGGTCCATGTCCGTCGTGCCCACGTGCCCGATGGCGAATGAGTAGCCGCTGAAGTAGACGGCGTCGAAGCCGTGATACATGACCAGCTCCGCACCCATCGGGTCGTACACGCCGGGACCAAATATGTATGGCTTGCTCGCCAGCAGACGCCGCAACCGCTTGCTCGGGTCCTCGTTACGCGACGCGGGGACTTTGAACCCCTCGGGCAGCAGGGGCGTGGAAACAAGGTCCATCAGGCGCTCCTTAGGTAAGTGATTGGACTGCTAACGCGGGGTACGCGATTGTCTACTCGTTCTCGTGATCGCAGTTGCAAGGCTCAGGGCATTCGCACTCGTGTGACGAAGGCTCTGTCAGCAGCTCCTGCGACTGATCGGCTCTTTCCATAAGCTGAAGTTATCAAGGACTCGCGTATAAGTCCAATTAATAGATCTGATGCTTCCTATCGAAAGAATCGATGTATTTGAACCTTCAGCTGCGCGTTTCTATAAGTTTGAGGAAAGCCGCCACGATCCCTTCGGGCTCTCCGGCGTCCCGGCGGCGGAACACGACTATCGAGTTGTGCATGGGGGGCGCGTCCTTCATCGCCACCAAGCAAAGGGTGCCGCCCGCCACCTCGCGCGCTACAGCCGTGCCGGGCAGCAGCGCGACACCGAGGCCTCGCTCCACCATCTTCTTGGCCGCTTCGATCGAGTCGAGCTCCATCAAGCCACGAAGCTTCAGCCCGGCGGACAGAAACGCGCTCTGGGTGATCTCGTAGTAGCTCGAGGTGCGGTCGAACATGATCAGCTTTTGGGCGGCGACGTCAGCCATCGGAACCGAACGCCGCTTGGTGAACGGGTGGTCCGGAGCGCAGACGAGGACGAGGTCCTCGGTGTGAAACGGCCGCAGCTCCAGGTCCGGATGGTGGATCGTTCGGCCGAGGCCGATCTGCACCTCGTCGTGTAGAACCAGGTCGGCGACGTCCTCTGAGTGGCCGGTCCGGACCGACACCTCCACCCTGGGGTGGCTGGCGACGAAGACCTCCAGCAGCTCCGGCAGGACGTAGGTGCTCACCGCGGGCGCCGCCGCGATCATCAGGTGTCCGGCAGAAGCGGTCATCACCTGCTCGAGCGCGCCGCGCCCGTCAACCAGCGCTCGGAGCGCGCGCTCGGCAAAAGGGATCCAGGCCCGGCCCGCGTCGGTCAGGCGCATGCCGTGGGGGGTCCTCAGGAAAAGGGGGGTCCCAAGCTCCCGTTCCAGGCCCTGGAGACGCGCGGTCAAGGTGGGCTGGGTGATGAAGAGCGCCTCGGCCGCCCGGCTCACGCTTCCTCTGCGGGCCACCTCGAGGAAGCCCTCGACCTGCACCAGCTGAATTCCGCTTGGCTTGCCGTTACGTGTTTCGTCTATGGCCACGGCCGTCGCCACAAATTCTATCTATATGTGCACGGCGACCGGGGATCTAGCGCCGGTCCCTTTTCAGAATGACAACGGCGGCCCAGATGGCGAGCGCCCACACCGGGGCCATGGTGATCACGAAGGGGCGGATAGTGTCGCTATTCGAGTGGGATACCCGGTCGAAGGCCTGGAAGACTAGGACGGTTCCGAACATCAGTACAGCCAGGGCGATCGCTACGCCGCCGACGGTCGTCCACCTCATGTCGCGAGCAACGCTCGATTCGATCGCCCGGTTACGGAATGTTTCGGGGGGCTTGCAAAGTTCTTGATTGAGATGAACCCCCTATTTGGTTTCCACATGCCCAACTACACGTTTCCCGGCGTCCCCGCCGACCGCCTGTTCGAGCGGGTGGTACAGCAAGCACAGGCGGCCGAAAAGGCCGGCTTCGACCTCGTGACCGTCATGGACCACTTCTATCAGATACGCGGGATCGGTCCGGAGACCGAGCCGATGATGGAGGCATACACGACTCTCGGTGCGCTTGCCGCGAAGACGTCGAAAGTCAAGCTTGGAACGCTGGTCACCGGCGTCACCTACCGCAACCCGGCAATACTCGCGAAGCAAGTGACCACGCTCGATGTCATTTCCAAAGGACGCGCCATCTTCGGTATCGGGGCGGCGTGGAACGAGGACGAGCACAAGGGCTACGGCATCGAGTTTCCGCCCATCGGCCGGCGCATGGACCGCCTCGATGAGGCCCTGACGATCGCGAAGCTGATGTTCACTCAGGACCGCCCGTCATTCGAAGGCAAGTACTACAGGATCGATCGCGCCCTGAACGTCCCGCGGCCCGTACAGACCGGAGGTCCGAAGATCCTGATCGGCGGCACCGGCGAGCGGAGGACTCTGCGTCTTCTCGCCCAGCACGGTGACATCGGTCACTGGTTCGCCGCCAGCATCGAAGAGCTGAAGCGAAAGAAGCAGATCTTCGAGGAGCACTGCACGGTGGTCAAACGCGATCCCTCTGAGGTCTTGCTGACTCTCGGCGTGCCCCTGGTGCTGGTCGAAAATGAAAAGGACGCGAATGCCATTCTCGACACCCTTACTCCGGAGCGGCGCGCGATGGCGAAGGTGGCGACTGTGCCCCAGGCAGTGGAGTTGCTCGGCCAATACATGGACGCCGGATTCAGTGGTTTCACCCTGAACAACAACATCTATGGGACAGACGAGGCCATCGCGCGGGCCGGCGAGTTGATCAAGCTCGTGAAGTCGAAGACTCACGTCGCCGCCTAGGCTCCCACCTTGTGGGGAGCTCGGCTTTTCACCTCCCCACCTTGTGGGGAGGTCGGCCCCGCCCGCGAAGCGGGCGCGGCCGGGTGGGGGTCGCTCAGCCTGGCTCCACCTTGTAAGTGAGCTCCCCCGCGTGCACTGGAACCTTTAGATAGTTCTCAGGTGGTGCGAGCGGGCATGCCCACCGTGGGCTGTAGGCGCATGAGGCGTTGTATGCGTAGTTGAAATCGATCACGACGTCGGACGAGCCGGGCGTGATCTCGAGCACGAGACCGTCGGTGTTCTTGGCCGTGTCAAAGAGGTAGCGCCCGCCCCCATACGTCTCGTGACCGGAGGTCGCGTCGCGAAACGGCACGAACAGGCCGCCGGCGTACTGGATCAGGCTCAGGACCGTGAGCCGGCAGGGAGCGCCGGCGAGCTGAAAAGCAAGCCGACCCGCACGCCGATAGCGCACGGCGCCGTCGTCGCCGCCGGTGTCGATGACGAGCTCGGATCCGTCAGCCGGCTCAAAGCGTGCCTGCGTACGAAATGCCGGGTCGTGTGGAAAGTAGCGCAGGCCCGCGAAGGACGCCCGCTCCTCGGGTTCGACCGGCGACTGCGGATGCGAGCGGAACAGCTCATCGCGCTCATGCCTGAAGCGCGCGACGGCATCGGGACCGGTCAGCCGGTACAGATCGCCGACGCGGCGTCGCCAATCGACGAGATCGAGCAGGCCCTGTGAATCAGCGATCGTCAACAGGTCCGTGTTCTGCTGGGGTGAGCTTGTAGCTCGCGTGTGGCGGAAGGTTCGCAAGCGCCTGGTGCACATCGTCCTCGGTTGCGTCGGTGATCGCAAGCACGTAGCGGTGGGAATGGGAGTTGGCGGGGGCGGTGGGCTGGATCGCAGCCACGGGCACGGGCGCGGCATCGGTGACCAGCGCCGGCGCTGGGGCAAGCTTCGGTGGTCGGGCAGCCGCATCCGCTCTCAACACCTTCCAGTGATAGAAGCCGACCGCCGCCGCCACGATGATGACCGCCAGGTAATGGCCGAAGTCCAGGTTGGCGGTATCGCTGACTCTGGGATTGGCGCTGAAGACCTGCCTCAGCACGGCGTACAGCATGCCGACGCCCCCACCGAGCATCACCAGCACGCAGGCGAGCAGCGCGGCCCACACGTACAGGCGGCGGCTCAGCGCCTGCCGATCCTCGGCCCATGGCGCAGGTCGCCAGTGCGCAAGCCATACGGCACCGCCAACGAGCAGCAGGGTCAGCCAGAGGCTGACGGGATCCCGCCAGTCGGTTGCCTTGACTCCGATGATGGGCGCCTCGAGCTGCTCGGCGAGCGTCCAGAGCAGGCCGCCGGCGCCGATCGCCCCGGCGCCCAGCGAAACCAGGGCCACCAGGTTCGTGTAGAGGCGGCGCAGGCCCGCCTGGCGATCGCCTTCCTGGGCCCGGGCGTCGCGTGCCAGCCGCCGCCGCACGAAGAACCATGCCGTCCCGTACACGAGCAGCTGCGACCCGGGCGCGGCTACGGCACCGAGGACGTCGTTCCCCACACCACTCGGATGCTCCACGCCGAGGGCTTTCGCCAGCCCGTAGTAAAGGATCTGGCTGGCCCCGAACAGGGCGGTGCCAATGCTGACTGCGACGGCGATGAAGCCCTGCAGCGCCCGAAGCGTGGAGTGGCGGTCATCCGCGACGTGGTTTCGCGCAATCGTGAGAGCGTGGAAACCCCACACGAGGAGGCCCGCGATGAACAGGCCGGCGGCGTCACCCAGGTACCGGTAATCGCCGAGGGAGCTGCGCCAGCCTTTGAGCCAGGCGACCTCGAGAAGGCTGCTCGCGCCACTCAGCATCGCCAGCAACCCGACGAGGAGGACGGCATACATGTACCAGCGGCGCAGCGTTGCGGACGCGCCTGACTCGCCGGCTGCCGCTCGATCGCCGGCCGCGATGACGAAGTGGAAAGCCCAGATCGCGAGAAGCACCAACGCGATCCAGCCGGCTTGCGAGGTGGCGAGCCAATCGGCCTGCGCGCCGCAGTAGGGCTGATAGCCAACCTTCAAACCCCCGTTCTGGGGTCCCGGCGGGGGGCAAGTGTCGATGAGCGGCCGCAGCAGGTCGGCGGCGGTAATCGCCACTGCGATCATGAATCCGGTGGCCGCCGCCAGGCATGCCAGGTAGAGGTAGAGCCGCCGGAGGGCGGAGGCTCGCTCGGCGGGATCGCGCATCGCGAACCGGCGTGCGAACCAAAAATGCACGCCCCAGACCGGCAGCGCGACCAGGGTCATCGCGGTATAGATCGCCAGCTGGGCGCGGTACGACGGATCGGAGGAGTAGGGCGTGTTGAAGATGAAGACCAGCGCGGTGGTCCCGAGCAATGCCAGCCCGGCGGCCAGAAGTCCGAGTCCGGCCGCGCTCACGAGGTACAGGTAGAGGCGCCGGAGAATCATCGGCGCAACCGTACTACCATGCGCGGGTGATCTCCCAAGAACTGCTCGAAATCCTGGCGTGCCCGAAATGCCACACGAAAGTGGAATTAAAGGAGCCCGATCAGCTCCGGTGTCCCAACTGCAAGGTCCTGTATCCGATCATCGACGGCATCCCGGTGATGTTGATCGAAGAGGCGAAACCCGAGAAGAGCTAGGCGGCGCAGGCGTAAGTGCTGGTGTCCCTGGGTGCCGGGTGTGCCACGGCATACCTGAGGTCAGCATCGATCTCGTCGTCGGTCAACGCGTAAGCCTGGTTGGGCACGCCGGCTGACGTCGCGAACACCAGGCCCAGCACGCGGCCCTCGAGGTCGACCAAAGGCCCACCCGAGTTGCCCGGCCGCACGCTGGCCTCGATGACGAAGATCTGCCGTGTGACCAGCTTGGAGTTGTAGATGTCACGTCCTTCGGCAGTGATCCGTCCGTCGACGATGGCCGGGAGCGTCTTCTCCTGGCCGCCGCCCGGGTAGCCGATCACCGCTCCCTTCGTGCCTCGGCTGGCAGGGCCGAAGACTAGAGGAGCCGTTTTGAAGTCCGGCACGTACAGCACCGCGACATCTCGATCCGAGTCGAAATAGATGACGGTGCCCGGCATCTGGGCGCCGCTCGCAGTGAAGATAGTGTGGGTTTTGGTTCCGGACACGACGTGGGCGTTCGTGACGATATAGCCGCTCCCGACCGGAAATCCGCTCCCGGTGACCAAACCCCCGCATCCTAGGCCCGTCACCTTGACCACCGCCTGAGCCGCGCGCGCCACCCCGGGGGTGTCAACCGAGCTCGGCAGTGGAAGGGGCGAGGGGAGAGTGGGCTCCAGGCCGGCAAACACCGGTGGGAACGACACGCCGGCCAGGATTCCCTGCACGCTGGCCAGGAATCCGGGTGCCTTGGGTGCGCGGTTGTCGAGTGTTTGGAGCACAACGGACCGCTGGATCTGCTGCGCTATCTCCTCGCTTGGGCCGCGGGAAAAGCTGAGGCCCAGGAACCAGCACATCGCGAGCACTGCGACCATGGACACTGCAGCTCCCGCCACCGAGTCGGTCACGGTGTGCACCCCGGTCCGGAGGATGTGGCGGCGTATCGGCTCTCCGGCGGCGAAGCCGATGCTCGAGCCGAGGCTGCCACCGATGACGAGCACGAGCACCGCGCCAAGCGGGCGCGCCACGGGGTTGTGGATCTCGAGGTAATTCAGCACCGGGGTCGCCGCGGCCGCTCCCAGAAGCACGCCGATCACCAGGCCCGCGTACTGGGCTCCCGACAGCCAGAAGCCGCGGCGGTAACCGTTCGCGACCCCGATCACGGTCGCGACGAGGATGACGAGGTCGATCAGGTTGAACACTTAAGCCAATAACCCTACGGACTCATTCACCTCCCCACCTGTGGGGACGCCGGGTGAGTTCACCACCCCACTTGTGGGGAGGTCGGTGCGCTTCTGCTTCCCCGCTTTGCGGGGAAGGTGGCCCGCCGCGAAGCGGCCGGCCGGATGGGGGACCTGGAATTTGGCTAGTGATTGCCCTCGGTGTGTTCGGACTCGGCTGGTCGCTCCAGCGCCTCCTCGGCGGCACGGTTTCGGGCATCGCCTCGCAACACCCACCAACCGAGCCCGACCACGCCGAGCGACGCGACCAGGAAGGTGACGCTCAGGCCGAGCCAGGCCGGCACCCACTCGCCAACAAGAAAGACCACGGCTGCGCCTTCCACTACGCCTTGACCGGCTCCGGCTTGGCAGTCTTGGCGAGCTGCTCCGCGTCGTGCAGGTCGCGGAGAGGCATGAAGCTCCGCACCGGCGGCACTCGCTCGAAGTTGTAGGGCGGCGGAGGAGAGGCGGTCGCCCACTCGAGGGTGTTGCCGTGCCACGGGTCGTCGCCCGCGATCTCGCCACCGTTCCAGCTCCTCACGATGTTGATCAGGAACAGCAGCACAGAGAAGGCGATGAGGAACGACGAGACGGTGATGATCATGTTGGTCGTCGCCCAGGCCGGGTTGGCGTAGGTGGCGATGCGCCGAGGCATGCCCTCCAGCCCGAGGGTGTGCATGATCAAAAAGGTTCCGTTGAACCCGATGAAGAGCGTCCAGAAGTTCCACTCGCCGAGCGTGCGGTTGAGCATCCTGCCCGTGATCTTCGGGAACCAATAGTAGATGCCGGCAAAGATCGTGAACACGCTGCCGCCGAATAGGACGTAGTGGAGATGGGCGACGACGTAGTACGACTGGTGCAGCTGGGTGTCCACCGGCACTGAGGCGAGATAGACGCCCGTGATGCCGCCGATCAGGAATGTTGCGAGGAAGCCCCACGCGAACTTCATCGGCACCGTGAACTCGACCGAACCCCACCACGTGGTGGCGATCCAGTTAAAGAACTTGATGCCGGTCGGAACCGCGATCAGCATCGTCATGATCATGAAAAAGGTTTCGACGTAGATGTTCATGCCGACCGTGAACATGTGGTGCGCCCAGACGGTCATCGACAGGAACACGATGCCGAACAGCGCGCCGACCATCGTCATGTAGCCGAAGATCATCTTGCGCGCAAACACCGGGATGATCTCGGAGATCATGCCGAAGCCCGGCAGAATCATGATGTAGACCTCGGGGTGTCCGAAGAACCAGAACAAGTGCTGATACAGCACCGGCCGGCCCTGAGTCGTGAAGAACTGGGTCCCGAGCTGCCGGTCGAACTCGACGAGGATCATGGCCGCCGCCAGCGGCGCGCCGACGATCAGCAGCAGGATCGAAGTCGAGATCTGGGCCCAGACGAACAGCGGCAGGCGAGTGAGCCACATGCCGGGCGCGCGCAGGGCAACGATCGTCGTGAGGAAGTTGGTCGAGGCCATGATTCCGCTGATCGCCCACACGATCAGGCTCAGCGCCCAGAAGTCCACGCCCAGGCTGTGGGACTGGTAGGCCTTCTCGGTGAGGGGCGCGTAACCGGTCCAGCCGGCGTTGAGCGCGCCTCCCGTGAAGAAGCCCATGTAATAAAGGAGGATCGACACCGGCACGAGCCAGAAGCCCAGCAGATTGACGCGCGGGAACGCCATGTCGCGCGCGCCGATCATGATCGGGACCATGTAGTTCGCGATCCCTGTGAGGAAGATCGTGACGAAGAAGAAGATCATCGTCACCCCGTGCGCTGAGATCAGCTGGTTGTAGGCCTCGTGGTCGACTACCGAGAGGTTCGGTGCAGAGAGCTGCAGCCGGATGACCAGGGCGAAGATTCCGGCGAGGACGAAGCTCAGAATGCCGGTGACCATGTACATGATCCCGATCAGCTTGTGGTCGGTGGTCGTCAGCCACAGGCTGATGGGCTTGAAGAACGAGTCGTCGTACGCCTTTGGGCGGGGCAGAACAGTTGTCGCTGCCATCTCTTCCTATGCTACCTCGGCGATGCCGAAGGGCTGGGGGACGGTGACGCCTTTGGCGATGGCGTCGGATGCAGACCGGCCACCTGCTTCGCCATCCACTGGTCGTAGGAGGCCTGGTCGATCGCCTGCACGATGATCTGCATGTTGCTGTGCCCGGCGCCGCAGAGCTCGGCACACTCTCCGCGCCACGTGCCGGGCTGGCTGATCTTCAACCACGAATAGTTGTCGTAGCCGGGCACGGCGTCGGTCTTGCCCGAGATGGCCGGCACCCACCACGAGTGGATCACGTCAGTGCCCTGGAACTGCAGCTTGACCAGCGTGTTCACCGGCACGACGAACGGCGTGACGTCGCCGGCCAATGTGCCCTCCTGGTGGACCACCACCTCGGTGCCCTGGTAGGCGTAGTCCCAGCCGAACTGGTGACCGCTGACGGTGACCAGCATCTGCTCGCCGGTGATCGGCTGGAAGTCCTTCTCCAACGTCAGGTAGCTGTAGTACGCAATGGCCAGCACCACGATCAACGGGATCACCGTCCACACGACCTCGAGTCCGGTGTGTCCATGGATCTGCGGCGGAACGTAGCCCACCGGCTGGCGCGAACGTCGGTAGCGGAGCACCACCCACAGCAGGGCGATCTCGACGGCGACGAAGATGATGATCGCCGGAATCGAGATCCCGATGTACGTGTCATAGATGTGCTGCCCGTTGGGCGAGACCGGTGTCGGAAAGATCGGGGAGAGGCCGCCCAGGTCGCAGGAGCTGAGCAGGACCGCCGCGGTGACCAGGCTGAGAGCCATGAGAGTCGCCCGTGCTCGTCCTGTCACGGCCTGAAGTATATCGATGCCCGGGAAGGCGTCTGCGAGCCCGGGCCTGGGCTGAGATAGAATCCAAAATCGACTGTGACGGCAGCGATCAAGACCCGATACGTAGACGTGTCGAACCCCGACCTGGCCGTCGATTGCCCGCGCTGCGGTCTGAAGACCGCCCGGTTCGTCGACCACTGTCGCAACTGCAGCTACAAGCTCTGGCCGTCGAGCGTGATGGCCTCGGCCGCGTTCAAGGCTTGGCGGGCGGCGGATCCGGTCCGGCGGTCGCGGGTCTCCCGATTCGACATGGACTATCCGGTCGAGGACGACAACACCGTCGACTACACGGCCAAAGCGCATCAGCTCGGCATCCACCTATCCCCGAACAGCAACTGGCCGTTCGTCATCTGTTTCGGGTTATTTTTCCTCGCGCTGGCCGCGGTTCCGCTTCCAAACAACGCGACTCGCATAGTGCTGGCGGTGATCGGGGGAGTGATCTTCTTGTGGGGAGTCGTCGGTTGGGTCGTGATCGACGACGTGCAGATGTTTCCCAGTGACGAGCCAACGGCCGGCGAGGAGGTCCACCACTGATGGCGGTCGCGGTAGCGCCTCGCGAACGGGAGCCGGAGTACCCGGCGATCAAGCCGGGCATGATGGGCATGTACATCTTCCTGGCTTCCGAGGTGATGTTCTTCGGCAGCCTGTTCGCGGTGTATTTCTACCTTTACGGCTCACACCCACAGTGGCCGCCGCTGGCACCGGAGAGCCGGCCCGAGTACTACGTCAATTGGTGGCCGATTCCGTTCTGGAACACGATCATCCTGTTCTCCAGCGGCGTCACCTGCCACTTCGCGGCCGAGGCGATCGCGCAGAACAATCGGCGCCGGTTCTTCATGCTCCAGATCGCCACCATCATCCTGGGCTTCTTGTTCGAGGCGCTCCAGGTGTATGAGTTCGCGCAGGCCTTCGGCCGCGGGCTGACCTTGAGCGCGAACACGTTCGCCAGCGCCTTCTTCACGCTCACCGGCTTCCACGGTGCGCACGTGTTGGGCGGCCTGATCCTGCTCATCCTGATTCTCTTCCGCGCCTACAGAGGGCAGTTCTCGTCGGAGCATCACGTCGCGGTCAACGCGGTGACCCTGTACTGGCACTTCGTCGACGTGGTGTGGTTCTTCCTTTTCGGAATCCTTTACCTCGGAATCACTGCCTTCAAATGAGGACGCTGGCCATGGCCCTGGCCGCAGTGGCCATCCTCGCGGGATGTGGCGGCGGCCCGGCCCAACCCGCGGGATCGATCAAAGTCACGATGACCGAATTCCAGTTTGCCCCGTCGTCGGTCGGGGCTCCCGCCGGCAAGGTCGTCTTCTTCCTTGTCAACTCGGGTACGACGTCACACAACATGATCATTCGCGACAGCTCAAACCGGCGGATCAGCTCGAGCTCTCTGGTCTCTGCCGGCGACTCGAGCGTGTTCACCGTGGACAGCATCGCGGCCGGGACCTACACGATCTTTTGCGACCAGCAAGGACACGAGGCCTCGGGCATGAAAGGCACGCTGACGATCACCTAGCCAACCCTGTTTCCGCGCGGAAACCACGTATCCACTGGCAACCCTCGGTCGTTTCCGCGCGGAAACCACGACTGAGAAGGGTGCTACTTCGTCGGGCTTGGGCTCGGCGACGGCGAAGGTGACGGCGACGGCACAGGACTCGGCGACGGCGACGGCGGCGGCCCCGGCGCCGTGGCGAGCACCTCGACGACGAAGACCAGCGTCGCGTTCGGCGGAATGATCACGGCCCCGCTTTGCGGATCGGTCTGACCCGCGGCTTTATAAGCGAGCGAACCCGGGATGATCAGCTTTCGCTTCCCGCCGACCTTCATCCCAGGGATTCCTTCATCCCACCCCTCGATCACCTGGCCGCGACCGATCTGCACGGTGAAAGACCCCCGACCCGGCTGACGGCTGGTGTCGAACATCTTCCCGCTTGGGGAAAGCCATCCCGTGTACTGCACCGTGATGTTGTCTCCGGTCTTGACCACATCACCGGTGCCGACGACGAGGTCGATGTACTTGAGCCCGTCCGGGTAGGTGATCACCGGCAGCCCGGCGCCTGCGTTGAAGTCGTCAGCCCCCGGCGAGGGGCTCGCAGCGGCCGAAGGTCCGGGACTTTCGTTCGCGACCGGCGGCAGGCTAGCGTAAGGATCTGCATAGCCGCACGCCGCCAGAGCAAGGCCGGTGAGTGAAACGATTGCTAGGAGCAGTCTCCTCACGAGGAGGTGATGTCGATCGAGGTCATCTTGTCGCCGATCTGGATCTTGTCCACGACTTCCATCCCGGAGCTGATCTGGCCGAAATGGTTGTAGACCCCGCTCGTCTCGAGGAACGGCGCTGCCCCTGTGGTGATGAAGAACTGCGACCCGCTCACGCCGGCGGCGCTTGACGCCATTCCGATCGTGCCGCGCGGCCATTTCGATGGGTTGCTCTCGTCGGGCAGCTTGTACGCCGGCCCCCCGGTTCCGTTGCCCAGCGGGTCGCCACCCTGCACGACGAAGCCGGGGACGACGCGGTGGAACGTGAGGTTGTCATAGAAGTGGTTCTGCGCCAGGTAGACGAAGTTGTTGACCGTCTGAGGCGCGATCTTGGGATCGACGAGCGCGACCACGAAGTCGCCTCGCGTGGTGTGCACGGTGGCCGAATATTTCTTGCTCGGGTCGATGACTGTGGGCGGGGGAGTGGTTCGCTTTTCCATACAGGTGACGATCCCATTGTCGCAGCCCGAGGGGGAGGAGGGTGCCGTTGCACCTCCGCCCGAATCGCAGGCGGCGATCGTGAGCAGCAGCACGGCCGAGAGAAGTCCCCTCTTCACCGGCGAGACATTACCGGAGAGTGAAATCAGCGTGCGGGTTCGCGCGCTCCTACCGCGACCAGCACGGCCAATCCCAAAGCGAGGATAGCGATGACGATGAGCGCCACCTCCACACTCGCCGTGGCCGCCACGCCCCCTCCGATGAGCGGGCCGATGCAGAAGCCCAGCGCAACCGAGCTTGCGTTAAGCCCGAAGACGGTGCTTTGCGCGTCGCGTGGGGTTTCCAGCCCGATCATGCTCGCGGTCGCTGGTTGGACCACGCCGCTGAAAAGGCCGTTCAGGCCCACTGCGGCCACAAGCAGCGCCACCCACGGCGAGACCGCGATCAACGCCACGGCCACCGCGACCATCGCCGCGGACAGCGCCGTCGTGCGCACGTATCCGAGCCGCTTGGTCACCTGCGTGTAGAACACGGCGGCGAAGCTGCTAGCAACGCCGGCAAGCCCGAACGCGACACCGGTGATCGCCGCCACTGCGCCGGTCGCCGCCATCTCGAGCAGCCGCAGCACGACCAGCACCTGCGTGCCGGAGTTGCACACGCTGATGAGGCCCTGGGCGCAAATGAGCACGGTTAGCGAGCGCAGTGTCCCCGGCATCTGCTTGATGAGTGCGAGGACGCCAACCTGCGGTCCTTGACGGGGCCTGATCGGTCCCTCCTGCACTATGAAAAGAATCGGCACCGTCGACAGGAGCAGAAGGATCCCGCCGCCCAGGAACACTAGCCGCAAGCCGACAGCAGCACCGGCAAGCCCGCCCACGACGGGGCCGACGGCGCTGCCGAGTGCGACGGCCGAGGTGACGACTCCCAGCGCCCAGCCCACCCGGTTGCGGGGGGTCTCCGCCGCCACCAACGCCGTCGCCGCCGCCACGGTGCCGCTGGTCGCGCCTTGAAGGAAACGCAAGACCAAGAGCCAGGTCGTGTTGGGCGCGAAGTAAATCAAGCCCACCGTGAGCGCGCCGCCGATCATCGACCGGATGAGCATCGGCTTGCGCCCGTACCTGTCTCCGAGGATGCCCCAGATCGGGCTCGCGATCGCCATCGACAGCCCCGAAACGCTGGCCGTCGCGGCCGTCCACAGGTCGAGTTCAGAGCCCTTTGGAACGCCCATGTCGTGATGGATGAAGATCGAGAGGAACGGAAAGGCGAAGCTGAAACCGAATATCGCCATGAATTCCGCGAACCACAACGCAGCCAGGTTGCGGCGCCAGTCGATTCCTCCTGGTCCTATCGGCGGGCTCGTCGCCCGCGGATCAGCTGCCAAGCAGTTCGACTATGCGGTCTGAGGTGATCGGCAACCTGTCGACCACAGCGTTCGGGTTGCGCTTGCGCAGCGCGTCCTCGACCGCATTCGCGATCGCGGCCGGCACTGGAATCGTGCCGCTCTCGCCGGCGCCCTTGAACCCCTCGGGGTTGGAGTCGGTCGGCGTGTCCAGGCCCACCAGCTCCGGCGCGACGCCTACCTCTCCTGTGCTGACTATCGTGTAGTCGAGGAAGCTCGCGGTTCGGAAGGATCCGTCCTTGTCGTAAAGGGACGCTTCGTACAGCGCAAACCCGAGCCCGTGCGCGTAGCCGCCGTGCAGCTGGCCTTCCAGGGTCGCCGCGTTGATCGTCTTCCCGGTGTCGTGTGCGATGACGTAGCGCAGGACCTCGACCTGCCCCGTGTCGGGGTCGACGGCGACTGCCGCCGCGTGGCATCCGCTGGAAAAGGTGAGCGGCCGCTTCGGGTCGAAGCTCTCGAAAACCTCGAGACCTTCGTCGGGCAGCATGTCGATGGCCGGGACCTGGCGAGCCGGCGAACCGCGCACGCCGATTATGCCTTCTTCCAGGACCAGGTCCTGCACGTCCGCTTCCAGCACCTCGCCCGCGCGCTCGAGCAGGCGCTTCCGCATAGCTGTCGCGGCCTGTGCGGCGGCGCTGCCGACCTGTACCGCGCTGCGGCTGCCTGCCGTCAGCAGCGCGAACGGAACGTGCCGCGTGTCGCCCGCCGTGACGCGAATCTTTTCGAAAGGCCAGCCCAATCTCTCGGCCGCGACCAGCGCCACCATCGTCTCGTGGCCCTGGCCTTGAGGGCTCGAGCCCACGTACACGTGCGCGATGCCGTCCTTGGTGATGTGAATCTTCGCCGGCTCGCCGCGGCCGAATCCTGTCGATTCGACGCAGCACGCCACTCCCACCCCGACCAGCCGGCCGTCGGCCTGGCCGTCGGGGCCGAGGTCGGTGCCCATCTTTTCGAGCGCCAGCTCGAGCAGGCGCGGGTAGTTTCCGCTGTCATACACATATCCGCCGCGACCGGCGGGAAACCCGGTCGTGTACGGGATCTGATCCGGTTGGATCAGGTTGCGCCGTCGCAGCTCAGCAGGGTCGAGCTCGAGCGAGCGCGCAAGGCGGTCCATCACTCGCTCCATCGCGTAGTTGCCGAGCGGCCGGCCGCCGCCTCGGATGAATCCCGTCGGCACCGTGTTCGTGTAGACGAGCTGGTGCGCCACTTCCATCGCGGGCAGCACGTACGCGGAGATCATGTGGGCGACGATGATGCCCGGCTGGCCGGTCCCCGATCCGGAGTAGGCGCCGATGTCGTGGATGAGCCGGCCCCGCAAGCCGCGCAGCTTGCCGCTTCGGTCCGCGGCCACCTCGAGCTCGATCACCGACCCGTGTCCCTGTGCGGTCGTGGCGCTGTCTTCGCTGCGCGAGGCGACCCAGCGCACCGGCCGTTTCAAGCGCCATGCGGCAAGCGCTATGAGCACCTCCTCGGGAAAGACGCTGCCCTTCGCGCCGAATCCGCCGCCGACGTCCTCTGCGAGGACGCGAACCTTGTCCACGTCAAGACCGAGTGTTGACGCGACCGCCTGCCTGACGCCGAACACGTTTTGCGTTGAGGTCCACATCTTGATGCCGCCCGTCTCTTCGTCAGGAGTTGCGGTGACGGTGCGTGGCTCCATGGCCGCACCCGCGATGCGCGACGTGGTGAGGTGAATCTTGGCTGTCACGGCGCCGGATTCGAAGGCGGTCTTGATGTCGCCGTATGTGGTCGTGGCCGACTGCGCGACGTTGGATTTCATGTCGGCATGGACTGTCGGCGCCCCAGCGACGATTGCGGTGATGACGTCGCCGACGCCAGGCAGCGGGTCGAATTCAGGCGAGACCTGTTCCGCCGCGTCCTGCGCCTGGTAAGCGGTTTGCGCGATCACCACGGCGTACGACTCTCCGATGTAGTTCAGCTCGTCTCGATTGAGGATTGGCCTTCCGCGCTTCTCCATGTCCGCCGGGGTGAAGTCGGTCAGGCCGGCGGCGATCTCGCTCAGGTCGTCGGCTGTCCAGACGGCGAGGACTCCGGGCATTCCTACGGCAGCTGATCGGTCAACCGCCACGATCCGCGTGTGGGGGAGGGTCGATCGGCAAAAGGCGGCGTGAAGCAGGCCCTCGAGCTTGATATCCCCTGCGAAGCGCCCCTGCCCGGTGATGAGTCGCCGGTCCTCGAGCCGGGGCATGCGCCGGCCGATGTATTGAGGCACGGCAACTACAATAAGTCGTCACTCGACACCGCCATTCCGCCGCGGGCGGCTAGCTCAGTTGGGAGAGCGCCAGCTTGACATGCTGGAGGTCGGGGGTTCGAAACCCTCGCCGCCCACCACCGGGATGGCATTGTCGTGTTTCGGGGACAATCCATAAGCCTGGCCCGGTCGTCTAGTGGACTAGGACGCCACCCTTTCAAGGTGGATATCAGGAGTTCGAATCTCCTCCGGGTCACCAGGCGAATAGATCAAGAAGCGGGCGTAGCACAATGGTAGTGCGGCAGCCTTCCAAGCTGTTTACGTGGGTTCGATTCCCATCGCCCGCTCCATTCCGCCCCGAGCGCTTCGTCGCGCCGAAAAATTGAGACGGGAATCGAGACTCGCCTGAGACTGGCTCTGAGAGGAGTCCTGCGGATGATCCGGAACATTGCAGGCAGCTCGTAATCAAGGAGTCACGCAAGTGAGAAACCGGATCAGACCAGCGTCATTGCTCGGACGGTTCGCGCTCGTCATGTCAATCGCGATCTGCGGCTCGCTCGCGCTCGCCACAGCAGTGGGCGCCGCCGGCGGCGGCAAGCTCGTGCCCGGCGAATACGTGTTCACGAGC
>DASRWV010000041.1:0-4051 GCA_035687505.1 Nitrosotalea sp.
CCTTGGGTGGCCCGAGCCCGCGCCGATCCGAGGTCGGGTATTCAGCGCCTGGTCTCGTACCTGGTCAGGAGCACGCCGTCGGGAAACGTCCGGGTCTCCACCAGGTTCAGGTTCACCCAGTTGTCCAGGGCCGTGAAGAACGGCGTGCCGCCGCCCACCAGGACCGGGTGGGTGACGATCGCGTACTCGTCGATCAGCCCGGCCCGCATGGCCGCCGCGGCGAGGGTGGCGCCGCCGACGTCCATGGGACCGCCATCCTCAGTCTTGAGCCGGGTGATCTCGGTGACAGCGTCGCCGGTGACCAGGCGGGCGTTCCAGTCGACCGCGCTGGTCGTCGAGGAGAACACCACCTTCGGCATGTCCCGCCAGCGGCGGGCGAACTCGATCTGCGCCGGTTTGGCGCCTGGCTGCTGGTCGGCGGTCGGCCAGTGGGAGCTCATCGTCTCCCACAGTTTGCGCCCGTACAGCGCCAGGCCCGTCGCCCCCACCCGGTCGGACCACCACTGGAACAGCTCGTCGCTCGGCACGCTCCAGCCGAGGTCGTCGCCGGACGCGGCGATGTAGCCGTCCAGGCTCAGGTTCATGCCAAAGGTCAGTTTCCGCATGGCGTCAGCCTACCGTGAGTTCATCGGTCAGACCACACCGAGGGCCGGTTGACCACCGCGCCAAGCGGATGCTGCGTACGGAAGGGAACGGTCACCGGCACACGCCGAGCGTCCAGCACAGCTGCGGAGCCCCCGAGGGCGCACGGTCCCGTAAGCCCCGCCCGCGCACTAGAGTCCCCTAAATCGAACAAATGTTTGTACTATGATTGAGGACCCCACCGATGCCAAGGACCGAGTACTTCGAGATCACGGCGAAGTCCGCCCTCAACCGGGTGCAGCACATGGGCTTCAACTGGTCGCTGAACCCGTACCAGGGTTGCTTTCACAGCTGCGTCTACTGCTTCGCCCGCGCTCACGCGAAGCTGGCCGACCGGGATCCCGGTGCGGGGTTTAGCGCTCGGGTCGGCGTCAAGGTCAACCTCCCCGAGTTACTCCGGCGCGAGCTTTCCGGGCGGAGCTGGAAACGCGAGACGGTGGCGTTCGGAACGGCGACCGACCCCTACCAGCCGATCGAAGGAACCTACCGCCTGACGCGCCGATGCCTCGAGGCATTCCGCGACTTCAAGACGCCAGTCGGTCTGATCACCAAGGGGACGATGGTGATTCGTGACATCGACGTGCTCGTCGAGCTCTCCCGGCAGGCGAAGACCACGGTCTGCTTCAGTGTTCCGACCGTCGATGAGACGGTCTGGGCAAAGACCGAGCCCGGGACGCCTCCGCCGCAGAAGCGCCTGAAGGTGCTCAAGGCGCTGGTCGACGCCGGCATCGAAGCCGGAGTGGGCATGGCCCCGGTGCTGCCGGGGCTTTCGGATTCGCCGCGCCAGCTGGAAGCGACGGTAGCGGCGGCAGCGGACGCGGGCGCTTGCTTCGTCTGGGCGAACATCGTCTATCTAAAGCCGGGCACCAAGGAGCACTTCATGGAATTCCTGGCCAGGGAATATCCGCACCTGCTTGCCCGTTACCGCGATCTCTTCCCCGGAGCCTATGCCCCAGCCGCGGTCAAGACGCCCGTGATCGGGGCGGTCAGTACCCTTAAGCACCGTTACGGCGTCGGTGACCGACGGGCGTGGCGGGCCGAGCCGCCGCCGGAGCCGGTACAGCTCGGATTAGCCGTCTAGTGGCCGTATTTGACTTCGGCGAGCGCATGTTCTACCGTAGCCGCGAGTGCTCCGCTGGCTGACCCGGCTGTTCGGGCAACGCGACGAGGCTGAAACTGCCCCCGCGGCACCACCACCACTAGAGACACCACCCGTAGCGGCGGTCGAGCCTACGCCGAGCGAAGCGGTGGCGGTGGTCGTCGTCGAGCCGGTCGACGCGCCAACCGCTGCGGAACCGGTCGAGACACTGACTCTGGTGGAATTGCCCGATACGATCTCCGAGGCAGACGCCAAGGAGACCTGCCCGAACTGTGGCCGGACCAGCGTCTTCGCTGGGCCGCCGGGCCAGCGGTTCTGCACCTATTGCGCGCTTCGCGACGAGCTCTTCGAACGCAGCGCCGCCGCCACCGAGTAACGGTCCTTCGTTGATCTCGTACCCCATCCTCTGGGACAGCGGCGTCTACCTTCCTGAGCAGCATCTGTGGCTCGACCCCCGGCAGCCTCGACCGCGGGCCGTCATCAGCCACGCGCATAGTGACCACGTCGCCGACCACCCGCTCGCGTATGCGACCCCGGCAACCCGCCGCCTCGTCACCCACCGACGGCGGCGGCCTCTCATGGGCACCGTCGAGGCGGTCCCCTATGGCGAGACGATCACGCTCGACCGCTGCCAGGTGACCTTCTATCCGGCCGGCCACGTCCTCGGGTCGGCCCAGACCCTGGTCGATACCGACTTCGGTCGCATCCTCTATACCGGCGACCTCAAGACCCGCGCCGGCTTCACCAGCATGCCGGCGCAACCCGTTCCGGCTGACGTGCTGGTGCTGGAAAGCACCTTCGGCAAACCGCACTACCGCTTCCCCGACGCGGGCGAGGTGATCGCGGCGATGGTTTCCTGGTGCAAGAGCGTCCTCGATGGCGGAGCGACACCCGTGCTCCTCGGCTACTCGCTGGGCAAAGGACAAGAAATCCTCTCGGCGCTCGCGGCCGCCGGGTTCACGATCGCGCTTCACCCGTCGTCATTCGGGGTGACGGAAGTGTATCGAGAGCTCGGCTGCGACTTCCCGCCGTATCAACGGTTGGGCGAGCACGGACCCCGACCGGCGGTCGTCATCATGCCGCCGTCCGCGCGTCGCGAGAGCCTTGCGGACCAGGTTGGTGTATTCAAAACGGCGGCGCTGACCGGCTGGGCAATGGACCGAAGTCTCAAGGATCGCCTCGAGGTCGACGCCGTCTTTCCGCTCTCCGACCACGCCGACTTCGAAGAACTCTGTTGTTACGCGGAACAGATCGGTGCGCGCATGACCTACACCGTGCTCGGCTTCGACGAAGAGCTCGCGATGCACCTGCGACGACGCGGGTTGCGCGCGAAACCACTGACGGCCATCGACCAACTGCGCCTTTTCTAAGGTCCTCGCGTCGCGAATCTGCAAGATCGTTTTGGACTAAGCGTTATCTCCGTAAGCGCACAAACGTAGTGCGCGGTTCGCCGCTCACGCGATAAGGAGGTGACGCATGGCGACCAGGAAGAAGGCCACAAAAAAGGCCAAGAAGGCGACCCGTAAGAGCCGCTAACTAGCGGTAACGAGAGGGGTCCGAAAGGGCCCCTCTCTCGTTTCTCGAGGCTGTCAGACGTCAGACGTGGCCGGTCATGTAGGCACGGACCGCCAGCCCGAACATGAAGAGCGCCGCGAGGCCATACACCAGGGGCTCGCGCCGGCTCTCGCGCCCCATCAGGTAACTCGCCGCGATCGGGAGCACGATCACCAGCAAGGGACCGTAGAGCCAGTGCAGGCGGTCGTGGGGACGCGCCCCCCCGAGGAAGATCGCGATCCCAACTAATCCCTGGACGATGAAGAGGCCTTCGGTCAGCACCAGCGTCGCCCGGTAACTGCCGCTGGCCGCGTGCTTCCGCAAATAAAGGGACGCGCTCCAGACGGCGATGAATCCGGTGATGATGAGACCGGCGCGGAAGAGGCCGTTATGAAAGTAGTGCAGTGTGCTGAGGGGCACCCGCACATTATCGGTCCCTACGGTTGCTCGCCATGAGGCGTGCAGGCCAACGCCTGATGGTGGTGATGCCACACCCCGACGAGGAGTGCGTTGAGATTTAGGGAAGGCTTCGAGAACTGGCCCAGCGCGCCTCCATCGCCTGCCCGTCAGGATCCTCGTGCTGGAGGCCGGTGGCCGCGAGGAGTGCCGCGAGCAGCAGCAATGGCGGCAGCAGGATCAGCAGGGCGAGCTGCAGGCTGTTGAGCGCGTCGGAGAGCTTGCCGATCGCGAACGGTGCGTAGGAGTCCCCGAGGAGGTGCTCGATCAGCAATGCCAGCGTGACCGCGCTGGCGCGGA
>DASRWV010000042.1:0-9357 GCA_035687505.1 Nitrosotalea sp.
CCCAGCCCCAGTAACCGCCCCACCCAAGCACGTGGTAAGCCCACCACATACCGAGTAAGAGCCCCGTCGTCTGAAGGCTCCACGCGATGAGCGCAAAGCGCCGCGTGTGCGCGATCCAGGCTGAGGCGGGCTTGCCCGAGAGCAGCGCCGCCGCCGCGAAGCAGAACGGGATGGCGAACGACGCGAAACCGGCGAGCACCACGGGCGGGTGGATCAACATCCCGCCGTCGCGGAGAACCGGGTTGAGGCCGAGGCCGTCGGGTGGCGTGATCGAGAGCAGGTCGAAGGGGCTCGCCACCAGCACCAGGACCACCAGGAAGAAGCTCAGGATTGCCGCCATCAGGCCCGCCGCGTAGCCGGCGAGCTTCAAGCCGAGTGACGCGCTGGCGACCAGCGAAACGCTGCCGAGCACGCCCAGCACCAGCGCCCAGTAGAGGAGCGAGCCCTCCTGGCCGCCGTAAAACCCCGCGGCGACAAGAGCCGCCGGCAGTGAAAGGTCAGTGTGTTCGGTGACGTAGGCGAGCGAGAAATCGTGGCTGAGCAGCGCCCACTCGAGCACCGCCCCCGCGAGCACGATCATCACCGCGGCGGCGTAGAAGGCACGGCGGCCGACCTGGACCATGACCGCGTTTTCCTGCCAGCCGGCCCAGAACGACAGCACCGCGGAGAAGCCGGCCATGACGAGGCCGGCGAGGAGGGCGCCGGCGCCTAGATATCCGAGGATCACGACCCCGAGTTACCCGATACGCACGCCTGACGCCAAACGTGCGGGATTCGAGGTGCGAAAACGCACGCCTGACGCCAAACGTGCGGAATCGCGCCCGTAACTATCACTGCGTGTAGGGGGTGGTCGAGAACCGCGAAGGGCACTTGGCGAGGAGAGCGCGCGCGTGGAACACGCCGTCGCTGCCAAGCTTGCCTTCCGCCACCACCGTGATGCCGGGCTTGAAGATGTCCGGCAGAGTTCCCGAGTAGTCGACCGGCATCGAAGCGGTACCGTCCTTTTCGGTAAAGGTCACGTGCAGCCCGCCATCGGTTTTCTGAATGTCGTCCTGGACGACCCCCGCCACGCGCACGTCTCCGGTGCCCGTGTGCGTGCGCAGCTCACTCACCGTGAGGTAGTACTCGGCGGAACCGCCAGAGGCGTAGATCAGGTAGCCCACGCACCCGGCCACGACAAGCGCCGGCAGGACCCACTTCATGTGGAAACCAGCGCCAGGTAGTGATCGAGTGTTGTCGCATCGAGCGGCCCGGCAAATGACGCCACCACGCGACCCTGAGCGTCGATGAAGAAGGTGACCGGAAGCCCTGCCACCCCGTACGACTGATGGCTCCCGACTACGATCGGGCCCGCCGGGTAGGGGTGTGGGTGTTGCTTTTCGAAGCTGCTGAAGCCGTCAGATGTGTCCTGGCTGTTGGCGCCCACGAAAGCGACCCCCGGATGCGTGCTCGACCCGTTCGCCAGCACCTCCAGCTCCTGGACGCAAGTGGTGCACCAGGACGCCCAGAAATTCAGCACGACAGGTTTGCCTTGCAGCTGCCACACGCCCACCTGCTCGCCTCCCTGGGTCTCGATCGCGAGCCTAGGCGCCGTCTTCCCCAGCACAGAAGGGTTGGCCAGGGCCGCATGCTGCAGACCCCATGCGAGCGACAGCACCAGCACCGTAGCGAGGACGATCGCACCCGCCGCCAAGATCCCCGACCTGCGGCTCACGCGCCTGAGTTTAGCGGTGGACTAATTAGTCAGGAGGGCGTTCGCCGCCGCGATCCGGGCGTAGAGGCGCCCGCTCGGCTTGATCGTGCGCTCCAGTGTCTTGCGGTCGACCCCGATCAACCCGAAGTGCATCTCGTAGCCCCGCGCCCACTCGAAGTTGTCCATGTTCGTCCAATGAAAGTAGCCGCGCACATCGACACCGTCCTGAATGGCGAGATGCACGTTCGACAGGATCTCGCCCAGGTAGCGCTGGCGCCACTCGTCATCGTTGCTGGCCAACCCGTTCTCCGTGACGTACACCGGCTTGCCAAGTCTTTTCAGCTCGTTCAGGACCCGACGCATCCAGGTCGGGTCGGTGCCCCAGCCCATGTCGGTCACCGGCACGCCCGGCACGTTAAAACGCTTGATGAACTGGTCCTTTGGGCGAAGTGGATCAAACACGACGCCCTGACCCCAGTAGTGCGCAATGCCGATGAAATCGGAAGTGGCCTCGACGACCTTGCGCAGCAGCCCAGGAGCGACAGGCCACCGGTCCATGGCCAGCTGAGCCGTAGATGCGGCGAAACGATCGAGCCGGCTGGGGGTGGCCGGCAGGAAAAGAAACTTGTGGTGCGAGAGGCCTACCGGAGAGTCTGGCCAGCGGCGCTTGATCGCGCCATAGGCGAGCTCGTGCGCCCGCCGCATATTCCCTAAAACCCGATAGACCGCTGGGAGGTCACCCTGATGCGCGGGCGGGAACTCGCCCGTGATCCAACCGTTTGCGGCATAGATGTTGGGCTCGTTGATCGTGCACCACAGCGTGACGAGGTCACCGAGCTCATCGGCCACTCGATTCACGAACGGTAAGAAGGCACGCGCGGAACCTGGAGCGGTCCAACCGCCCTTGCGCGTGAACCACAGAGGGCTCGTGAAGTGATGCAGCGTGACCATCGGCTGGATTCCTTGTTCACGCATTTCGCCAAGCACGTCACGGTAGTGCCGGATCTGGCGCGAATCGAACTCACCCTCAGAAGGCTCGATGCGTGACCACTCGATCGACAGGCGATGCGCGTTCTGATTCATTTCCCGCAGCAGCGAGAAATCCTCCCGGTACCGGCGGTAGTGGTCGCACGCGACCTCCGACGAGTCGCCGTTCTTGATGCGCCCCGGCTGCTGCTCGAACTCGAACCAATCGTTGTTCTGGTTGTGACCCTCGACCTGGTGTGCCGCGCTGGCGGTTCCCCACAGGAAGCCGTCGGGGAAACTGGCGCCCAACGTCAGGCGGCGGCGCTAGCCGGCGGAGAGACGGCGGGAGGCGGAACGTACTCCCAGGTCTTGGGCGTGTCGCCTTCCAGGTCGAGCCGCAGCATGCCCGCCTTGTCGACTGACTTGCGATACATCTCGCGCTCGTTGTGCGGTCGGCCGTCGAGGAGGATCCAGGCCGCGTTGATCGGGTCGGCGTGGCTCACCACCGCCATGGTTTCGCCCGGATGCTCACGCGTCACCCTGCGAATCACCGACAGAATGCGACTGCCCATCCGGTCGATCGACTCGTCACCGGGGACGAGGCCTCGCTTGGCCTTGTGCACGAACCAAAGCGGGCGGCGAAGCGGTATCTGCCAGTAAGGCAAACCCTGGAGATACCGGCTGAACTCTGCCTCCCTGAGGTCGGGGTCGCTCTCGAGCGGCGCGGGCTCGGCCAATCTCTCGTTGATCAGCCGGGCGGTCTCGAAGGCGCGAGCGAGCGGGCTGTGAACGATTCGACGGACCTCTTCATTGCGCAGCTCTTCGCCGATTGCGGCAGCCTGTGCGCGCCCCAGCGCGCTCAGGTCAAAACCGTCGAGGTGTCCATAGAGCAGCTTGTTTGGGTTTTCGACGTCGGCGTGGCGGATCAGGTAGATCCGGGTCTGGGGGGCCAAAATTTAGAGCAAGACGTAAAGCAAGTCGGTGGGGCGTCAGCCTCGGTAAGCGCCGACCGAGGTCCGGTTCGTGCCCGCCGCGCGCCCTGCTTCCAAAGCCTGGTAACCCTCGCGGAGCAAGTTGCCGGTGTACTCGCGCCGGTTGCCGACGAAGCCTGCCTCCTCGTGCATGTCGGCAGTTATCGAAATGGTGGCCGCGCCACAGCTCACGGTGATTCGCTGCCAGGTTCCAGATGTCGTGAAGTCGTGCGAGGCGATCGAGCGCCGGATCTTGTCGGCTGCGAGGGTTGCGCCCTGCTCATCAGTCTCCGGCAGCACGATGCAGAAATGGGGCGGTCCGTCAGCGTCGAGGAAAGCGACTGTGTCCGTATCGCGGATCGCACGGCCGAGGCGTTCCGAAATCTCTCGCAGCAAGCCCTCGAC
Organism: Nitrosotalea sp.; assembly: GCA_035687505.1. Taxonomy (GTDB): domain Bacteria; phylum Chloroflexota; class Dormibacteria; order Dormibacterales; family Dormibacteraceae; genus Palsa-870. The sequence continues at coordinate 4,036 of DASRWV010000042.1, forward strand.
CTGCACATGTCCGAGCTCGTTGTGGATGTGCTCAGCGTGATCGATCTCGACCACCAGGACTGAGAGGGGGCGGTGGTAGCGCACTGCCCGGTTCGCCTCCTGGCCGATCAGAGCGTTGATGAACTTCGAGTTCCAGATGCCCGTGACCGGATCGACGACCCCGAAAAGAGGGCTCGACGAGCGGTCGATCTGGCTGTGACCGCAGCTTGGGCAGTACTGGGCGGTCTCAGATAGTTCGGCATTGCAATACCAGCAGGAGGCCATGGCGGGCATTCTAGGCATCCTGCCCGGCATCGGCGCCCGTAGAACCCATGGGAGTCAGAATTCGTATATGGCAGGCCAGGGCGACCTTTTCGAGTTGCCGGCGGGGCCTGAGCCAGACGCGCCGCTCGCCACCAGGATGCGGCCGAGGACTTTCGACGACCTCGTCGGGCAGCGGGCGGTGGTCGATGTTTTGAGGCAGCTGACCCGCTCCGGCCACCTGCCGAGCGTCGTGTTGTGGGGGCCGCCCGGAAGCGGCAAGACCACCCTGGCCGGGCTGCTCGCGACCGAAACGAGCGCACGGATGGTTTCGATGTCCGCCGTAACCGCGGGCGTCGCCGACCTGCGCAAGGTCGTGGCCGAGGCCAGGGTCCACCGGCGGGCCGGCCTTCGTACGGTTCTTTTCATCGACGAGATCCACCGCTTCAACAAAGCGCAGCAGGACGCCATCCTGCCGCATGTCGAGGACGGCACTGTGACCTTGATCGGCGCCACCACCGAAAACCCGTCCTTCGAGGTGATCGCGCCTCTTTTGTCGCGAAGCCGCGTGTTCCGGCTCGAACAGCTGGACCGGGACGAGCTCAAGCAGGTAGTGCTTCGCGGGCTCGCTGCGCTCGGCGCGCGGACGATCGCCGAGGAAGCATTGAATGCGCTGCTCGAAGGCTCGCGCGGCGACGCGCGTGTGGCGCTCAACGGACTCGAGGCCTCGGCCGCCCTGGCCGGCGACGAGACGATCACCGTTGAGCATGTCGAACATGCGCTGCAGCAGCGTCACCTTCTCTACGACCGCGCGGGTGACCAGCACTACGACATCGTCTCGGCCTTGATCAAGAGCGTCCGTGGCAGCGATCCCGACGCCGCCGTCTACTGGATGGCGCGCATGCTCGAGGCCGGAGAGGATCCGCTGTTCGTTGCGCGCAGGCTAGTCATCCTTGCGGCGGAGGACGTCGGCCTGGCCGACCCGCACGCACTCTCCGTTGCGATGGCCGCCCAGCAGGCTGCCCACTTCGTCGGCATGCCCGAAGCAGTGCTGCCGCTGACCGAGGCAGCTCTCTACCTCGCGCTGGCCCCCAAGTCGAATTCAGCGCTCACTTCCTACGGCGCAGCGCGCGCGCTGATTCAGGAGACTGGCAATGAGCCCGTCCCCAAGCACCTCCGCAACGCACCGACCGGGCTCATGAAGTCGATGGGGTACGGCAAGGGCTACCAGTACGCCCACGACCACGAAGGCGGCGTCGCGGACCAGGTGCACATGCCCGATAAGCTCAAGAGCCGCAAGGTTTACAAGCCCAACCCACGCGACGTGAAGCCTGGGAAATAGACTTTCGCCTCGTGGCTGATGCACTGCTGATCTTCAAACCCGATGCCGCCTACCGGCTTGCCGCCCGCGCGGGCCTGTGGAGCTGGCTTTCCACCGAGCGCGATTGGAAGATCAGATCGCTTGACTGGTTCCAGCCTTCAGTCCCACTGATCGAAAGTCACTATGACTTCCTGCAGGGCCGGCCTTTCTTTCCGTGGCTGGTCGATTTCATGACCGCGCTCCCGCTCATCGTCGGGCGCGTCACGGCGTCGGCTGACGCGCTCAAGCTCATGCGCTACGACCTCGGTGAGACGCGCATCGCGCAATCGCGACCTGGCTCGCTGCGCGAGCGCTTCGGCATCTACGGCGGCCTCAACTGCCTGCATCTTTCGGACGCGCCTGAGACTGGTGCGGCGGAAGTCGAGAAATGGTCGAAGGTCGTGCAGCTCGACAAGGTCGCGGTCGAGCTCGACAAAAAGTCAGACCGTCCGGACCACACCTACCACCTGCGCTCGCTGGCCACCCAGGTGGCAGCCGGCTTCCAGGTGGAGCTGGCCACGAAAGCGATACGCGACCTGCTGGCAGAGGAAACAGACATCGGCGGGAAGCAGCGCGAAGCGCTCTACCGGATCATCCTGGGGGCACTGTCTTAGAACCTTCGGCCTCCGCCTTGGTTTCCGCCGCTCTGAGATCCGCGCGAACGTGCACTGTCACCGCCTTGTTGAACATCTCGGAGTTCGGCACCACGACGAGGTCCCCCGAGTCGGTCTTCAAGAGCGTCACCCTCAACTTGATCTCCGTCACCGTGCCCGAACCAACCCCCTCCATCGTGATCCTGTCGCCCACCCTGATGTGGCGCTCGAGCAGGATGTAGTAGCCGGAAACGTAATCCTTCAGCAAGTCCTGCACGCCGAAGCTGGCGACGATGGTCGCCAGCAAGATGCCGGCGAGGGTGAAGTTCTGGCTCTGGAATGCAAACCCGATTCCAAACCAGATCCCCAGCCCGATCAGAACGACGGTGGCGACGCGACCGCCGATCTGGACCACGTCCGAGCGCATGTTCCGCCGCCGAAGCGCCGCGACCACCCGGTTGGAGACGAACCTGGACACGGCGACGAAGGCCAGCAAGACGACCAGGCCGACGCCGAAATACAGGAGGTCCTGATTCGAGACGAAAGGAAGCAACTTATCCACCGCCAGCGGCGGTGCGGTCATTCCTTGGTCTCTGCGGCTTCCTCTTCGCCGGCTTCGCCCTCGGCGGCAGCCTCGCCCTCGGCGGGCACGAGAGCCTCCGCGGCCGGGACTTCCTCTTCGACCTTCATCTCGCGCTTCTTGATGATCTTGACCACGAGCTCCTCAGGGTCGATGAGCACTGTCACGCCCTTGGGCATTTTGATGTCCGCGATGCGAAGCTCAGACTCGATCTCCTCGAGAGGCGTGAGGTCCACCTCGAAGGCCTCGGGAATGTCGGAAGGAAGGCATTCGACCCGAAGCGAGTGGATGGGCTGCAGAATGTCGGCGTCGCCACGCTTGACGGCGGCCGACTCACCCACCAGGTGCACCGGCACCTCGACGGTGATCTTCTCTTCGAGGTTGACCTGGTAGAAGTCGACGTGGATCGGTCCCAGGCGGCGAGGATGCGTCTGGATCTCGCGCACGAGAACCTTCTCCGCCTTGTCTCCACCGATGACGAGGTCGACCAGGTGGGTCCGCCCGGACTTCACGAACACCTTCTGGAACTCGAGACGGTCGAGGACCAGAGGCGTCGGCTTGGCGTTGTGCCCGTAGACGACCGCGGCGAGCTTGCCCTGGCCGTAAAGCCGGCGTGAGCGCTTACCGAGGAGGTCGCGGACGGAGGCTTTGAGCTGCAATCAGTAGTTCCTTAGGTGCACGCGCTCGCGCGTGCCATGGTTTGGCCTCTGGTTGAGAGGCCTGGTTATGATACGGCAAAGCCCTGAGGCGTCCTGCCCAGGCGCGGCCAAACCGAATTAGCGAGGAGGGTCCACAGGCATGCAGAACCCACCGCCTCCCCCGCCGCCAAGCAGCGGCCCTCCACCGATGATGCCTCCGCCGGGCGGCGGCTACGCGATGGCCGCGCCGGCCGGCAACATGGCCAGCCCCGGCCTCCGAATCGTGGGCGGGTTGATCGACTTCGTCATCCTGCTCGTCGTCAACGGGATCATCTCTCTCATCTTTCAGAAAGCGCAGGCGCTCGGCGGTTTGATCAGCCTCGTCTTGGACCTGGCTTACTTCGGTTACTTCTGGAGCTCTCGCGGCGCGTCGATAGGGATGATGCCTTTCGGCTTCAAGGTCCGCGACATGGCGACTGGGCAATACCCCTCGATGGGCAAAGCTGTCTTGCGCGGCTTCATCTGGTCGATCGAGGCCAGCCTCACTGTCTGCCTCATCGGGGCGGTCGGGTGGCTCTGGATGCTGTGGGATCCACAAAAGCAGGCCCTGCACGACAAGGTCGCCGGCACCATCGTCACGACGAGCTGACGAAAGGAAGAAAAGATGCAGAACCCACCGCCGCCTCCGCCATCTGGCGGTTATCCGCCACCACCTCCACCACCCGGTGGCTTTCCGCCGCCGCCGCCGCCATCCGGAGGCTATCCACCGCCTCCCCCTCCCGCCGGAGGCTATCCTTCAGCCCAACCGCCGGGATACGCCTACGCCGCCGCGCCGCAAGTGACGTACGGCGGGTTCTGGATCCGCTTCGTGGCTTACATCGTCGACAGTGTCATCATCGGCATCCCCACCCTGATCCTGGGCGTGATCCTCGGCCTGCTTCTGGGCCTCGCGATGAGCGCCTCGGGAACCACCAGCGACCAGGCGATCAACACCGCCGGCCAGGGCATCGGGTCCCTGTTCCAGCTGATCCTTTTCGTCATCAGCATCGGCTATTTCGTCTTTTTCTGGGGCCGAGGTCAGACTCTTGGCATGCGGCTCTTCCACTTGCGCGTGGCGGATGCGAACACCGGCGCGCCGATCGGCTACGGCCGCGCGGCACTGCGATTTCTGGGCTACATCATCAGCGGCATCGTCTGCTACATCGGCCTCATCTGGGCCGCGTTCGACGGGCGGAAGCAGGGCTGGCATGACAAGATGGCCAGCACGGTCGTATTACACGGATAAACGACGGGCTATGCGCCCTTAGGAAACCTCTGGCGCAGCCAATCGACGATCTCCTGGAGTGGAGTGCCGGGAGTGAAGAGCTTTTCGACGCCCTGCTTTTTCAATGCTGCGATGTCGTCGTCCGGGATGATCCCTCCCCCGAACACGACTATGTCGGTGGCCTTGCGCCGCTTGAGCTCCTGGACGACGGCGGGAAAAAGCGTCATATGGGCGCCGGAATGAATGGACAGCCCGATGACCTGCGCGTCCTCTTGCAGCGCTGCATCCACGACCATCTCCGGGGTCTGGCGCAGCCCCGTATAGATGACCTCGTAGCCGGCATCGCGAAGGGCGCGCGCGACCACTTTCACCCCACGGTCGTGCCCGTCGAGCCCAACCTTCGCCACTATGATCCGGACCGGACGCACCGCTGTGGCGGGCACTAAACCACCGCTCGTTCTGTGTAGATGCCGAAGACCTCGATCATCGTGTTCATGATCTCGCCCTCGGTGGCATAGGCTCGGACCGCCTCGAGGATGTACGGCATCAGGTTGTCCGTGCCGGCGGCCGCCTTGCGCACGCTGCTCAGCGCGTTCGAGCACCTCGCCTGGTCGCGCTTCTTGCGCACTTCGCGGACGCGGGCGACT
>DASRWV010000043.1:0-6815 GCA_035687505.1 Nitrosotalea sp.
GGCTTCTCCTCTACGCACTGCTGCAGGGCGCGTCCCGGGATACTGCGCGCCAAGCGGCGCTCTCGTACTACAGCGGCTCCAACACCCTGCCGCCCGACTGCACAAAACTGACCCCGACAGCCTGCTCGCTGAAAGCCCTTACTTCGAGCGCTCACCAGCTCGACCCCCTGGGCGTGACTGTCGTGTACTTCGACTCGACCGCCATCTCGGCTCCACCGTCCTACGGCACCTGGGTCGCCAATGCCGACCCTACCCAGCCCGGCACCATAACGCTCAACGGCGCAACCGCGAATAACGTCTATGTCTTCATCTATGAGCTGGACGCGACGGGCGGCAATCCGAGCCCTCGCTGGAGCTGTCCATCCTGTGCGGCGGCGAGCGGCGCTGCGGTTCGAACGACGGGCCACCAGCGCGCTGTCGTCGACCTGAAGCTCAACTGGCAGCCAGTGATGGCCAGGTTCCTCGGCATCCCGAGCGTGATCACCTTTGACGCGCAGACGGTTGTCCGGATGGAGTACTGATGGCCGTCAGCTCGAAGTCCCAGTCGGGACAGGTGATGGTGCTGGTGGCAGTGTCGCTCCTCGCCCTGATCGGATCCGCCGCGCTCGTTTTGCTGGCCGGCTCGGTCGAGTGGCAGAAGAACCAGGTCCAGCAGCTCGCCGACCAGGCTGCGATGGACTCTGCGTTGAAGATCGGCATCGGGTGCGATTCGACCAAGGCGTCGACCGTGATCACGGAGGCCGACAACTTCCTCGCTTCGCAACGGACGCGCACAGGATCCCTCAGCATTGCCGGGGCCGGCTGCACGACGCCATACACCGGCACCGACACGTTCAGCGGCGGGCTGAGCGCGACCGTCAATTACCCGTACCTGGGACACCAGCAGCAGGTCGAGGTGATCCTCACCCTTACCCTCCCAATTGCTTTCGGCGCGGAGGTCGGGCAGACGACCACGTCGGTGAAGCGGCGCGCGGTAGGCCAGCAGCTGGCGGGTTCCGTGCCGGCGATCTCGGCGACAACGCTCACCTGCAACAGCGGCCAGGTCAATGTCAACGGCAGCGTCGTGGCGCGGAACCTGATTGCGCGCAATGGAACGTGCGCGCTCTACGCGCATACCCGGTTCGACGGACCCTCAGGGACGTACTCCGACCTGGGCAACGTGAGCGTCTACACGGATGGACAGAGCTGGACAGCGCCAGGGGCCTGCGTCGCGGGCGCCAATATCGGATCTTTGAGCGCGATCTGTGCCGACGGATTTGAGCTGTCAGGCCACAACACGCCGGCTTGCGCCACGGCCACGACCTCCTTCCTTTCCGTCGGCGGCAAGGCGATCAACCCCGACCCGTGCGCGGCGGGCACCGGCGCGCAGCCGGTTCCTCCGCTGTCGTCAGTCCTGCCGCCCGAGCCGAACACCGATCCCAGCGCGATCGCCACGCTGGTCGGCACCGGCGGCGCGGCCTGCTCCGCCGGAGCGGTGCATCCGCCCATTCAGGTAGGCGGGGTCACCATCGGCACGGGACGCGGACCGGTGCCTCTCCAGGACGCCAGCGGCTTCTATCACTTCAAGCCGAGCTGCTATGGATATCTCGACCTCTCGCTGCTTTCCAACGGGCTGGCCGCTTTTGATCCCGGCTTCTATTACTTCAACGGCTCGGGTTTTGCCAACGGCGGCGGCGTCTGCCTCAACGGCGCTGCCCTCCTGATGGGACGAGACGTGACGATGGAGTTCGTCAACACCGCGGGAATGTGGACGACGGCTTGCGACGGGACGACCTGCACCGGAGGTGGCGGTGGTGGTGGCGGCGGTGGTGGTGGTGGCGGTGGCTGTGGGGGTAGTGGCGGCAACTGCCAGGGCCAGTGCGGTAACGGGACGACGGGCACGTGCGGGCCGGGCACCTGCAGCTTCGGCTCGAAGCCTTGCTCTAAGCAGGCATGTCCGCCGAATGTCCTCGCCGACGCCCCAAGCAACTTCGCCTGGCTGGCAGCCCCATGTTCCACCGCGCCTAGCGCCACCGACGCGTCGAGCTGCCCCGGTTCGGCGTGGTGCCCAGTCGGAGACCGCGCCTGCTGGAACCTACTTGTCTGGGCGCCCGCGAATGTCACAGGTCAGTTCCTGCTCGACGATCCTGCCGCCCCGAGCTGGCTGTTGGGCTCCATCTCCTTTCCAGGGAGCTGTTCTTACTCCGCCAACGCCACGAGCCAAATTGCGGGCTCGATAAGCTGCGGCAGTTTGTTGCTAGACGCAAGCGGAGGCAACACGAGCGCAGTGGGCAGCGACGCCGGAATCAGCACTGCGCTGGTGGAGGCGGTTCTCGTCGAATGAGTTGCACCAATTGGCGCACCATGCCAAGCTGCAGGCCGCAGTTAGATGTCCATCGCCACCCCTGAGACCGCCCGGCCCCGCCGCGGACGCCTGTACATCGTGGTCGGCGCGATCCTCGCGGTACTTGCCTTTGCCACCGCAGCAGGTCTCGCCAGCCTTTCGCTGCTGCAGGGGCCCGTGACGGGAACGAAGGTTGTCGTGGCCAAGACGAGCATCAGCGCCCGCACCAAGATCCAGGCCTCCGACCTGCAGCTGAGCTCATTCAGCCCGGCGCCGCCGCAATCGTTTACGGACATGGCGCTCGTCGCCGGCAAGGGCGCTCGAGTCGACATCCCCGCGGGATCGCCGATCACCGCCAACTTGATCGTCGCATCGGGCGATCTCCTGAGCACCAGCGACGTCTCGTACCTTCCCATTCCGTCGGGGTACGTGGCCGTCACCGTACCGACTGGCGAGCAGGTTGGCGTCGGCGGCTACCCGCAGGTCGGTGACCGCATCACCGTGCTCGCCACCGTCAACACTTCAATCTTCGGGCCTGGCGGAGCATCTGTCGTCCGCACGGTGTTCCGCGACCTCAACATCATCAGGGTCGGCCCCGTGAACCAGCCCGCTAGCAGCGCTCAGCAGGTCGCGGGCAGCCTGACCGTGCTGGTGACCGCGTGTGACGCCGAGTATCTCTTCTGGCTTCTCAACAACGCAGTTTTGAAATACACGCTCGAATCGTTCAAGGACTATGCCGCACTCCCGAGCCAGCCGGATCCCACGTGCCCCAAGCCGGGTGGCGTTGGTCCCAAAGAAGTGAACAAGCGCTGGCAGTTCACCGGCCCCTGACGGATGCTTCCTGTCGTCATCTTCGTCGCCGCCGCGGCCGCCATAGGCGTCGGGCTTGTGGTCTACGGGATCGTCGGCTCGGGGCGGGCGACCGCTAGCGCCGGCCCGAGCGCCCGCGTCACGTATCGAACTCTGGCCGACGTTCGTGAGCAGCTGCGCAGGCAATTCGAGCCGACCGGTGCGCCAGTTTGGATCGCCGCCAATCAGAAAACGAACACGCTGGCTGCAGACCTGGCGAGCGCGGACATCCAGCTTCGACCGTACGAGTTCAGGTTGGTGCAGGTCGGGGTGGCAGTGATTTTCGCATTGCTTGCGCTGCTCCGTTTCGGCATTTCGGTTCCTCTGTTAGTGCTTGCCATCGTTGGGTTCGCGCTCCCCGCTGTGTATCTGCGCAACCGCCGGGGGCACCGGCTGGCTCAGTTCGAAGAGGGTCTGCCGCGAGCGCTGGAGCTCATGGCAAACTCGATGAAGGCAGGCCAATCCACAACTCAATCTCTGCGTGCGGTGACCGAGAACGCAGGCCCGCCGGTGTCGGACGAGTTCGCCCTGGCGCGCAGGGAGATCGAGCTCGGCGCGTCGATCGACAGCGCGCTCGGCAACATGGTCAAGCGCATCGGCAGCAGCGACCTGAGACTCGTCGTCATGGTCATCACCATTCAGCACTCGGTCGGGGGTGACCTGCCCGCGATCCTGACCACCCTCGCGGACACGATGAAGCAGCGTGCGGAGATGCGCGCAGAGACCTTGGCCGCAACGGCTCAGTCGCGCGCCTCAGCTCTGATCATCACGCTGCTGCCGATCGCCGCAGCGCTCGGCCTGTATTTCCTCGTCCCTTCGTATTTCCGGCCGATGTTCGTCGACCCGATTGGCTGGTTCCTGCTCGCGGTAGCGGCCATCATGCTGGCTTTCGGAAACTTCTTCATCCGCCGGCTCACGGCGATCACATGAACAACCTGCCCCTTGTCCTCGCGGTCGGCGCTGTGGCGGCAATCGGCGTCTGGCTTCTTGTGTCTGGGGTCGTCTCGGCCCGCGCCGGCGACGCGACGACGCTGGCCAGGGCGCGACTCGCCCGTCAGGAGATCGGTCTCGGCCAGAGCGCGGTTGCGCTCGAGCTGGAGAAACCGATCGGTGAACGACTCCTTGCCCCCTTGCGGCGCTGGGCCACGAATCAGCTCACCCGCTTGACTCCCGCCGCTCAGGCGTCCAGCTTCCGTCGGCACCTCGATTTCGTGGGTAACCCGGCAGGGCTCGACCCCGCAGGACTGCAGGCGCTGCGAATCGCCGCAGCAGCAGGTCTTGGGGCGCTCGGCCTCGGGCTCGGCGTGCTCATCGGGTCGGCGGTTGCAATCGGGGTCGCGGTCCTTGTCGGAGTGGCGCTCGGTTTCTACCTGCCGGTCGTCTGGCTCGACCAGATGGTCCGCCAGCGGCGGACCGAGATCGAGGCTTCTCTGCCGAACGCCCTGGATGTCGTCGCGATCAGCATGGAGGCGGGACTCGGCCTCGACCGCGCGCTCGAGCAGCTGGTGCGTCATCAGGAAGGACCGCTCACGCTGCTCGTCGCGCGTGCACTGCGCGAGATGGAGCTCGGCCGTCCGCGTGCTGAGGCGCTGGTGGATATGGCGGAGGCGACCGGCGTAGAGGACTTCACCTCGCTGGTACGCGGCATCCTTCACGCTGAGCGCACGGGCGTTCCGATCGCGCGCACGATTGCCGCGCATTCGGCTCAGATGCGCGTCAAGCGGAGGCTCAAGATCCGCACGGAAGCCGCGCGCGCCTCACTCAAGATCCTGCTGCCCACGGTCGGTTGCGTCTTTCCGACGCTGTGGCTGATCCTGTTGGGTCCGGCGCTGATCGTCGTCCTCACGTTGTCGAGGCACTAGGCAGGGCGACCGCCTGGTCTGGAGACAGCCAATTCGGCGGAAATGGTCGGGACTTTAAGTCAGGAAGGGGTTCGTCTTGCGTTCGCGGCCGATGGTGGTCGCCGGCCCGTGGCCGCTGTAGACGAGGTGCTCGTCCGGTTGAGACAGCAGCTTGGCGCGGATTCCTTCCAGCAGCGCCTTGCCGTTGGAGTTGGCGAAGTCGGAGCGGCCGATGGAACCGGCGAACAGCGCGTCGCCGGTGAAGATGTTGTCCCCGATCTTCAGGGAAACACCACCCGGGCTATGACCCGGTGTGTGCAGCACGTCGAAAGCAAGCGAGCCGGCACGAAATGTCTGGCCCCCGACAAGGCTTACTACGTTCTCTGTCGGGTTCAACGACGCTCCGAACTCCCGGCGCATCGGCTTGCCTTCGGCGACGAATTCTCTTTCTGCATCGTGCACCGCGACGGGGATCGCTCCGAACGCCGCAAGGAGGGCCTCCAGGCCGCCGACGTGATCGATGTCGGTGTGCGTCAGCAGAATCGCTTTGACATTGGCCTGCCGGTCGCGGACCAGATCGATCATGAGCTGAGGCTCGAGGTTGGCGTCGATCACGACTGCGTCGTGAGTCTCTTCATCCTCGACCAGGTAAGAGTTGGTGCCGAACTGCCGGTCGGCGGTCGCCTCGATGCGAACGCTCACAGGAGTTTGCGGACGAAGGCGTGGTCCCCTGTCTCGCGGACGACCTCGAAGCCGGCGCGCAGATACATGCTGAGAGGCCCGCGATAGTTGCCTTGGGCAGAGTCCTGCTTCTTTGCTGGGTAGCCTTCCACCGCGCTCAACCCCCGCTTGCGCAATCGGTCCAGCGCGGCATCGAGCAGCCGTGAGGCGACGCCGTGGCCGCGATACGGAGCGGCGATCACAAAGCAGGCGACCGAGCCGACGCCTTCATGTGCCGCTGCTTTCAAGCCGAAGCGGTGCATCACGCCGGCCAGCCTCGTGGTCTCGCCGTAGTTGCACCAGCCGACGGCCTTTCCGTCAACGAAGGCAAGGAGAGCCGTCACCTCACCGCGATTGATCATGGCCGTCATGTCGCGACGATTGTCTGCGGCGGTCCGGCCAGCCCACTCGTCGTCGCTCTGCGTTCTGTGGGTCTCCATGCAGTAGCACGACTGCCACGCGGGGTAGTCGCGAAACGCGTAGTCGTCGAAGAACGATTGGTACTCCGCCACTCGCTCCGGCGTCACGTCGTGAACTTCGATCGCGCCGATCTCTGGAAGACGGGCCAGAGCTGCCTGCTCCGCGGGGTCCAGCGCCACGCGAAGGCCCCGCAGAATGCTTTCCGCCTCGGCTTCGAACAGCCCGCCGACCGCGTCGCCTGAACGCCAGGCAAACTCGACTCGGCAGCCGCCCTGCACCTCCTCGACGGTCCAGGTCACGAGATGAGGCTTCTCGGCCGCGAAGTTTGGGGCGAACAGAAAACGCGTCTCGAGGACCAGGCGTGCAGGCGCATTCACTTCGACGACTTCGGATTCCTCGAGGACTTTGCCCTCGCCGTCAGCCCAGCGAATGTGGTTCCCCGCCGCGAATTCGCCTTCCGGGGTCAAGCGGTAGTACCAGTTCCTGCGGTCACCCGAGACGAGCGCCGCCCAGGCGGACTCAACAGGAACGTCCAGCGCGATTTGGCGGGCGCCGGCTTTCAAGAGGCTTCGCGGGCGACGGTGTGCACGTCTTTGACGCCCTCGAGCTTTTCCATCAAGCGCGACAGCTGTGCGAGCGAATCGATCTCCACCGTGGTCGAC
>DASRWV010000044.1:0-7269 GCA_035687505.1 Nitrosotalea sp.
CACCATCTCAATGGCCTCGACTGTCGAGGCGAGAAAAGTGGTGAGCAGGACGAATCCGATTCCCGTTGACAAGTTGTTCATGCACCGATCATCGATCGGGCCTGGGTGCACGGGCATCCCGCAGGAGGAGCGAACGGTCACAGTACTTTCGGGGGAGTCAGCTACCGATGCGGCGCCCGCAGTTTCCGCGCGGAAAGTACCTACGGGGAACCGGTCGCTACGCAGCCAGCTGGATACGCGTATCCGGATTCTTCGCGACGACGTGGAATCCGTCCATGTCGGGCCGTAGGACCGCATAGATCACCGCACTGGACTCCATGACGGAGTAGACGGGCAGGGCCACCAGCTGGAATAGGTAGTAATAGAGCCTCTTCCAGCCGTAAATCCCATGGTCGTTCAAATTGACGTAGAGGCCGACCAGGTAATGAGTTGCGTAACCGGCCAAAGCAAAGCTGGCCGCGATCTGGATCCACTCCGGAGCGGTGGTCCCGGTGACCAGGTTGGCAATCGTGATCGGCCAGGCCAGCAGCGTCGAGGCCCATGTGATCAGGCTGGCGCCGAGAATGGCTTTGTCTCGCCAGGGCGCCGGCGCGGAAGTCACCGCCAGGGTCAGGCCCAGAAACCACCTTCGGCGTTGCTTTAGAAAGTCCAGAACCGATTGACATGATTGTTCGAGGATGTAGCCGTCGACCCAACGAAAGCCATGTCCAGACGCCGACAGGACAAGTGACCAGTACGTGTCCTCTGTAATCGAGCCTGCGGGCCCCAGATCGAAGCCGACAGCCTTCTCAACCGAATTGCGGACGAGGATGAATGAGCCGTGCATCCCAAACACGGCTTTTCCGAATCGATACTGCAGGTAGAAGCGGCCCAGGTCGTCGGCCGTGCGTAAGGAGTCGGCCAGGGTCAGAAATGGATGTCTCTCCAGCAGCCGGTGATAGAGGATGGCTCCCTGGCCGATCCGATAGCGGCCGGACGCCTCTTCTTCCGCAACCGCAGCCGCAATCCCATTGACCACGCTTGCAGTGATCTCGCTTTCCTCGTCGAGGTGCATGATCCAGGCGTCTGGGCGCAGGTCGGAGCGTTCCAGCGCGTACTGCATGGCTCGCGCCTTGTACATCGATCCCTTCGCTGTTCGGTAGTGCGAGGGCATTAGAAAGTGGCGGACTCCAGGAGGGATCTTCACCCGCAGGTCTGTGACCACCTCGATGCGGTAGGCGAACAACGGGTTCGCACCCATCACCCTTCCTATGCTGTCGACGGTTTGCAGGAGGGCCTCGTAGTTCTGCCCTCTCGAGACGATGCGATAGCTGATGAGGTTGTGGATTGGCCGAGCAGGAGCAGGTGTATTGCGATAGGCACTCAAACCGACGATGCCGACGACGATCGGTGGTAGGTAAATGAGCCAGATCAAGTTGAGCATCTCCCAATCTGGCTGAGAGACGACGACGTCGTTGCGTTGCCAGATGGCCTTGATGACGATCACACCGACAAACAGGGTCAAGAGAAGGCTGAGGCTCAACCGGGCCACGGCAGAGCTGCCCGTTGTTCGGGTCACGCGCGTTGTTGCTCGCACCCGTAAGCGTTGCGCGCCGGCGTTCATGAACCGATCATCGGATCGGGGATGGGGAGGGGACATCCCCTGGGAGGCCCGAACGGCCTCAGTACTTTCGGGTGAGTTAGACGCTCACCGGGACGATTGCCCGCACCGTGGTCCCGACCGTCACCTGACTCTCGATCTCGAGCGTACCGCCGAGTTCCGTCGCCCGCTCGCGCATCGTGTTCAGGCCGAAGTGCCCTGGATGTGAGGCCAGCGAGTCGAATCCCACGCCGTCGTCTGAGACCTCGAGCCGGATGCTCGAATTGACCTGGCTGAGTGCTATGACCACTCGGGTTGCGCGCGCATGGCGCGCGGCGTTGTGGAGCGCTTCTTGAGCGATTCGATACAGGGCCTGCTTTCTCTCGAAGCTAAGTTCGGGCTCCGCTCCAAGTGATTCCTCGACCTTGATCCCGTGGCGCGCACGCAATGCGGCGGTGTGGTGTTTGAGCGCGCCGGTCAAACCTTCTCGAGCCAGCGCCTCCGGGCGCAGCTCGAAGATCAGCGCCCGCATCTCCGCCAGGGCTGCCTCCGAAAGGCGCAGCAGGTACTCCAGAGGCTCGTGCACGAGCGAGGGATCTTTCGACACCAGCTCCTGGGCGGATCGCGCGGCCAGCGCGATGCCATAAACCGCCTGCGACACCGAATCGTGGAGATCGCGGGCCAGCCGCTGCCGTTCCTCCAGCGCAACTTTCTCTCGCGAAGTCCGAAGCAGTCGCGCGTACTCGGCGGCTGACGCTGCGTGATAGGCCATCGACCGGAGGAAAGCCAGCTCGATCTCGGGAGGCCGGCCGCCCCGTGGGTAGTACACGTTCAGTGAGCCCACAGCCTTGCCCTGGTTCATCAACGGCATGCCCACGACGATATCCCAAGGCTGGTCGCGGATCAGCTCATGGACGGGCGCGTAGCGCGGATCGGCGAGCCGTCGCCGGATGATGTCCTCGTCGATGACCATGGCGCTGGTTTCGATTGCCGTGAGTGCCGCGCGGGGGGCTCCTTGATGGTTGGCCTCGTCGATTGCGGCGGCGTATCCCTCCGGTAGCCCATAGGTGCCCGCGGTGCGCAGACTTCCATCAGCATCGAGCAGATAGACACCGCAGGCGACGGCAGTGGTCGCGTCGACGACGCTCTCGGCGAGCGCGTCCAGCGTTGCCGTGAGGGATTGAGTCGCCGCCAGGCCGGCGGCTGACTGCGAGATGGCGATCGCCTGGCGCTGAACGCGCCGGGTCTCCGTCGCGTCGTAGATGACTCCAGATAGCAGCAGATCATCGCCGTCTTCAAAGCTCATGTGCGAGAAATGGACCTCACGCGTTTCGCCACCTGGGCGCAACACGGTCAAGGGTCTTCGTCCCGGTTGATGTGGAGCAAGTGAGCTGAGATACGAGGTGGCCTCGTCACGCTCACGCTCGACCAGGCATGCCGCGAAGTCAGTCCCCAACACCTCTTCAGCTCGGCGGCCGAAGAGCTCGCAGGCAGCCGCGTTGACATATATGTACTGACGCGATGCATCGAGGATCACCAGAGCGGCGGGGGCGACCTCCACCATGCGCTGGAGCATTTCAACGCCAGGCTGTCTCTTACCCATCGCCTGAGCTGCGCCCCAGGTCGCTGGCGCTTACCAGGCCACGCTCCACCGCATAGAGAGCAGCCTGGGTCCGGCTCTGCAGCTGAAGCTTGCCGAGAATGTTGCTCACATGAGTCTTCACCGTCTGCTCTTGGATCCCGAGCTCGCGAGCGACTTGCTTGTTTGCCTGGCCTCTCGCCACGAGTCGAAGGACGGCAGTTTCGCGTTCGGTGAGCGCCTCGGGACTCCCAGGGATCTGCACCTCACGAACCAGGCGGGCGGCAGCCTCGGGTGAGAGATGCACCTGACCGGCGGCCGCCGATTTGATTGCCCGGCGCAGCTCGTCGGCTTCAGTGTTCTTCAGCAGGTAGCCAATGGCCCCGGCGCGAATCGCGCCGGTCACCGCCTCGTCGGCCAGCACGCTGGTCAGCGCGATCACCTCGACGTCGGGCAGCTCTGTTCGGATCATCTTTGTCGCAGCGACACCACCCATGCCAGGCATCAGGAGATCCATCAAGACCACGTCAGGGCGCAGCTGGCCCGCGAGCCGGATGGCCTCCTCGCCAGTGGCTGCCTCACCAACGACTTCGAACTCAGGATCGAGCGCGAGGAACATGCGCAGGCCCTGTCGGACCACGCTGTGGTCGTCGGCGATCAGTATCCGCACTTTATCCATCGCGATTTCCTTGATTTCTGACCTGACTGCGCTTCTAGCCTAGGACTTCTCGCGCAGATTCTCCCAACTTCTCATTGCACGACCTCCCCCATTTGGGGGATGCCACGCCCCACCTAGGTAGATGCCCTCCATGCCTCTCATGAGTGGTGTGCTTTTGCCCCCCGAAAAGGAGCATGAACAGCAGCGCATGAAAGCAAAAATTCACGACATGCGCCGGAGGTAACGAATGTCGACACAGCACATGTCGATTCGAGGTTTTGTATGGCTCTTGGCCGCTGTGTTGGCGGCCGGCCTGCTCTTCGCTTGCGGTTTGGGGACCAGCTCCCCGACGTCGAGTGCTTCGGCAGCCGGTACGCCGGCTTCGCTGCAGTCTGACTATGTGAAGCTGGTCAAAGACGTCGGGCCGTCCGTCGTGATGATCGAGACTCCCACCGGATTGGGGTCGGGCATTGTCTACGACGCGCAGGGCGACATCGTCACCAACAACCACGTGGTGGCGGGAGCTCAGACCATCGTGGTCGTCACGAGCACCGGTAAGCAATATCCGGCCACACTGGTCGGCACATTCGCACCAGATGACCTGGCCGTGATCCGGATCCAGGCCGGCATCTTGGCTCCGGCGACGTTTGCGAACTCTTCCAACCTCGTGGTTGGGGACATCGTCATGGCGATCGGGAATCCGCTCGGTCTCCAGTCGAGTGTCACCGAGGGCATCGTCAGCGCCTTCCGGGTCGCGATGCCTGAAGGCAACGGCGTGACCCTTCCTTCAGTCATTCAGACGACAGCCGCCATCAACCCGGGTAACTCTGGAGGCGCGCTCGTCAACCTCAAGGAGCAAGTCGTCGGCATTCCCACCCTGGCAGCGACCGACCCTCAGCTCGGCGGAGGGGCAGCTCCGGGAATCGGGTTCGCCATCCCGTCCAACACCGTCACCTTGATTGCGAACCAGCTCATCCAGACTGGCGCGGTCGCAAATTCTGGCCGCGCAGCCTTGGGCGCTCAGCTTGCCAACACCGGAGGGCACGGAGCCCTGGTGTCGAGCGTGGTGAGCGGCGGGCCCGCTGCACTGGCCGGCATCAAGACTGGCGACATCATCACCGCGATCGGCGGGCAGTCCATGACTGGACTTCAGGCCGTTGCGGACGAGCTCATCACACTCAAGCCGGGCCAGCAGGTCACGGTCGACCTCGTCCATAGCGACGGCACCACGACAACCGTCACGGTGACCCTGGGAGAGCTGAAATGATCGGCGTTCGCCCTCGCACCCCCGCAACTGAATACCCAGTGTTCGAGGGTCGGTACCGCCGATGAGAGCCCTCGTCCGATCCTCTTCCGCCTCTTACAACCGCGTGTGGTTCATCACCGGATCGTCGGGAGGCCTCGGTCGGGCGCTGGCTGAGGCGGTGTTGGCTCGAGGTGAGCGGGCGGCCGTGACCGCCCGCACGCCGGAGCGTGTCCGCGACCTCATCGAGCGCTATCCCGCTCA
The DNA here is from genome assembly GCA_035687505.1 of Nitrosotalea sp. Lineage (GTDB taxonomy): Bacteria > Chloroflexota > Dormibacteria > Dormibacterales > Dormibacteraceae > Palsa-870. Next base: position 5,324 of record DASRWV010000044.1, read on the forward strand.
AGCTCTCGTCCTGGAGCTCAACGTCATCAACCGCGAGCAGGTCCGCAAGGTGGTTGCTCAAGCTGCCGACAGCTTTGGCCGCATCGACGTTCTGGTCAACAACGCGGCTTACGGACAGCTCGGAGCCATCGAGGAGCTGGACGATGCCCAGATCCGCAGGCAGTTCGAGACGAACGTCTTCGGCCTCTTCGATGTGACGCGCGCGGTTCTCCCGGTGATGCGGCGCGCCCGCAGGGGCCACATCATCAACGTCTCTTCAGTGGGCGGCTTCGCGGGTCAAGCGCGCCTTGGCGCTTACAACTCCAGCAAGTTTGCGGTCGAGGGGTTTTCGGAGGCGCTCGCCCAGGAGCTGGCGCCGGCGGGGATCAGAGTGACGATCGTCGAGCCTGGCCGGTTCACTACCGATTGGACAGGTCGCCTGCCGACAGTCGTCCCAACGGATATCGCCGACTCCGCGCCGCCGACCGGTGCCACTGGCCGGGATCGGCGCCACCAGCCAGGCGACCCAGCCCGGGCGGCGGACGCAATCATCGCGGCAGTCGACTCCGACGTCCCGCCGCTGCGACTCGTCCTCGGCCCGGACTCGCTCGCCGGAATCCGGGCAAAGCTGGCGGCAGTCACCGCTGAGCTCTCGGCGTGGGAGTCGATCAGCGCCGGCACGGTCGTCCATGAAGTGGTGGAGGCAGAGGCGAATTGAGCTAGGCGGTACGTTCCTCTGACTTTTTGGGGGCACCGGCTGTCTGGTCGCCATACGTCGCCGGCGCCGCTGCGTGGCGGTGACGGTGCGACCGCTCCTCAGCAGAGTGGAGCTGCCACTCACCAAGCAAATCCCCGCCGGCGAGTGTTCCGCGGCTTTTGAAAACAAGACCCGACCCGGCCATCAACGCTCGTGTAGTGCTCGACACCAGCACCTCGCCCGGAAGGGCTCGATCGGCAACCCGACCCGCGATCTCGAAAGCCGCGCCGAACAGGGTCCCATCGCGGATCTCGCACTCGCCGGTATGAATGCCCGTACGGATGTCGACGCCAACCGCGGAGGCGCCTTCAGCCAGCGCGTGCGCGCAGCGGACAGCGCGGGCTGGCCCCTGAAACGTCGCGACCAAACGATTGCCGGATCCTCGGGACATGCTTCCACCGAAGCGAGATACCTCGACCGCGGCAGTCTTTTCGAAGGCACTGCGAACACCATCGAGGCCGGATTCCCCCAGCCGTGACGCAGCCCGTTCTGAGATGACCAGGTCGCCCGCCAGAATCGCCGCGAGCACGCGGTCGGCAGTTTCCGAAATCCGCTGCCCGGTGAGGAACTGCTCGATCTCGCCAACAAGTGCTTCGGTATCTCCGGTCCATGGCAGGTGGTCGGCGCCGGGCATCTCCACCCAGGCCGCGCCCGGGACCAGGTCTGCGACGACGCGGCCCATCTCGCGCGGAATCGTCGCATCGGCTGTGCGATGCAGCACCAGCGTTGGCACTCGAATCGCCGGGAGAACCGCCCGGACGTCGATCTCGCCGATGACCTCCATCAGCTCACGCGCCGATCCCGGACCGGCGCCATAGCGCCTGACCTCTCCAAGCCATTCGCGAAATCGCTCGTCGTGGGCGAGGCTCGGAGCCCAGCGCTCGAGGTCGACGACGGGCCAGTTGCGCTCCGTGAACTCGGTTTGCTTCAACCACGCCTCCATCGCAACGCCGATGGGATAGTCCGGTGCTTTGGTCATGCGGGCAAAGGAGCCATAAACGACCAGGGCCGTAACCAGCTCAGGGTGTGTGGCAGCAAAGAGCAGCGAGAGCGGAGCGCCCTCGGAAATGCCGTAGACCGCCGCGCGCCGGATCCCGAGGGCGTCCATCACCGCGCCGATGTCGTCCATGCGGTCCTCGAGCGTCCCCACCGAGACGCGATCGGAGAGGCCGGTGCCGCGCTTGTCGAAGAGGATGAGGCGGGCAAAACG
>DASRWV010000045.1:0-59525 GCA_035687505.1 Nitrosotalea sp.
GAGCCGCTGCTGAAGAGCCTGGAGCAGGCGGGGCTCCTGGTCCCGGTGGTAGGCGGCGACGAGCCGCTCTACCCTGCCGATGACCTGGAAGCGATCGCCGCCGGAATGAAGCTGATCGCGGCCGGCGTTCCGCTGGGCGCGCTCCTGGAGCTCGGCAAAGACCACGCGGCGGCGGTCGACCGGACCGCTCGACAGGCGGTGGATCTCTTCGACCGTCACGTGCGCGAGCGCATCCAGTCCGAGGGCGGCGCGACGGAAGCTGCGGAGCGGCGCCTGCTGGAAATGTTCAACGAACTGCTCGAAGCGAGCGGCACGCTCGTCCGGCACCACTTCCAGCGCACTCTCCTTCGCGCGGCGAGAGAACACATAGAGAAGCGTTAGGTGTGATCACGAAGGCGTCCGTCCGCACGTGGGAGCTTGACCGCACCCCGGACCTCATCGACCTGGTCAGCGCGGCACGCGACAGCGGGCACGAAGTTTTGCTCATCGAGCGGCCGATGCCCGACGCCGTCAGCATCGCCGCACTCGGCAAGGCGTTTGACATCGTGGCCGCGAAAGGCGGTGTCGCGCTGGAGGACGCAAGCGGCAAGGTTGTCGACTTCGAAACCGGAAACGACAGGCTGCTCGCCGCATCGCGCCTGTGGCGAAGAGTTTGCGAATCGCTGGCCGGTCCGATCGCTGTGGGCGGGTTTGCGTACCGGCCGGATCGCGAGCCAAGCGGGCCGTGGTCAGGCTTTCCCTCGCTTCTTCTTCGCGTGCCGGAGCTCGCGGTCACGCGGGTCCGGGGCCACACCCACGCCACCGCAATGACTGCTGGCGCCGAGGCACTGCTGGAGCTGACCACCACGGGTGTCCGCGCCCCGGCGGCGCGCAGGCTGGAGGTGACGCCCGTCCGCAACCCTCTCGCGTGGACCGCCGCGGTCGGGAGCGCCGCGGCCCGCCTTCGTGCCGGTGAGGCGGCCAAGGTCGTGCTCGCGCGAGAGGTACTCGCCCGCGGCGATGGCGTCGTGTCAGCTGCGATGGTCGCGCGCTCACTTCGCGCCGCGTATCCGTCGTGCTTCACGTACCTCATCACGGGCGCCGACGGGACAGCGTTCGCCGGAGCCTCACCGGAGCTGCTTGTCCGGCGCTCGGGCGACAGGGCTTTCTCGCAGCCGATGGCCGGGTCCGTCGCGCGAGGCGCGACCGACGTCGAGGACGACCGACTGGCCCACCAGCTCATGGACAGCGCCAAGGACGCGCTCGAGCATCGCCTAGTGTCGGAATTCGTCGTCGACGCAATGCGACCATTTGCGCGTTCGATCACAGCGCGACAGCCCGAGGTGGTTCGCTTCACGAATATCCAGCATCTCGCCACCTCCGTGGCCGCGGAGCTGACGCATCCGCCGGCGGATGCGCTCGAGCTCGCCGCCGCCCTCCACCCCACGCCCGCCGTTGGCGGGTGGCCGCGAGAAGCTGCCAATGCATTGATCGACGAGCTGGAAGGAATGGAGCGGGGCTGGTACGCCGGCGCGGTCGGCTGGATCGACGCGAATGGCGACGGTGAGTTTGCCGTGGCGCTGCGCTGCGGGTTGCTGTGGGAGGACGGCGCGCGCCTCTATGCGGGAGTGGGTGTGATGCCCGACTCGGATCCCGCCCGGGAGCTGGAGGAAACGGAGCTGAAGTTCAAGGCGCTGCTGACAGCGCTGGTCTAATGGACACGCCTTTGGCGCCAAACGTGCGTTATTCGCGACGACTTCCGGCCCTTACGCCTTAAGCGCCGATGCCGCCGCCTCCCAGCACAGCCGATGGCCATTGACACTGTCCTGGCGCTTGAACTTCACGACGACCATCGTCGGCGTCGGCGCCGCGATCGCGTCCGCGATCGCCGGCTCGAGACCGGAGCGGTCGGTCACCGGGCTGTACACGAGTCCGTAGAGTCGCGCGACCTGCGCAAAATCCAGGCCTAGCGGAGTCGCGAACAGCTCGTCGAAAACGTCCTGGTGCTCAGCTTGCGGGAGGAAATTGAAGACGCCCCCGCCATCGTTGTCGCACACGATCAGCGTGGCCCGGATGCCGTGACGCCGCAGCGCCCACAACCCGTTCATGTCGTGGTAGAGCGACAGATCTCCAAGCAGCAGGACCGTCGGAAGGTTCCCCCGACCGGCAGCCAGCCCCAACCCGGTGGACACCAGCCCATCGATGCCGCTCGCGCCGCGATTGCCGTAGAGGCGCTGTTGCGGCCTCGCCTGCGGCCAGAAAGCCTCGACCGCGCGGATCGGCATGCTCGAACCGACGAAGACCTGCGCGGGGTCCGGAAGGCGAGCGCTCAAGGCGCGCACCACATGGCCCTCATGCATTGGTGTCGACACTAGCGTTGCCGCGATCGCCGCAGTGGCTCGCTTGCCGGCGGCCACCCATTGGTCTCGCCAAGCAACTCGCTCGAGAGGTGGCAGCGCTTCGAGGAGCGGCAGCGGTTCACAGCCAACGACGTGGGTGGCGACGTGATCCTGGTCCCGCCAGGCGTGGTCCGGGTCGATGAGGAATGTCGGCGCCGAAGCCGCGGCCAACCATTTGTTCAATGCAGGAGACGTCGGCATGGCTCCAAGCCGGATCACCAGGTCCGGCCCGTGCTGCAGCGACCAACCGGCTCTCAGCAGCGCCTCATACGACTCGATCGACGCTCCGGTCTCGGGGCGCCTCAGCTGCGAAGTCGGCTCGGCCAGGACCGGAAGACCAAGGCGGTGGAGCGCAGGCGCCAGTCGGTCGCCCTCGCGCATCTCCCCTGCCACGACCAGCGGGCGCTGTGCTCGCTGCAGGGCTGATGCCAACGCGGCCACCTGGGCTGAGGTCGGCAGCATCCGGCCGCGAGTGACCGACTGCCCTGCCACACCGATAGCGACCGGCACGTGGCCCGGCTTTGGCACCAGCGGCTCGCGAAACGGAAGGTTCAGGTGCACGGGGCCGGTGGCCGCCTCCGCAACTGCTCGCGCCGCCAGGCGCCGCCACAGGCGAGCCGCATTGGGGAGCTCGACCGGAGCGCCGGGGTCGAAGAACCACCTGACGGCCGTGCCGTACAGCCTCTGCTGGTCGATCGACTGGTTGGCGCCCGCGCCCTGCAGCTCGGGAGGACGGTCTGCCGTCAGAACGATGAGCGACGTTCGCGAGTAGGAGGCTTCGACCACTGCCGCGTGAAACTCCGCCGCTGCGGTTCCAGAGGTGCACAGAAGGACCACAGGTTTGCCTGTTGCCTTGGCCAGCCCGACTCCGAAGAAAGATCCCGACCGCTCATCGATGTGCATCAGAACGTTGGTCTTGGGATGCCGCTGGAATGCGATGGCGAGGGGAGCGGACCGCGAGCCAGGGGAGATACAGGCGTACTCGACGCCTTGAGCAGCAAGCTCGTCAACGAACGTGGCAGCGAAGGATTGCGTTACATCCATAGGATTGAGCCCCTGTGATTCTCGAGGGTGACGACGTGCGATTGAGCTACTTCGTAAGCGGCGAAGGCACGCCGGTCACGCTGCTCCACGGCTTCACACAGAACGGTCGCAGCTGGCTCGACGTCATTTCCAGGATGCCGCAAGGCTGGATGTGGATCGTGCCCGACCTGCGCGGGCACGGTGAGACGCGGACGCGGGCGGAGCGCGGCTGCACGATGGACGCTTGCACACGCGACCTCGAGTTGCTGTGGGACCACCTCGGCGTAGCGCGCACTCATCTCGCGGGCTACTCCATGGGCGGGCGCCTTGGGCTTCATGTCGCGGCGCGCCGGCCTGAACGCGTCCTCTCCCTTCTCACGATCGGCGCACATGCGGGCCTGGAGGAAGAGGCGCGCGGAGGACGCCAGCGCGGGGATGAGGCTCTGGCGCATCGCATCGAGAATGACGGACTTGAAGCGTTCGTCAAGTACTGGAGCGGCTTGCCGCTCTTTGCGGGGCTGGAGCGCCGAGGCCCAGCCTTCGTCGCCCAGGTGCGGGCGGAGAGGATGACCAACCACATCTCCGGGCTGGCCTGCTCCCTGCGCGGCATGGGGGCTGGAAGCATGGAGCCCCTGTGGGACGACCTCGCGCATGTGACGTTTCCGTGCACGTTCGTCGCGGGACAGCTGGACCACGGCTACGTCAGCTCGGCGCGCCGCCTCGCGGCAACGGTGCCCAACGGGCGGGTCGAAGTCGTGCCCAGGGCCGGCCACAGCGTGCACCTGGAAAGGCCAGAGGCCTTTGCCCGCATCCTCGCCGGTCACCTCACGGCGGCGACGTGGGACGTCCGCACGCCAGAGCCCTCGAGCGATTTTGCACCAGGCGACGAATGGCCTTCGAGCACGACCTCGGCCTGAAGGCCGGCGGCGTAGCGAGCTGCTCCGAGGCGCTCCTGGTCGAGCATCGCTCCATCGTCTAACGTCCGCAAGACGAACCTGGTGTATCCGGCCCTGTGCCGCCTCTCGACCTCGCGCGCCACGTCCATTGGCCTGGTGGCAGTGATGAGAGCGCTCGTCACAGCAACAAGCCAAGCGCGAACAGAAGCGCGTAAGCAAGTTCCGCGATTGCCATTCGCTTCAACGCGCGCACAAGCGGCGGTCCGGCAGCAGTCGCGTACGCGATGCGCACAGGCATCACTGCGATCGGGATGGCGAGTGCGACTAGCAGCACACTGACGCTCTCCAGCTTGACAAGCACGACGAGGACGGGGATCGCAAATGCAACACACACGAGCGCGACAAGGAGGATGCGAGTTCGCCGCCGGCCGATTCGCGTGGCCAGGGTCCTTTTGCCGGCGGCCGCATCGGTGTCGATGTCGCGAAGGTTGTTGAGGACCAGGATTGCGGTTGCGATGCATCCCATCGCACTTCCGATGAGGATGGCGAGCGGCGTGACACGCAGCGTCTCCACGTAAACCGTTCCAACCGTGGCGACCAGGCCGAAGAAGAGGAAAACGAAGACCTCGCCGAGTCCGAGATAGCCGTACGGTCGGGGACCTCCGGTGTAGAGCCATCCCGCGAGCAGGCATGCCGCGCCGGCGATCAGCAGGCGCCAGTCCGTTGTCAGGCTCAGGATCAAGCCCGCAACCGCCGCGACACCAAATGCCGCGATCGCCGCCCATCTCACATGGTCTGGTCGGACGACGCCTGAGGACGCCGCTCTCAACGGTCCGATCCGTCGCGCGGTGTCAGCGCCGCGCGTGTAGTCGGAATAGTCGTTGGCGAAATTCACTCCAATCTGCATTGCGACTCCGACCACCAGCGCAAGCAGGCCTGCTCCGAGCCTTGGTCCGCCTTCGTGCACCGCGATCGCCGTGCCGGCCAGCACCGGGGCGACCGAAGCGGCGAGGGTGGCAGGGCGCACCGCCGACCACCACACGCTCGCGCGCGTCGGCGCCGGTGCGGTCGCGATCACGGTCGCTTGGGAAATTTCGAGAAGTCCGGCTTTCGCTTCTGCACGTATGCGTCGCGACCTTCTTGCGCCTCTTCGCTCATGTAGTACAGCAACGTGGCGTCTCCCGCGAGCTGCTGGATGCCGGCGAGGCCGTCGTCAACGGCGTTGAGGCCGGCTTTCAGCATGCGCAGCGATAGCGGGCTCAGCTCGAGCATCCGGCGGCACCACGCCACCGTCTCTCTTTCCAGGTCGGCAAGCGGCACGACTTTGTTGACGAGCCCCATGTCCAGCGCCTGCTGCGCGTCGTATTGCTCGCACAGAAACCAGATCTCACGTGCCTTCTTCTGCCCGACGATGCGGGCGAGCAACCCCGCGCCGTAGCCGCCGTCGAAGCTGCCAACGCGTGGGCCGGTCTGGCCGAAACGCGCGTTGTCGGCGGCGACGGTCAGGTCGCACACCACATGCAGCACATGGCCGCCGCCAATCGCGTAGCCGGCGACCATCGCGACTACCGGTTTGGGCAGGCGGCGGATCTGGATCTGCAGGTCGAGCACGTTGAGGCGACCCGTTCCCTTCGGATCGATGTAGCCGTCGTCGCCACGAATCCGCTGATCGCCGCCGGAGCAAAATGCCTCCGTCCCCGCTCCGGTGAGGATGACAACGCCGATCTTTGGGTCGTTGCGGGCGACCTCGAAGGCTTTGGACATCTCAAAGACCGTGGTCGGCCGGAACGCGTTTCGGACCTCGGGACGGTTGATCGTGATCTTGGCGATGCCGTCCCATGTCTCGTAGATGACGTCTTCGAAGTCGCCGGATGCGCGCCACCCCGAATGTTTCAAGCTTTCACTCCTAGAGCGATCACTAGCACTATTGGAATCGTACCTCAGCTGCCTCGGATCCCGCCGGGCTTACAGGACAATCGTCGCCATCGCCGGATTTCGCCTTTTTGGTGGGTCGGCTCAAGGGGTCAAATTTCCGAGCGGTCTAGCGCTGCTCGGCCACCGTTCTCGAATCAGCGCTAGACGCGCTGGCGCGGCTTGCGGCGTGGGAAGAGCCGCACGATTTTCGCGTAATCCTCGGGCGTGTCGATATCGTCCGGGCGACCCGGGGCCGGCACCGTGTCGAGCAGCTCGGGGTGCCCCTGCAGGATCTGGCGAGCGCCGGCGTCGCCTTTGAGCGCGAACAGCTCATCCCACAGCTCGCGAGCCAGCACCACCGGCGGCACCCACTCGCCATGCGCCTGCGACACGGCGACCGCGGGCCGCGAGCCCTCGCGGCGCCACGCTCGCATCAGCGTCGCGATGGTGCGGGAGCCGACGAGCGGCTGGTCGCCCAGCAAAACCACCGCCGCTTCGATCTCGGCCCTCAGGGCGCGCAACCCCACCTGCAGCGAAGACGCCATGCCCGTCCTCGCCTTCGGGTTGTGGACGAGCTCCGCATCGCCGTGCACTGCATCCCGAACATCGTCGGTCGAATAGACGACGACGACCTGGTGGCACCCGCCTTCAGACGCGGACTCCATCACGTGGCGAACCATCGGCTTGCCATCGAAGTCGAGAAGAAGCTTTTGCGATCCGGGCATGCGCGAACTCGAACCCGCCGCCAGGACCACGGCCCCGATTGGAAGGAGGGCGGCCGCAAGCCGCTCGAACGGCGGCCGTGCAGAACGAATCCACTCGACCTCGATGTTGGCTCGAATGGCGCTCTCGGCGAACACGCGCAAGCGCTCGCTGTCGCCATCGACCAGCATCAAGCGCCGTCCCGCAAAGACCGTCATATCCGGCACCGTCTCCGGCAAGGCGACCACCGCGATAGCGCGGCAGTCCGCGCGGGAGGCGAGGTGCTGAAGAGCGGAGTCGAGGTCGCGACCTCGAACGACGAGGCTGTGGGGACCTTCAGGTTCGCGGTAGGTGCGCCCTCTGACCGCCAGGTCGAGGTCGCCCATCACGAAGATCGCCATTTGCCCAGCATGCCAGAACGGACCCGCCTTACTCTCATTGGAATGCCTTTGCTTGGAGCGCACGTCGATTCGTCCGGCGGCTTGCACCTGGCCTTCGAGCGGGCCAAGGCGATGGGGGCCGAGGCGATCCAGATCCATCCCACCCCACCCGGTTTCTGGGGCTCGCCGAAGCTCGACGAGATTCGCATCGCGACATTCAAAGAGGCTGCCGCGAAGCACGGCCACCCGCCCGTCTACTTTCACGCCGTCTACCTGATCAACCTCGCCGGCGACGATCCGACGTTGCGGCAACGTTCCGAGAGCACGCTCGCCGGTTACCTCAAAGCGGCTGATGAACTGGGCGCCAACGGCGTCATCTTTCACACGGGATCGCACAAAGGCGCCGGGTTCGAAGCCAGGCTTCCGTCCATCCTCGCGCACCTGAAGAGCGTGCTCGAGCGCGCAAATCCCACCTCCGCCCACCTGCTGATCGAGAACAATGCAGGGCTCGGCGGCTGTGTCGGCGCGCGGTTTGAGGAGATCGCTCAGATGTTGAACGGGCTCGACGACGAGCGCGTCGCGGTCTGCTTCGACACGTGCCACGCCTTTGCCTCCGGCTACGACGAGCGCACCCCCGCGGATGTTTCCAATACGCTGGATGAGCTGGACCGCGTCATCGGCCTGTCGCACATAGAAGTCATCCACTGCAACGACTCCGTCACCGGCCTTGGCTCGAACCGAGACCGCCACGCGAATATCGGAGCCGGGCAGATCGGCGAGGAAGGCTTTCGGGCTCTGCTGCACGAGCCACGGCTCGCGAAGCTCCCCTTCATCCTGGAGGTGCCCGGCGCGGGAGACGGTCCTGACGCAGAGCAGGTCGCCGCGCTGAAACGCCTCGCGAAGTAAGGGCGCGGGCGGCCCAGGTCCAGATCCAGCGACCCAGGTCGGAAAGGGAGCGGGCCGTCAGACGGCTGTTCTCCATCTCCCGCTGTAGGTCCTTCAGGCGCTCGAACGCGACGTCCTCGTTGTAGTACTCATGCATCCCGGGGTCCTCCGTAACCGCTGTTTAGTGTATGTCGGTTAGTATAACCGATGTTAGTTATATGTGGGTTATGGATATACTCACAATCGTGGCTGACCGAGAGACGGCTTCGGGCGACATCGGACTCATCCAGGCCTTCGTGAACACCGTCGATCTACAGGACGGACCCGACGATCTCCCAGACCCAAACACCCTCAAGGCCTGGCTGGTTGCAAAAGGACTCTTGGGCGCCGCACATACGGTCGACGAATCTGACTTGAAGCACGCGATCGCCCTGCGCGAGGCGATCCGGGGCGCCATCGGACCCAACTCCGGCTTCCCGGTCTATCCAGTCGACGTCGCCACGCTGAACGGAGCGGCCACCGCAAGCGGTTTGCGGATGCGCTTTGGCGCGGACGGCAAACCACGCATGGAGCCCGAGGTCGCCGGCGCCGTCGGCGCGATGGGCCGCCTCGTCGCCACCCTTTACTCGGCAATGGAAAATGAGAACTGGACGCGACTAAAGCTGTGCAGCTCGCAAGCCTGCCGGTGGGCGTTCTACGACCGGTCCAAAAACCACTCGAGCCGCTGGTGCACCATGGCCTCTTGCGGAAACCGCGAGAAGGCCAGGCGTTTTCGGAATCAGAAGGTCAAGACCCGCTCAGCTAACTGAGGTCTTTCGGCCCTCGCGCATCGAGCTGCCGGTACCGCCGAATCGAACAGCTGTGATCTCTGCCAGGATGCCGAGCGCCGTCTCCTCCGCACCGCGACCTCCTAGATCGAGCCCGATCGGACCATGGACGCGCGACAGCTGCTCCTCGGTGAATCCTTCCCCGCGAAGAGCATCGAAGCGATTCTGGTTGGTCTTGCGGCTGCCAATCGCACCCACGTAGCCGGCGTCTTTCGCCAGCACGGAGCGCAGCGCGGGCAGATCGAATTTCGGATCGTGCGTAAGGATCACGACATACGACGAGTTGTCGATCATGAGCTTCTCCATCGCCTCGTCGGGCCACGCGACGATCAGCTCGTCTGCATCTGGAAACCGCTCCTTCGTGGCGAACTTCGCGCGGGCGTCGACGACTGTGACCCGATAACCCATCAGCTTGGCGAGCCGATGCAGCGGGATCGCGATGTGGATCGCGCCGACGATGATCAGGTGCGCGGGGCGGCGGAACGGTTCCACAAACAGGTCTCCGTCACGGTGTGGCAGCTCAGATCCGGGTGGAGTCCATCCCTCGACAAGGTCGGCTTCGCCCGTGACGAGATTGGTGCGCAACGTAGCCTGCTCGTTGCGCTGAAGCATCGCGATAAGCTGCGCGTGCACCGGCCCGAGGGGCTCGACGAACACTTCGATGTGGCCGCCGCAAGCAAGACCCACCTCGAATGCGACGTCGTCCGCAACGCCGAACGCGGCCACCTTCGGTTCGCCGCTTTTCAGCACCTTCTGCGCCTCGTCGAAAACCGCGCCCTCGATGCAGCCGTTGGACACCGAGCCGGCCATCTTGCCGGAACGCGTGACCACCATCTTCGAGCCCAGCGGGCGAGGGCTCGAGCCCCATGTCTCGACCACGGTGGCAAGCGCGATCTCTTCGCCCGCCGTCGTCCATTCGGTGAGTTCGCTGAGGACTTCGCGCACTAGTTGCTCCCGGCGCGGGTGCCCAGCCCCGCCAGCAGCCGGCCGAGGTCCTCGAGCGCCTTCAGGTTGTGGGCGGCCAGAAAGTCATCCACATGCGGGAGCGCAGCCGCCATGCCTCGCGTCAGCGGCTGGTATCCCTCGGAACCCAAGAGGGGATTGAGCCAGATCAATCGATGCGCCGAACGGCGAAGGTGAATGAGCTCGGCAGTAAGCCTCGCCGGATCTCCTCGGTCCCATCCGTCGCTGACGATGATCACTACCGCGCCGTGTCCGAGCACGCGGCGAGCCCAATGACGGTTGAAATCCGCCAGCGCATCGCCGATGCGAGTTCCTCCGCTGAAATCGTGGACGCCCTTGCTCACCGACTCGAGGCAGCGGTCGAGATCTCGATAGCGGAGTAGTCGAGTGATCCGCGTGAGACGCGTCGAGAACACGAAAGCCTCCACGTCCTCGCGGCGCGCGATCGCGTGGGAGAAGATCATCAGCAGCCGCGAGTAGCGCTCCATCGAGCCGCTCACGTCGCAGATCAAGACCAGCGGCCTTCTCCGTATCCGCGGACGGCGGTGGAACAGGCGCATCAGCTCGCCGCTCGACCGGATCGCATGACGTGCCGAGCGGCGCAGGTCGATCCGTCCCGCCCGTGCCGCGCGGAGGCGCCGCGTCTTGCGCTCCGCCATGCGCCATGGCGCCTGCTCGAGCAGGCGCCGCACCTGCTCGGTCTCCTGCCACGTCATCTGCTCGAAGTCTTTGTGTCGCAGAAGCTCTTCGGCGCTGTAGCCGCTCGAGCTGACCGGCACCGCCGTAGGTTCCTGCTCGCGATTCATCTGCGAGCTGCTGAGGCCAAGGGCGTTGGCCCACGCTTTCGCCCGCTCGGGTGACATGGGGAGCGCCCGGCTGCGGCCGGCCATCACGCCCGCCGCTGCTCGTGGATCAGGAGGCGCCCAGAAGATGTCGAAGGCCGCTTCGAAAGTCGGAAGGTCTTCTTTGCGGCTGACGAACACCGAGCGCAGCGCGTTCCGGAAATCGATCTGCTGCTTGAGGTCGATAAAGCCCAGCGCGCGGGTCGCGTCGGTCAATCGTCGGGGGCCCGCCTCCAAGCCCGCGTCATGCAGCAGCCGCGCGAACGCGCCTAATCGGGGAAGTAGGTCTGGCCCCTCAAGCACCTCGCGCCTTCTCGACGAGCGCGGGGACCTGCTCGCGCACCCGCTCGAGATCCTCCTGGTATTTGAGGGCCGAGCCCAGGGTCGCGTTGACGAGACTCGAGTCGATGCGCGTCGCGCCCAGCGCGGCAAGCGATCGCGCCCAGTCCAGCGTCTCTGCCACGCCAGGCACCTTATAGAGATCCATCGATCGCAAGCCCTGCACCAGCCCAGCCACCTCGCGTGCCAGGCCGGCGGCCGCCTCGGGGGCGCGGGCGCGAACGATCTCGACCTCCTTTTCGAGGTCCGGGTAGTCGATCCAGTGATAGAGGCAGCGGCGCTTCAGCGCGTCGTGTACCTCGCGAGTGCGGTTGGACGTGATGACCACGAAAGGAGCGCGCTTGGCCTTGATGGTTCCGATTTCGGGGATCGAGACCTGGAAGTCGGACAGCAGCTCGAGCAGAAACGCTTCGAACTCCTCGTCGGACCGGTCGATCTCGTCGATCAGCAGCACGGGAGGGTTTGGATCGTCGTTGTCGATGGCGTCGAGGAGCGGGCGTCGCAGGAGAAACTCCGAGCTGAAGATCTCGCGCTCCGCAACGCGGCGGTCCTCACCTTCTCCCATCAGCCGGATGTGAAGAAGCTGCCGCGGATAGTTCCACTCGTAGACCGCGTGCGCGAGGTCGATGCCTTCGTAGCACTGAAGGCGGATGAGCCTTGCGCCCAGCACGTCCGCCATGACTTTCGCGGCCTCCGTCTTGCCGACCCCCGCTTCGCCCTCGATGAAGAGCGGCTTTTCCAGCTTCAGGGCAAGGAAGATCGACGTGGCGAGGCCGCGATCACCGATGTACTTGCGCTCGCGCAGGCGCGCCTCGACGTCCTCGATGGTCGTTGGAGGGCCGGCGGTCACGCCCAAAGGTTACGAGGCCGGGTGCGCCCAGCGCGCGCCCGGCCCTCCCCTTGCTTACTTGGCTTGCTCGATGGCGCGCTTGGTAAGCACCCGAGCCAGGTGCTTTTTGTACTCAGGGCTCGCGCGCAGGTCGCCGGACGGATTCAGGCCATCCGACGCGTGCTGCGCCGCATCCTCCGGCTTGGCGCCCTTTTTCAGCGCATCCTCGACGGCCTTGGCCCGAACCGGGGTCGGTCCTACGTTGGTCAGGCCGATACGCCAGTCGCCGTTGATCTTCTGGGCTGCCGCGCCGACGATCGCCCAGTCGAACAGCCGGCGGCGGAACTTGATGTATTTGTGCGGACCATTCGCCGCTGGGAAAACGATCTCAGTGACTATCTCGTCCGCACCGAGCGGAGTGGTGAACAGGTCCGTGAAGAAATCCTTGGCGGCGATCGTGCGGTGGTTCGTGACGATCTCGGCGTCGAGCATCAGGGCGATGGTCGGATAGTCGCCGGCCGCGTCGGCGTGCGCGACAACTCCTCCGATCGTGCCCATGTTGCGCACCTGGTTGTCGCCGACCTCGCTCGCAACCTCGGCCAGAATCGGCAGCTTGTCTTTGACGACGGCTGAGTTCTGGATTTCTACATGACGGGTTAATGCCCCGATGCGCAGCTTGGAGCCGTCCGCTTTGATGTAGTCGAGCTCTTTGATGCCAGTGATATCGACGAGCGCCTTGGGCTGCGCGAGCCGCAGCCGCATCAGCGGGATCAGGCTATGCCCGCCCGCCAGCACCTTGGCGTCCTCGCCGTATTTCTTCAGGAGTTTCGAGGCCTCGTCGACGGAGGAGGCTCTGACGTATTCGAATGCGGCCGGGATCACTTGCGAACCTCCTTTCCACCGTTCGAGTGTTCGTGCGCTTGCTGAATCTGCTTCCAGAGCCGGTCCGGGCTGGCGGGCATGTCGACGTGCTTGATGCCCAGAGGGCTCAACGCGTCGCAGATGGCGTTGATGATTGCGCCTGAGCTTGCGATGGTGCCGGCCTCGCCGATGCCCTTGACGCCGAGCTCGTTTGTCGGCGACGGGGTGATGGTGCGGCCGAGCTCGAAGTTCGGAAACTCGTTCATGGTCGGCACCAGGTAGTCGATGAGCGTGCCGGTCTTCAGCTGACCTGTTTCGTCGTCATAGACGACCTCTTCGTACAGAGCCTGAGCGATGCCCTGCGCAATGCCGCCATGGATCTGTCCATCGACGATCATCGGGTTGATGATGTTGCCGCAGTCGTCGACGGCGATATATCTCTGCAGGTCGACCGCGCCGGTCTCCACGTCGACCTCGACGACGGCGATATGGGTGCCGAACGGCCACACGAAGTTGCTTGGGTCGTAGTACGCCACCGCCTCCAGCCCATGCTCCATGCCTTCGGGAAGGCCCGCGCCGAAGGACGCGAATGCGATCTCGCCGAGCGCCTTGCGCTTGTCCGGGCTGCCCTTGACGTAGAACTGGCCCTGGTCGAAGACCACGTCTTCCTCGGCTGCCTCGAAGAGATGAGCGGCAAGCTTCTTCGCCTTGTCGACGACCTTCTTGCTCGCCTTGTGCACAGCCATGCCGCCGACCGCCAGGGAACGACTGCCGTACGTGCCGTAGCCGAAAGCCGGGCCTTCTGCCGTGTCGCCGTGCCGGAGCTCGATCATGTCGTACGGCACCCCGAGGGTGTCGGCGACGATTTGCGGGAAAGTAGTGTCGTGTCCTTGCCCGTGTGAGTGAGTGCCCACGTAGACAGTGACCGAACCTGTAGGGAACACGCGGACCTGGGCGCTCTCGACCAAAGCGAGCCCTCCAGTGGCGGGAGCTGTCGCGGCGCTCGGCCCGAACCCGCAGATCTCGATCCAGCTCGAGATGCCGATACCCAGGTATTTGCCCTTCTTGCGTCCTTCTTCTTGCTCCTTGCGAAGCTTCTCGTACCCGGTCATCTCCATCGCCTTGTCCATGGCATTCTCGTAGGCGCCAGAGTCGTAGACCAGGCCGAAATGGCTTGTGTGAGGAAACTCCGTGATGAAGTTCTTGCGCCGGATCTCTGCCGGATCCATGTGAAGGGCGCCGGCGAGCAGGTCGATCATCCGCTCGCAAAGATGGGCCGCCTCAGGGCGACCGGCGCCCCGGTAGGGGTCGGTGGGGACACGATTGGTGAGGATCCCCACGGTCCGAGCCGAGACGTGCTTCCAGTTGTAGGCGCCGGTCGAAAGCAGGCAGGCGCACGCCTGAAATGCGCCGAACGTGCCTACATATGCGCCGATATCCAGGTACTGAGTGACCTTGAGTGCGACCAGCGTTCCGTCCTTCTTCGCGCCTGCTTCGACGTCGAAGTACTGCCCGCGGCCGTGTGTCGTGGTCTGGATCGACTCCGTTCGAGTCTCGATCCACTTAACCGGGCGGCCGCTGAGCTTGGCCGCGGCCGGGACCAGGTAGTCCTCGGAATAGGGGCTGATCTTGCTCCCGAAGCCCCCGCCCACGTCCGGCGAGATGACGCGAATCCTCGTTTCCGGAATGCCAAGAGCGCCGGCCAGGAACAGCCTGATGAAGTGCGGGTTCTGGCTTGACATCCAGATCGTCATGGCCTGGTCGGGTTTCGAATACTCGGCGAGGACGCCTCGCGTCTCCATCGGCGTCGGCGCCAGCCGCTGCTGGAGGATGCGCTGCTTGACGACGACGTCAGCTTGCTTCATGAAGCTGTCGTCTTCTGGAATGTACGTCAGGTCCCAACCCACGTTGTCAGGTGCGCCGCTGTGAGCCTTGGGCGACCTGGCTTCGAGGGCCCGCTCCGGGTCCATCACCGCCGGCAGCGGCTCGTAGTCGACCTCGATCAGGTTGGCGGCATCCAAGGCCTGGTATTTGGTCTCGGTGAGCACCACGGCCACCGGCTCGCCCTGGTAGGCGACCTCTTTTTCGGCAATCGGAAAGCGTGGCGGGATCTGCTTCTTCTCGGCGACGAAGGCAGGCGCCGCGGGCATCGTGCCGGTGACCACTTTGGCAAAATCCTTGTGGGTATAGATCGCCACCACACCAGGCGCTTTTGCCGCCGCGGTGATGTCGATGCTCTTGATGAGCGCATGGGCATGCGGGCTGCGGACTACTGACATGTAGACCATCCCAGGCCGCGTGAAGTCATCTGTGTAGCGGCCCTCGCCGCTGACCAGCCGCGGGTCTTCACGGCGGTGGATCTTCGCTCCGATCATGGTCGTGATTGCCATGACCTCAGCTCCTTCCGGCGGTAGCGCTGCGCTCGCCCACTTTGGCCCTGGACCCGTTCATCGTCTTCGCGGCCGACTGAACGGACTTGACGATGTTCACGTAGCCGGTGCAACGGCAAAGGTTGCCTTCCAGGCCACGACGAATCTCATCCTCGGTCGGGTTCGGGTTTTGGTCCAGGAGGTACGCCGCGGCCATGATGAAGCCGGGAGTGCAGTAGCCGCACTGAAGACCATGCTCGTCCCAAAAAGCCTGCTGCAGCGGGTGCAGCTCCCCATCCTTGGCCATGCCCTCGATCGTGGTGAGCTTCTTGCCTTCAGCCTGGACGGCGAACATGGTGCAGCTCTTGACGGCGTTTCCGTCCACCAGGATCGTGCATGCACCGCACTGACTGGTGTCGCAGCCGACGTGGGTCCCAGTGAGTCCGACTACGTCTCGCAGATAGTGCACGAGCAACAGCCGGGGCTCGACCTCGTGCTCCTGTCGGTGGCCGTTAACTGTGGTTGCGACCTTGTGTTTCATACGCTCCTTACTCCTAATTACTCTCCCGGTTCGCTTCACGGCGCCCGGAGAATTGGCGAGCTGATTCGGTCGACCAGACGTCTCACGGGTCGGATGCATGGCGGGTCAAGCTCCCGACCCCCACAACCAATCGCAGACGAACCCCTCTATTGCGCTACTTTTACCGACGAAATGCAACTAGAAAATTCCTTTAGCGTCGGCGCCCCGCCCGACCGCGTGTTCGCTTACCTGCTGGACGTCAACAAGGTGGTGGGCTGCGTCCCGGGTGCGGAGCTCTCAGAAGTCGTGGATCCAACCACCTTCAAAGGCAAGGTCAAGGTCAAGGTAGGCCCGATCACCGTGGCCTATAGCGGCACTGCGAGAATCGCCGACCGCAACGACTCGGCGCGCTCGGCCACGCTCGAGGCTGAGGGACGGGAGACCACGGGGCCTGGGTCGGCACGGGCGAAAGCGCTGATGACCGTGGACGCCGACGGAGCGGGATCCACGGTCAAGATCGTGACCGATTACAGCGTGGCCGGGCGAGTTGCCCAGTTCGGCCGAGGCGTCATGGAAGACGTGTCGCGCCGGATCGTGAACGAGATGGCCGCATGCATCAAGGCGAACGTGGAGGCGGGCGAAACGAGATCCGGTAGCGGTGATGGCTCGGGGACGGCCACGGCTTCTGGACCGAGCAGCGCTCCGGCACCGGTGACCGCCAAACCGATCAACGCGGTGCCGCTGTTCTTCCAGGTGCTGTGGTCGGGCATCCGGCGCCTGTTCGGAGCGAAGGCCTAGCTCCCGACGTCAGCCGAGGTAGAGGGCCAGCATCTGGTCCCGATTGACCAGGATCGAGGGCTGCGTCCAGCTCTTGCCGGCAACGCCGAAGATCGTGATGGTCACGTCCACCAACGGGAAGAAATGTGACTTCAGCAGGATCTCGCTGTGCATCGCCGCCTCGACTACCTTGGGAAACTCGGCGGCGCCCGTGACCATGAAACTCCCGGCCTGAAACATAACGTAGCGCCGGGTGAGATCCAGGACCTGGTCGGGTGGCGGTGGCTCGAGCTCGATCGTTCGGATGCCGCCGATCAACGCCTTGCTGAACAGGCCCTCCGGCACGCCATTGAGCGGCACGGCACCCGGGATGAGCGGCTCGGCGCTTACATTGCGCAGGTGGAACATCGGCTCGGGATCGTTGATCGTCGGGAACAATCGCCCTCGGATCTGGATCTCGGCCGTGAGCCGCTGGTACGACGTGAGCACGTCAACCTTGCTCCAAGCCAGCGTTGCACTCAGTGCCATCAGCGGGGAGGATAACTCGCCGGGCGGTCTCGACACCCGAGAATTGGCACGTGGAACTGCAAGAGGCACGGCGGCGCATCGAGGAACGCAAGGACCTGCACGCCTTCATCTCGATCTCAGCTGAGCACGGCGTGGGGACGGTGGTCGCAGTCAAAGACCTGGTCGACGTCGCCGGAATGGTCACCACCGCCGGCGGCGTCATCCTTCCGAACGAACCTGCCCAGCATGACGCGCCGGTGATTCAAAGCATCAGGAAAGAAGGCTGCGTGATCGTCGGCAAGACCAACCTGCACGAGTTCGCGTACGGAGTGACCAGCGTGAACCCTCACTACGGCGCCGTCCGCAATCCGTACGACCCGAGCCGCGTGGCGGGAGGCTCATCGGGCGGTTCCGCGGCAGCGGTGGCGGCCGGCATGTGCGACTGGGCGGTCGGCAGCGATACCGGAGGTTCGATCCGCGTCCCGGCGTCCCTCTGTGGAGTGGTGGGATTCAAGCCGGCGTTCGGCACGATCGACACTTCCGGCGTCATCCCCCTCAGCTGGTCGCTCGACACTCTCGGCCCGATGGCGGGCGACGTCGAGGCCGTCGCGAAAGCCTTCCAGATGATGTCCGGTGAAGCCGTTTCGATGGAACAGCTCGGCAAGCCTCGGATCGCAGTGCCGGCCGGATGGATCGCCGGCCTCGACGAGCCGACCGAACGCGCGTGGCGGCTCGTGTCCCAAGGGTTGCCCGAGATCGACTTCGTCGATCGCGATCTCCTATTCAGCACCGGCCTGACCATCCTTCTGGTGGAGGCCGCGACGTACCACCGCCGGTGGGCCAACGACTTCCCCGACAAATACGGCTCCGACGTCCTTGGGCACATCCGGCGCGGGCTGGGCATTCTTGCCGTCGACTTCGAGGAGGCGATACGCGAGCGGCCGAAACTCCAGGAGGCTGCAATGCGTGCCATGGGAGGCGTCGACGCGCTGCTGCTTCCCGCGACGGCGATAGTGGCGCCGCCGGTCGATTCCGGCAACGAGGTTCGTGAGCCCCTCTCCCGATTCACGCGGCCTTTCAACACGACGGGACAACCGGTGGTCACACTTCCAGCGCCCACGCGCGGACTGCCGGTTGGGATGCAGGTCGTGGCACGGACCAACGCGGAGGCACTCCGTGCTGCGCTTTGGCTCGAGCGAGAGTGGCACAATCTCAGCCCTTGAAGTCCAAGGACCTCTTTCCGGCTGTGTTCAGCCGCCACGCGGTCGCCTATCAGCGACGCCTCGACGAGATCATGGCCAACGACGAAGCACGCGGCAGGCTGCGCGCCATCGAGCTCGTCGACGCACAACCGGGCATGCGGGTGCTTGACCTCGCGTGCGGGCCGGGGACGCTGAGCCGGCGTCTCGCCAGGGATGTTTCGCCGGGCGGCGAGGTCATTGGCGTGGACCTCGCCCCTGGGATGATCGAGCTGGCCAGGGCGGCGGGCATTCCCAACTCCCGATTCGAAGTCATGGATATCGAGCAGCTCTCATTTGCCGATGCGTCATTCGACGCGGCCGTTTGCGGGCATGGGCTTCAGTTCGTGCCCCAGCTCCCTATGGCGTTGCACGAGGCGCGACGAGTGCTGCGTCCTCGGGCCAGGTTCGCCGCCAGCGTCCCGGTGGAACGGAACGCCGCTTCGATTTGGTCGATTGTGGACGCGGTGGTCGATCGTTGGCTCGGGCCCGCCCTCCGCGCCGTTGATCAGACACCCACCCGAGATGCGATCGCTGATACGAGCAAGTTCGCGCAAGCAGCGCTCGATGCGGGCTTTCTGTCGGCCAGCGTCGAGGTGGTCGAAGAGACGGTGAGGTGGGGATCGGCCGAGCAGATGGTCGCGATGTTCACCAGCTGGTGGGACTGCGCGGCCCGCATGGAAGGAGTCGACGCCGACCGCCGTCAGAAGTTCGCCGCTGAGGCGATCGAAACGTTGAAGCGAGCACACCCGGGCGCGATCGAGACCACAGGCCGGAATCACGTGTTGTTCGCTATCGCTTGATGCGGCATCTGGGTCGGGTCCTTTTCCTGGTCGTGGTCTTGAGCGGATGCGCGCCCGGTCCACACGCCGCGGCCACCGCCACCGCAACGCCTGTCGCGTCGCCGTCCCCATCGCCAATACCTTCGCCCTCGCCGTCACCAAGTCCCATCACGTACGGCACGCCTCAGTACCGAGCAATGTGGGTCGACGGGTTCAACGACGGCATCAAGTCACGGGCCCAGGTGGAGAAATTGGTTGCCGATGCCCACCGAGCGAACCTGAATGCGCTCATCGTGCAGGTGCGCAAGCGAGGCGACGCCTACTTCAACCGATCCGAGGAACCGCGCGCCCTGGACATCACCGGGGCGCGAGGTTTCGATCCACTCGGCTACCTCATACAGGTCGCCCATGCATCAATACCTCGCATCGAGGTGCACGCCTGGCTCAACACGTTCTTCGTCGGTCAGGAGAGCGGTGTGTTGGTGAAGCATGCCGACTGGGCCAATCGCACCAACGATGGCGCGACCGGGGGATATGTCGATCCGGGCAACCCAGAGGTGCAGACCTACACGCACAAGGTCTTCATGGACGTAGCGCGCAACTACGACGTCGACGGCCTGCACATGGACTTCGTGCGCTACGCAGGCGCGACCTGGGGCTACACGCCCTCATCTCTGGCTCAGTACAGGAACGACACCGGCGCCGCTGGTACGCCGGCTCCAGACGACGCGCGGTGGCAAGCGTGGCGACGCGACCGCGTCACGGCATTCGTCCGCGACCTGCACAACGACTTGAAGCAAAAGTACCCCTCGGTGAAACTCAGCGCGGCGCTCATCTGCTTTGGTGGCGGTCCGGCGAACCTGGCCAACTGGGGCCGCACGTCTGCATACTCGTCGGTCTTTCAAGACTGGGCCGATTGGCTGCTCAAGGGTTACCTCGACTTTGGAGTGCCCATGAATTACGACAGCGATTGGATATTGCGTGAGAAAGGCTGGTTCGACCAGTGGGTGGCCTTCGAGAAAGACTCGGGTTTCGCCAATCGAGTCGTCACCGGGATGGGAGCTTTTCTGAATTACCCCGAAGACTCGTTGGCCGAGATTCGGAGGGTCCTGGCTCCGTCGGCGCGAGGAAACCAGGTGCTGGGCGTCGCGATCTACTCCTACGCGGCGACGTCCGTTTATGGCAATTACGACTTCTACCATGGGACCGACCTGTCCTCTGGGCTGCCGCGACAGCCGTACGCCGGAGGCCTGACCACCGCAGCCGCGCTGGAGGACCGCGGGAACAAGTTCAACGATTTGTTCATCACCCAGCTGTCCCAGGCCGCCGACTACCGCGACGTGCAGACGGGTGTTGTTCGCACGCAGCCGGTTTTCACTCTACCCGCACAAGTTCCTGCCCTCCCGAGCTAAGTGCCGCGGGCGAGCGCGATCCTGCGCCTGCTCGTGTTCGCCGTGCCGGCGGCTCTCGCCGCGGCCGGCGTTCAGCCGCTTCTTGGAGCCGCCACGAGAGTCGTCCAGCCGCGGTGGGCGCTCGGGCTCGCCATACCGGCGGTGGTCGGCGCGGCGCTTGTCCTAATCGCCGGGCGGCTCCTCGACCGCGGCGACACGGTGCAGCCGCCGTGGTACTCCGCGTGGGTCCTCTTGCCGGGCGCTTTCCTGCTCGCCGGCGCCGCGGCGATGTGCGTCCTAGGCGCGCTCGTCGAGCTCTCGCTGATCACGTGGACCATGTGGGCGCTGTTGGGCATCGGCTCGCTGCTCTGGGTGGCGGCGATGGTCCTGGTGAGAATCGGCTCGCGCTGAGTTAGCGAGCCGCGCGCGAGTGGGTCATCCCGGCGCCGCCTTCCAGCGTGCGCCTGAGGCAGACGCACACCCACATCCGGTAGGGCGACCATTTCTCGGCGAGCGTCTCCAGTGTCTTCACGTCAGGCTCGTGCGCGAGGCCGTACGCGGTCCGGAGGGCGCCCATCAAGCGCGGCTCCTCCGTCGGAAGCTCGTCCACAGCGCTCAGCGCACGTAGTCGCACGAGCTGTGATCCCCACGGTCCGATGCCCGGCAGCCTTTGCAGGCTCGCGAGCGATTGCTCGCGCGGCATCGCACGAAGCGTTTCGGTGTCGACCTCACCGGCCAGCGCGGCACGTCCAAGCGCGTTGAGGTACTCGATCTTGCGGCCGAAGAGTCCTGGAAAGTTTTCCATGTGCGCCAGCCGCTCTGGGCCGGGGAACGCCCATAACGCGTGACCATGCACGTCGATCTGGTGACCCAGCTCACGCGACATGCGCTCTTTGATCCCCTGGCCTTGACGCATCGAGATCCGCGACGAGATCACACACCACGCGGCTGCTTCGTACGCGTCCGACCAGTTGACAGGCCGGAACCCAGGGAACATGCGCTGGAGCTTCGCGACCACGGGATCGCGCTTTCCGACCTCTGGCCAGGCACGACCGTCCACGTCCAGACTGAGGATGCGTTCGACCTTCTTCATCACCTCGGTGGTTGGCGCATCGCCGTAGATGGTCCCGGTGACCCTTCCGCTCGAATCCTGTTGGAGACACAGGCCCACCGGGATCCAATCCCCATCTGTCAGGAAGGCGAGGTGCAGATGGCCTTGAGCCCCACCACCCTCGGATGGCGCCTTGTGCCAGCCGCCGATGAAGTTAGCGCTCTCCTCGAGCGAGTAATCCCCGCGCGGCACGATGTCGAACGTTTGGAGCCTGGTCTTCATCAAGTCAAAAGCCGGCCGCCAAGCGACCGGCAACGTGAATTCAGCTACGCGAGCTTGATTCGGTTCGCGCGCGGTCCCTTCTGGCTTGGCTCGATCTCGAAAGTGACCCGCTCGCCGCCCGCCAGCGAGTCAAAGTTCACGGCAGAATCAAGTCCCGTCCGGTGGAAGAAATACTCCCTCCCGTCCTCCGCAGCGATAAACCCGAATCCGCGGTCGGAGACCAACTTCTTTATGGTGCCTGTCGGCATCTCCCTCACTCCCCTCTCGAAAGCAAATGTCGCGAACGCACGGCCCTTTCGAGAATTCGACGACCGCGACGCACATCGCCTGCGAAGCCTGGCGACAGATCTACATTACCACCGGATTTCTCGTTTTCGGAGATCAAAAAGCGAGCAAGCTCACCCCCACCAAAGTGGCCACGGCACCCGAGAGCTTGATCGCCGCGGCCTTGCTTTCGTGAAGCCTCCATACCCCCCAAATTGCCACCCCGACGACCGCGGTTTCGCGCACCGGTGCGACGACCGAGAGTGGCGCGAAGCTCAGCGCCCACAGGACCAGCAGATAGCCTCCCCACATCAAGATCCCGATCAAGGTTGCTTTGGCCTTGCCGAGCTCTGAGCGCGGGACCGGTCTCGAAGCAGTCACTCTGGCCGCGACCCACATCGACACTGTCACGCCGACGGCAAGCAACGTGACCAGAAGCCAGCCATACAACCACGGCGTCGATAGACGGACCCCGACGCGATCGATCGCCGTATAGGACGCAATTGCCACACCGGTCAACAGGGCCGGCAGCGTCGCACGGCCGCTGGTCTGAGGGATCGTGACCGCCAGAATGCCCAGAAGGAGCAGGCCGACGCCGGCGAGCTGAACCGCACTCAACCTTTCATTGAGCAGCCCAAGACCAGCGACCACCGCCAGCAAGGGGGCCGACCCCCGCGCGATCGGATAGACGACGGAAAGCTCACCCCGGCGGTATGCGGTCGCGAGCAGCCAGAGGTACACCAGCTCCAGGGCTGCGGACAATAGACACCATCCCGCGGCGGCCGGCGAAAACCCAGGACGTCCGGTGAGCATCCACGCCACCGCGGTCGGCGGCGTGATGACGAGCGCTGCTGCGATAGTCGCGCGCTGAAACGTGATCATCGGATCGCCGCTGACCTTGACCAGGACGTTCCACGTGCCGTGGATGACGGCGGCGGCCAGAGCCAGTGCGATCGCGGCGGCGATCAGGGGTTAGACCCCACCGGCCGGCGAGGCCGCGCGAGCATGCGGCCGAGAAGCCGGTACACCTCCGGGTTGACCAGCATCCCGTTGTGGGTGCCCCAAACAGAGATGGCTGGAATGTCCGGCCGTATGCAGGAACGAAAGTTCACGACATCGTCGGAGCGCGTATAGATCGAAGTCGTCGGCACGACAGGAGGCAGGCTGAGGTCGTGAGAAAAACGCCCCTCGGTGTTCAGCTTGCGGCCGTAGGCGAGCTCGTTCGCGGTCTTGAGCATCCCAACGGCGTGATGCATCACAAAAGAAAGGTCAGTCCAATCGGCGAGCGGAGAGCCGATTGTGATCACCTGCTCAACGCTATGCGGCCTGCGCTGTGACAGGACCTTGGCGAGGAGGCCACCCCGGCTGTGACCCACGATGCTCACTCGCGAGCCTGCCTCCGCCTCGACCTGGACCAGGCGGTGCCGCAGGCCGGCCAGCATTCGCTCGGAGTGCTGGACGTTGAAGAGGATGCCCGAGAGGTACGCCTTGTAGCCGATTCGGTCGAGCCAGCCCTGCAGGAAGCGCACTGACCAGTCGCCCGAAAGAAAGCCTGGAATCAGCAGCACCGGCCGCCCGTCGCCATGAGGCACCCCGCGGCCGCGAAATACGGGGTCGCGAAGCAGCGATGAAAACTCGCGCAGCGCGAGCGGATCCCACAGCTTCACAGCGAGCGATGGTAGGTGTTGGGCGGAGTGAGGGTTTGGAAATAGGGCCTATTTGATTATACATGCTGTCTGTTAAACTAATTGAGTGAGCCCACGAGGCTATCGCCTGGGCCGGCGCCAGGGTGAGATCGACCGCACCCGGACGGCCATCCTCTCGGCGGCCCGCGAGCTGGTCGTCGAGCACGGCCCTGCCTCTAGCATGGGCAAGGTTGCCGAGCGGGCCGGCGTGTCGAGGATCACCGTGTACAACCAGTTCGGTTCCAAGGAGCGCCTCCTTGATGCGCTGGCTGCCGGCATCGGCCCCGCCTTCGGTGTCACGCCCATGGCGGAGTCCAGCTCCGATTCGCGGGACGAGCTCCGGCTCCGGATCGCGCAGGCCTGCACAGCCTGGTCGGCAGATCCGAGTCTCTACAGGAGGCTCGATGCTGACCGTCGGTGGAAGAGCGAGGAATCCGATCGCGACCGAGCTCTTGCCGAAAGACTTGCCATGCAGGACCAGCTCCGGCCGGGATGCTCGGTCAAGGAAGCCGCGGACGTGATCGGGATCCTGACGTCCTTCGCGGTCTTCGACCGCCTTCATCTGGGCGGGCGGCGCTCCCCGGCCGCCGTCGCCGAGATCCTGATGCGCATGGCAGGGGAGTTTCTGGCTGAGGCTTCCTGAGGCCAAACCCAAATTCCACCTCCCCATCCGACCGGCCGCTTCGCGGCCGGCCACCTTCCCCACAAGTGGGGAAGCGACCTCCCCACAAGCGTAGGATTGACGCATTGCGGCATAAGACGGCCGACCTGAACGGCCCGGTCCATTACCTCGACTTCGGCGGCCGGGGAAAGCCGCTGTTGATGGTGCATGGCCTCGGGGGCAGCGCGCTGAACTGGATGTCAGTCGGCCCCGATGTGGCACAGGACTACCACGCCTTCGCCCTTGACCTCGCCGGATTCGGACACACCCCACTCTTCGACCGGTCCGCAGCAGTGGGGGCGAACGTCGGGCTCGTGCACTCATTCATCGAGAACGTGATCGGTGAGCCGGTGGTGCTCATGGGCAACTCGATGGGCGGCTACATCGCGATCCTTGAGGCAGCCGCCCACCCTTCCTTGGTCAACGCGATGGTTCTCGTCGATCCCGCAATCCCGAGCGTCCACGTCTATCCACGCCACGACCCCGTGTTGTTGGGCGTCATGGCAGCCCTGTCGATACCGGGGCTGGCGCAGAACTTGCTCGAGCGGCGGGTGCGTGAGCTGGGGCCTGAACGGCTGGTTCAGCAAGCGCTCGCCCTCGTCTGTGCGGATCCGTCCCGGATTGCGCCCGAGGTCCTGGATGCTCACATCCAGCTGACCCGCGAGCGAGAGCAGCTCGGACGGCAAAACGGCCGCGCCTTCTTGCAGGCAAGCCGGTCGATCAGCCTGCGCATGGCGGACCCCCGCTTCTGGTCCAGGGCGGCGAAGGTACAAGCCCCCACTCTGGTGATCCATGGAAGCCTCGATCGAGTCATCCCTCTTGCGGCGGCCCAAGAGCTGGCACGCCGCAGACCGGATTGGACGCTCGAGGTTCTGGAGGGAGTCGGTCACGTCCCGATGATGGAAACGCCAGGTGAGTTCATGAGGGCCCTAAACGCGTGGAGCCCATATAGAATCGCCGAGCCCGCACTTTCATAACGGAGAACCGCTCAAGCAATCACTGTGGAACACGTCCCTGAAATTCATCACGGCAAACGCCGCAGCAGGCTCGGCATCGCTGCATCGATCCTCCCGGACCTTCGCCACTTGGGTCGCTGGGACCCCATACCTCCGATGTGGCTCGAGGGTCGCGTGTACCTCGAATACCTACGCCTCATCCGGGACCCTGTCTTCCGCGGAGTAGAGATTCCACCTGGACTGGGGCGGCCGGTGATGCTCATTCCCGGCTTCCTCGCAGGCGATTGGACGCTACACACTCCGTTCCAGTGGTTGCGCCGCGTCGGCTACAACCCGCGGGTGGCAGGCGTTGCGTTCAACGTCATGTATTCGGAGGTCATGCTCAGGCCACTGCTCGACACGCTCGTCGAGCTCCATCGCAAGACAGGTGCACGGGTTTCCCTGGTCGGACACAGCCGCGGCGGCGTGCTCGCCAAGGTTCTTTCACACCGGAAACCAGACCTGGTCGAGCAGGTGATCACGCTCGGGTCTCCGCTGCAGGATCCATTCGACATCCATCCGCTGACCATGGCCGGCGTACGAGCGGCTCACCTCTACAACGCGTTCCGCTACGGACACCCGGCGTCCGTTGAGGCGCGCTTCCTGCGCGACCTTGCCGCCGCGCCGCGCGTTCCGACGACCTCGATCTATTCGCGCTCCGACGGCGTCGTCAACTGGAAGGCGTGCCTGCGACCTGACCTCAATGCCGTGGAGGTTCAAGGCAGTCATATCGGGCTCGCGCTGAATCCCGACGTTTACCGGATCCTCGCCTATCTCCTCCCCGCACCCTGGCGCCAAACCTGAGGCGCTAACATCCTTGACTAGCGGGAGCTTGTCCCTTTACGAGAGGGGCCCCCGCGAACTCAAGGCGAAGCCTCCGAGTTCGTGGGGATTTACAGGCTGAGAGGGCGCCGAAGCGCCGACCGCATGAACCTGAACTGGGTAATGCCAGCGGAGGGAGAGAGATGAGCGAGATTTCTGCTCAGGCGATCGGATCGGATTCGTTCGGCAAGGTCGAGCAACGCGGCATCGACTCGATTCCAGCCGCGGAGAGACACGGTTCACCGCGCGAGCTCGCGTTCCTGTGGGCAGGCGCCTTCGTCAACTACGCGAGCCTCTTTACAGCGAGCCTGCTCACCACCTTCTACGGGCTCGGTGTATGGGACGGCCTGATCGCAACCGCGCTCGGCACTGTCGCCGCGGCTGTGATCCTCGGCCTCTTGAGCAACACCGGCCCCCGCTCGGGTGAACCGCAAATCGGCTACACGCGCCGGATCTTTGGACTGCGCGGCTCATACATCGGCGCGGGCTTGACGCTCTTTCTTGCGATCGGATGGTTCGCTGTCGATTGCGTGATTGCGGCGCAGGCGGGGGCTCAACTTTTCGGCGGCGGGAGTCGCTGGCTGACCTTTGGACTTGTCCTCGTGATCGCCGCGATCAGCGTCGGCGTCGCGATCTTCGGTCACCAAACCATCAAGGTCCTCGAGACGTACGGAGCGATCGCGTTCATCGCGCTGTCCCTTGCTCTGTTCGCGTTCCTCGCCCCGCAGTTCCACTGGAGCCAGGGCCCGACCGCCGCGGCCGCCGACTATCCCGGCGCGTTCGTGCTCGGTTTCATGACGTGCTTCGCACTGGTCGCGTCCTGGTATCCGTTCGCCAGCGACTACTCACGCTACCTCCCGAAGTCCAGCCCCACACGCTCGGTGACGCTGTGGCCGGTGGTGGGAGTCACGCTGCCGATGCTGCTGCTCGGCCTGTTCGGCCTCTTGCTGCCGACTATCGACGCGAAGTTGGCCGCGGGCCAGGGAGTGTTCGCCGTGATCCAGGCGCACTCTCCAGCATGGATTGCGATCCCGTTTTTCGTCTTCGTCGTGCTTGGTGAGATCTGGGCCAACTATCTGGATGTGTACACAGCAGGCCTTGTCTCGCTCGCGATCGGAATCAAGCTCAAGAGGTGGCAGACCGCGCTGGCCTGCGGGGTGCTCGGGACTCTGCTCGCGGCTTACGCGGTGCTGGTCAGCGACTTCCACCTCGCGTACCAAGATTTCCTCATCCTCACCTATCTATGGGCGCCCGCCTGGGCCGCTGTCGTCCTGCTCAGCTTTTTTCTTTTCGAGGGGCGGATGAGACCGCGTCTAGCCCTTCTGGCGTGGCTCGCGGGAACGGCAACGAGCCTTTTGTTCGTGAACTACGCCAACCTGTTCAGCAACCTTGCCGGGACGCCCAGTTTCTTCAATGGCGACCTGATCAATGCGCTGCACGGCGCGGACCTCAGCGGCCTCGTGAGCATCGCGGTCGCTGCCGCGGTTTACTGGACCGGGCAGCGCGTGCGTTCAACGTGAAGCTCCCTGTCGCGCTCACCATCGCCGGCTCTGACTCAGGCGGAGGGGCTGGGATCCAGGCGGATCTGAAAACGTTCGCCGCGCTCGGAGTGCACGGCACCTCAGCCATCACGGCGATCACCGCCCAGAACACTCTTGGCGTGGGAGACATCCTCGAGTTGCCGGCGACGCTCATCGACGCCCAGATCGAGGCGATCATGCTCGACATCGGCGCTGCTGCCGCGAAGACGGGAATGCTCTCGAGCGTCGAGATCATCGAGGTCGTGGCGAGCGCGATTGTGCGCCATAACATCCGCAACCTGGTCGTCGACCCGGTGATGGTCGCCAAGGGCGGGGCCAGGCTGCTGCGCGACGACGCGGTCGACGCGCTTCGCAGCCTGTTGCTTCCGTTGGCCGCTGTCGTGACGCCGAACCTGCCCGAGGCGGAGGTACTGCTTGGAAGGTCGATTCGCACTCTCGACGAACGTCGCCAAGCTGCACGTGACCTCGTCGGTTTGGGAGCCCACGCCGCGGTGGTCAAGGGCGGCCACGCGGACGAGGAGCTCGCTATCGACCACTACTTCGACGGCGCCGAGCTGGTCGAGCTCCAATCTCCGCGGATCGCCACCACAAACACGCACGGGAGTGGCTGCGTGTTTTCGGCAGCAATTGCGGCCGAGCTCGCCAAAGGCAAAGATTCCCTTGCCGCCGTGCACCAGGCGAAGGAGTTCATCACGGGCGCGATCGAGCGCTCGCTTGAAGTCGGACGCGGGATTGGGCCGGTGAACCCGATGTTCAGGATCGTCAGTTGAGGGCGAAATCTTAAAAGAAGCTGGGGTTGCCGGAGCCGGTTAAGCTGTGCCCTCATGAGCAAGCGAAAGCGAGCCAGCCTAGGCAAAACTTCGACCGGCGCCGACCAGCCAGGTAGCGAACCTGACGATGCCGCCGTCAAAGAAGACATGGCTCACGTGACCCCTGACGTGCTCGCCGGAAGCCCCAACATCTTCGCTCCTAAGTGGGGCACGGAAGATGAACCTGCGAAGGCGGATGCTCCCGCGACCGAGCCGGTCGTAGCCGCAGCGGAATCCGCGCCGACTGAGGCGCCCGTCGAAAAAATTGAACCTGTGGAACCCTCTTCGCCGGCGATCGCGATGGCGACACCGCCGCTGTATGTGACAAGCTCGCCCCATCCCGTCCGCCCTCGTGGCGGCGGCTCCAGCGCTGCCCTCGGTGTGGTCCTGGTCGTGGTCGGCATCTTCGCCCTCGGCGTCGTCGTCCTTGGCGTCGACCTCACCCAGTACGGCTGGCCTTTGTTCGTGATCGTCCCTGGCCTGACCCTCCTTGTGGTGGGGTTCGTCGGCGGAGGAGTCGGGGCCTCGGTGCCCGGGGGCATCGTGACGATGCTGGGCCTGATCCTCGCGTACCAGAGCAGCACCGAAGACTGGGCCAGCTGGGCCTTTGCGTGGGCGCTGATCGTTCCATTTGGCGTTGGTCTCGGCCTCTACCTGCAGGCGCTGCGCGATCGCGACCCCGTGATGCTGCGACGTGGACGCACCCTGATGTTTCTCGGCCTGATGATCACCCTGATTGGATTCGTCTTCTTCGAATCGATCCTGGGCATCAGCGGAAAGGATTACGGGCTCTTCGGCAAGGCTGCGCTGCCCGCTCTCCTGATCGTGATCGGCGTCATCCTGCTCGTCCGAAGCATCCAGCGCAGCCGCCGGCTCGCCTAAACGCGGCGTCCGGCGGACAATCCTTTGAGGCGGTCCGCCAGACCGTCTCGGCCCACCTGGTATTCGGTGCCGGCTCGATACTGCCTGAAGCCGAGCTTGTGGTTGATCGCCAGCATCGGGGCGTTCGAGCCGGCGTTTTCAGTGGACACCCACTCTGCCTGCGGGTAGAGCTTGTGAAGGTGCGCGAGCATCTTCGCCTTGATCCACTTCCCCAGGCCGCGGCCCCGTGCGTCAGGCCTGACGCCGGTGAAACG
The DNA here is from genome assembly GCA_035687505.1 of Nitrosotalea sp. GTDB lineage: Bacteria > Chloroflexota > Dormibacteria > Dormibacterales > Dormibacteraceae > Palsa-870. The sequence continues at coordinate 29,670 of DASRWV010000045.1, forward strand.
CTGCTCGAGGATCGAAGGCCGGTTCGGGTCCCAGGTCATGTCGGTGATAGATGAGATGACGCCGTCGGGTTCCCGAGTCAGGAGCGTGTGCAAGCGCTCCTGGCTGATGACCAGCCTCGCGTAGAAATCACGAATGTGCTCGGGCGTGACCACGATCGTGCCGATGTCAAGATTTTCGAACGGGATCGTGTTGAGCATGCTCGACAGCTGCGGCGCGAAGTCGTCCCACATCGCCTCAGGCAAAGGTCCGTCGTAGATCTCCAACTTTGTCCGCGGAGACCTCTTCGGACCATCATCGACCCAGCGCTCGACCATCTTCCAGTCCACGTCCGCGAGTTTCAGCCGGTTCTCCGCACCGACGAGCTTCGCTTCCGCGCCCAGCGATTTCAGGAACGCATGGCCCGGAGCCTCTTCGGTGCTGAAGCCGACCTTTGTGCACCCATGCGCGTCCATGAGCTCGACTATCAACCCCGCCCAGGATGACCCGATGCCCTGGCGTCGATGATCCGGACGAACGAAAATATCGCCCCAGAAGAGGTGCTTGCCCCCTTCATATTCAGGGGTTCCCGGCTTGAGGGTCTGGCCTGAGAACCAGCTCAGCAGCAGGCCGTCCCTGGTGATCTCGTAGTGGTACTCGAAGTCGAATGGGCTCTCACGCTTCAGCCGTTCTTCCTCGATGTCGTCCGGGCGCACAGGATCGTCAGGCCGCGACTCGTTCTGCCTCAGCCGGCGATATTCGTGGTAGCGCTTCCAGAAATCTGGACCAGCTGTCTTGAAAACGATCGGGGCGGGCACGAGCTCACCCGTTGTGGGGCGATTCATCACGTCGATAATCTCACAGGCCGGTGAGGGGGCTGCGCTACCTCACAGGGCGGCGGAGCGGCGGCGACTCGGATTCGATCGCGACGCGCTGCCACGCGCGCATTGCCTTCATCAGCTCCTGGGTGGACACTCCAAACCTGTTGCGAATGACACCGTCGAAATAGGTCAGGCCGCTGAAGCGCTGAAACCACGACTTGCGCGGTCGAACCAGGGCCCGGTTCAACCGGTAAAAGATCACATTCGGTACCACTCTCGGGTCCTGCCACTCGGCCCCTTCTGACATCCGCACGGCCCGGAACGCGCCGATGTGAGCGCCCATGAAATCGGTCACGTGCACCCACCGCACAATGCGCGCGGCTTTTGGCGGGCCGACGCGGAAACCATCGTTGGTGAGGACCAGGTGGTCGCCCATCCCCTGCATTGCCGTGAAGTAGAAGGCGTTGAGCGCGACCATCAGGAATACGGTCAGCGGCGCCAACCATTGGTAGGCGGAGTCGGCGAACAGCGCAAGCACCAATGCGAGGGGAAAGGCGGCCCATCCCGCGGCCCTCAGCCAAAGGGCCGCCCGTGGGAGGGTTGGCGCGGCCAGCACCACCTCGCCCTGCTTCGGGGCGAGGTCCGGGGCGCGCAGTGAAGCCCGCCGGCGCCAGGCGTCCCGGACTCCGATCGCGATCGCGGTGGTGCCGCCGATGCCGACGGTGTAGATGGTGAGCAGCGCCACGGTGAGAAGGAGCACCGACTGAGCATCCACGCCCGGCATTGTAACGAGACACAACGATTTCCCAGATCTTTTGTAGGTGGGCCACTATTGAAATGACGCATTGCGCCCTAACATTCGTGACACCACACCCTCTTCGCGGCGCGAGCCTCCTACCGCACGGCAGGAGGCTCGTTTTTTTCCAGGGAGGTTGCAGCGGCACCCTCTCCCCTTCGGGGAGGGGGCTGGGGAGAGGGGCTTAGCTGGTTAAGCCGCCTTCACAGCACTGACCAGCTTGGTCAGCGAGTCCTTCGCGTCACCGAAGAACATGATCGTCTTGGGGTCGTACATGAGGTCGTTGTCGATCCCAGCGAAACCCGGCCGCATCGAGCGCTTCATGAAGACGATGTTCTTAGCCTGGTCGGCGTTCAGGATCGGCATGCCGTAGATCGGGCTGCCCGGCGCATTGCGGGCTGAAGGGTTGACCACATCGTTGGCGCCCACGATCAGCGCCACGTCCGCGTTCTTGAACTCGTCATTGACCTCGTCCATCTCTTTGAGCTGCTCGTACGGCACGTTAGCCTCCGCGAGCAGGACGTTCATGTGGCCTGGCATTCGGCCGGCGACCGGATGAATCGCATAGGTGACCTCGACCCCGCGCTTTTCCAGCACGTCCGCGAGCTCTCGTGCAGCGTGCTGCGCTTGTGCGACCGCGAGGCCATAGCCCGGGACTATGATCACGCGCTGGGAGTAGGCGAGCAGCGTGCCGAGGTCTTCCGCAGTCCCTGACCTGACGCTGCGGCCTTCTTTTCCGGCCGCCGCGACAACGCCGGCACGCGTCTTGCCGAAGGCGCCGAACAGAACGTTCGCCAGCGACCTGCCCATGGCGTCGCTCATCATCTTGGTCAGCAAGCTGCCTGACGCTCCTACCAGAGTGCCGGCAACGATCAGAGCGAAGTTGTTGAGCAGGAAGCCGCTCGCCGCCACTGCCAGACCGGTGAACGCGTTGAGCAGTGAGATGACGACCGGCATGTCAGCGCCTCCGATTGGCAGAACGAAAGCGACTCCGAGCACGAGGGCCAAGACCATCAAAGCGATGAAGGAGAACGGAATCGACGCAACCGTCAGAACCGCAATGACAAAACCGAGGATGGCGGCGGCAAGAATTCCGTTGACGATTTGCTGCCCGGGATAGGTGATGGGCGTCCCGGTCATCAGCTCCTGGAGCTTGGCGAAGGCCACCATGCTTCCGGCAAAAGAGATCGACCCGATAACGATGCTGAAGACGCTGGGAAACGCTTCGGCGAATGGTGGATGGTCGCCAAACCGCAGCAGCTCAGCCACCGCCACAAGGGCTGCGGCGCCTCCGCCCACCCCGTTGAACAGGGCGACCATCTGCGGGATGGCGGTCATTTTCACCATGCGGGCGCCGACCGCTCCGACCGCGCCGCCGATGATGACCCCGATCGCGATGATGATCAGGCCGGCCGTCGTGAAATTGAGCTGGGGCAACGTGGCGATGAGCGCGATCACCATGCCGAAGGCCGCGGTGAAGTTGCCGTTGCGAGCACTCTTCGGCGAGCTGAGCTGCTTCAGGCCGAGGATGAAGCACACCGCCGCCAGCAGGTACGCAAGCGCGATGACCGTTGTCATTTAGGGGTCACGGGTGCGGCGGGCTTCGAAGTTTGCCTTCCCTTGAACATCTCGAGCATCCGGTCGGTGACCACGAACCCGCCGACCACGTTGGTGGTCGCCAGGATCACTGCGACGAGGCCGAGGATGATCGTCACCGGCGAATTCGCGCCGGCGGCAATGACGATCGCACCGACCAGGATGATGCCGTGGATCGCATTCGTCCCTGACATCAGCGGCGTGTGCAGGATGGTCGGCACCTTCGAGATGACCTCGATGCCGACAAAGATCGAAAGCACGAAAACCGTCAGCTCGTTGAGCAGCTCGTTGGTCAATTCGCTGCCGCCAGGAGCTGCTTGGCCCGCTCGTTGACCACCTCGCCGCCATGTGTGACGCAGCTGCCTTTGGTGATCTCATCCTGGAAATCGAGGTTGATCGCGCCGTCCTTGACCAGGTGGAGCAAGAGGTTCGCCACATTGCGCGCGTACAGCTGGCTGGTGGCCAGCGGCATCGTCGAGGGCACGTTGCGAGTACCGAAGATGGTCACGCCACCGACGTCGATCTCCTTTCCTTCCTGGGTGAGCTCTACGTTGCCTCCTGTCTCCGCAGCGAGGTCGACGATGACCGAGCCGGGACGCATCCCTTTCACCATCTCGGCAGTCACCAGCACGGGTGCGCGCCGGCCGGGTATGGCAGCGGTCGTGATCACCACGTCGGACTTGGCCACGTGCTCGCCGATCAGCTCCCGCTGCTTGCGCAGAAAGTCTTCGGACTGCTCGCGCGCGTAGCCGCCTTCGCCGACCTGGGCCTCGAGCGCGAGCTCGATGAAGGTCGCCCCCAGCGAGCTGACCTCCTCCTTGACGGCAGGGCGGACGTCGTAGGCCGAGACAACCGCTCCAAGGCGCCGCGCAGTCGCGATCGCCTGCAGTCCGGCGACGCCAGCCCCCATGACCAGCACGCGCGCTGGTGCGACAGTTCCGGCCGCGGTCATCATCATCGGAAAGAACTTGCCCAGGCGGCCGGCCGCCATCAGCACTGCCTTGTAGCCAGAAGCCGACGCCTGCGATGAAAGCGCGTCCATCGACTGAGCGCGCGAGATGCGGGGCAGCAGCTCGAGGCTGAAGGCCGTCACGCCTCGCTTGGCCAGCGCGTTCACGATTTCCCCTTGCGTTGCGGGCTGCAGGAAGCTGATCAGCACCGATCCGCTTTTCAGCAGGCCGACCTCGTTCGCGGCGGGTGCCTGGACCTTGAGCACCGCATCGGCGTCCTCGAGCAGGGCTTCGGCGCTCTTGATCACCTTGACGCCCGATGACTCATAGGCGGCGTCGGGGACGAAAGATCCAGTGCCTGCGCCCGACTCGACGCTGACCTCGAGCTTCGCGGCGACCAGCTTGGCCGCCGTGTCGGGGACCAGCGCAACCCGGCGTTCTTCCGCAGCCCGCTCTTTCGGTATGGCGACCTTCACCGATGAGGACTGTAAGGAATACCGCTTGGTTGCTGCACACGCGTAAAATCCGTAATCCGCGGCTGAAAGAGACAAAATTGACGCAGCAGATCATCAACGACCTAACCATCCAGGCCGCCACCGTCAACGGTTCGGGAAGCCAGACGGCCAATCTGGTTTTGACCAGGGCGATCTTCCGCATGGGCATCCCTGTGGCCCCTAAGAACGTCTTCCCCTCCAACATCGAGGGCCTGCCCACCTGGTATCAGCTTCGGGTCACCACGGAGGGCCATATGGCCCGGTCGGACAAGGTGGACATCCTGATCGCCTTCAACCCCGCGACCTGGCACCAGGACCTGGGTACTGTGCGCGCCGGGGGTGTCGTGATTCACGAAGAGGTGTTCTCCACGGCGGACGTCCGGTCCGACGTGACGTATTACCCGGTGCCCTTCTCAAAGCTCGCCAAGGCGAAGATCCAGAGCGACACCCTCCGCAAGCAGCTGGCAAACATGATCTACGTCGGCGTCGTCGCGGGCGTGCTCGGCATCCCGCTGGAAGCCCTGGAGCATGGCGTGAAGCGTCAGTTTCTGACCAAGCCGAAAGCCGTTCAGGTAAACCTGGACGCGATCAAGGTCGGGTACGACTACTGGCAGGACCACTTCTCCAAGACCGATCCGTACCGGCTCGAACCTATGACCGGACTCGTCGAAGGCAAGGTTCTCGTCGAGGGCAACCAGGCGGCCGCGCTAGGGGCGCTGATGGGGGGCGTCACCGTAGCGGCGTGGTATCCGATCACGCCGTCCTCTTCTGTCTGCGAGAACCTCATCGCCTATGCCGAACGGTTCCGCACAGACCCGAAAACGGGCGAAAAGCTCATCTCGATCGTGCAGGCCGAGGACGAGCTGGCGGCGGTCGGGATGGCGATCGGAGCCGGTTGGGCGGGCGCGCGCGCCATGACGTCCACCTCAGGACCCGGCATCTCCCTGATGGCCGAGTTCTCCGGGCTCGCCTATTACGCCGAGGTACCGGTCGTCATCTTCGACATCCAGCGCATCGGCCCTTCGACCGGGCTACCGACGCGCACCTCGCAGGCGGACGTGGCTTTTGCGTTCAACCTGTCGCACGGCGATACCAGGCACATCGTGCTGCTTCCCGGCACGGTCGAGGAGTGCTACGAGTTCGCGCGAGACGCGTTCGACTACGCGGACCGCTACCAGACACCCGTCTTCATGCTGTCCGACCTCGACCTCGGAATGAACCTCTGGATGACTCCCGAGTTCAAGTACCCGGACAAGCCCTTCGACCGGGGCAAGGTGCTCTCGAAGGAAGACCTCGAGCGCCTATCGGGCGAATGGGGACGCTACCGCGACGTTGACGGCGACGGCGTGCCGTATCGCACACTGCCCGGCACCGACCACCCCGCGGCCGGCTACTTCACGCGCGGTTCAGGCCATGACGAGTTCGCGCGCTATACCGAAAGCGCCGATGCCTACGCAAAAAACATGGACCGGCTCGCGCGAAAGCTCGAAACCGCGCGCCATACGCTGCCCGCAACTGTGATCGACGAAAGCACGAAGTCCCCCGTCGGCCTGATCGCGTTCGGCTCGACGCACGCCGCGGTGATCGAGGCGCGAGAAGCGCTGGCCGCGGCGAACAAGCCCGTCGACTACTTGCGCCTGCGCGCCCTTCCGCTCTCAGACGAGGTGGCGGCCTTCGTGTCGCGACATGAGCGCGTCTACGTCGTCGAGCAGAACCGTGATGGACAGGTTTACGACCTGGTCCGGCTCGCCCTGCCCCCTGACCTCGTCTCTCGGGTCCACTCGATCCGCCACTACAACGGCCAGCCGATCCCGGCCGCCGCCATCACTGAACCGCTGCAGCAAATGGAGGCCGTGCCCGTATGAGCGCAACCCTGAACCGAGTTGGACTGCCGCGTGATGCCTATAAGGGGGCGGCCACAACCCTTTGCGCGGGATGTGGCCACAACTCGATCACCAACCACATGATCAAGGCGCTGTACGAGCTCGGGGTCGAGCCCCACCGCCTGGCCAAGATGTCAGGCATTGGCTGCTCGTCGAAGACGCCCGCCTACTTCGTCGAGTCCGCGCACGGCTTCAATGGCGTGCACGGCAGGATGCCCGCCTTGACGACCGGCGCTCAGCTCGCGAACCGGCAGCTGATCATGCTCGGCGTCTCCGGCGACGGCGACACTGCGTCGATCGGCCTCGGCCAGTTCATGCACATGATCCGCCGCAACATCGACTGCACCTACATCATCGAAGACAACGGCACGTACGGGCTCACCAAGGGCCAATTCTCGGCGACCGCAGACCTTGGGTCGGTGCAGAAGAAAGGTGCGGTCAACACCTTCCAGCCTATCGACCCGTGTGCGGTCGCTTTGACGCTGGGCTGCTCGTTCATCGCCCGCTCTTTCAGCGGCGATGGCAAGCAGGTCGTCCCGCTCATCAAGGCGGCGATCGCCCACCGCGGAACGGCCATCCTCGACATCATCTCGCCGTGCGTCACGTTTAACGACCACGACGGATCGACCAAGAGCTACAGCTGGGTGAAGGACCATGAGGAATCGATCGCGGACGTTTCTTTCATTCCTTTCTTCGAAGAGGTGCACGTCGACTACGAGCCGGGGACCACACGTGACGTCCAGCTCCACGACGGGTCGCACATCATCCTGAAGAAGCTGGGCGAGGACCACGACCCGTCAGACCGCCGCGCCGCGATGCGTGTGCTGGAGGAAGGACGCGCGGCGGGTCACCTGGTCACCGGGCTCCTCTATCTCGACACGACGATGGATGACTTCGCCACCACAGAGAACATTCCTCAGCGCCCACTGAGGGACCTCGGCGAAGACGTTCTCCGGCCGACGCGCGACCAGTTCGCTCAGTTCATGTCCGAGTTCGCCTGAGCCCCAGGGTCGCCCTTTCGGAAGTCGTCCGCGGTACTCGGCTGGTCGCGCGCCGCGACCCGGCCATGGCACGGGTGATCAAGGCTGTCGGTCCTCTCCAGCTTCGTGATCCGCTCGACGACAGCTTTGCCGCCCTGGTGCGCTCGATCACGTATCAGCAATTGGCCGGCGCCGCGGCGGCGGCAATCCACGGGCGATTCTTGAAGCTGTTCGCCGAGGCCCTATCCCCGGCAGCCGTACTTGCCCTCCCCGAGTTGGCCTTGCGTTCCGCCGGGCTCAGCGGCTCGAAGACGGCGGCCATCACCGACCTCGCGCGCAAAGTGGCGGACGGCACCGTTCCGCTGCATGACGTCGAGTCGATGTCAGATGACGACCTGGTCGCGCGATTGGTTCAGGTGCGAGGCATCGGCCGGTGGACGGCCGAGATGTTCCTCATCTTCCAGCTACGTCGGATGGATGTGTGGCCGGTGGACGACTACGCGGTACGGAAGGGTTGGGCCATCGCCCACAAGCTCAAGGAGCTGCCTAAGCCTCGCGCTCTTCAGGCCGAAGGCGAAGTCTTTCGCCCCTACCGAACCGTTGCCGCGTGGTATTGCTGGCGCGCCACGGACACCGTCCTGCCTGCCTGAGAAAGTGCGGAGCGCTCTCTGTACCATTTCGTGGATCGCAGGCGTGCCAAGTTAGGCGGGAGGGTGAGGGTTGGCGGTAGCACTTCCGGAATCTCCGGAAGCTTTCAAGGACGCGACGTGGGAGGAGATCCTTCCCTACTACGAAGAGCTGGCTTCGCGCCCGCTCGACACCACAAACGTCGAAGCCTGGCTGGCCGACTGGTCGTTGTTCGAGTCGATGCTGTCTGAAGCCGGCGCTCTCGCGAGCTTCGCCTACACGTGCGACACGTCTGACCCCGACCGCGAGGCGGCGCAGCTGCGGTTCGGCATGCAGATCACACCGAAAGCCCGCGAGCAGCGCGTGCGGCTGCAGGAACGTCTGGTCGAGCTCGACTATTTGCGGCCTGGCCTCGAAACCACGGTTGAGCGATTCAAGAACCAGATGGAACTGTTCGCCGAGGCCAACGTTCCCCTCTTCGCCGAGCTGTCGAAGCTCGAGACGGAGTGGTCGAAGGTCAACGGCGCGATGACGGTGGAGTGGGACGGGTCGGAAAGGACTCCAGCCCAGCTTCGGCCGTTCCTGCAGTCCAGCGACCGAGCCATGCGCGAACGAGCTTTCAAGCACCGCGCCAAGCCGTACATCGATTTGCGCGACGAGCTCGCAGGCATCTTCGATCGTATGTACGACCTGCGCCAGCAGGTGGCCCGAAATGCGAACTTCGACAACTTCCGCGATTACACCCATCGCGAAAAGAATCGGTTCGACTACACACCCGACGACTGCCTTCAATTTCACGAGGCGGTCGAGTCCGCAGTGCTTCCCGCGGTCGGGCGGTTGATGGAGCGGCGGCGCCGCCGGATGCGTCTTGACCCGCTGCGACCTTGGGACGTCACCGCAGACGCACAGGGCCGACCGGCCCTCAGGCCATTCGATGACATCGCGACCTTCATCGATCGTGCCGGCGATGTGTTCGGCCACGTCGATGCCGATTTCAAGACGTACTTCCGCAGCATGGCCGACGCGAATCTGCTCGACCTGGACAACCGCAAGGGCAAGGCTCCGGGTGGCTATTGCCAGACCCTGTCGTTCAGGAAGATGCCGCTCATCTTCATGAACGCCGTGGGCATGGATGACGACCTGCGCACCCTGCTGCACGAGTCAGGCCATGCCTTCCATTCGTTCGAAGCGTCGAGACTTCCCCTCCTGTTCCAGCGCCATCCCGGCTCCGAGATGGCAGAGGTCGCCTCCATGTCCATGGAGCTGCTTTCCGCTCCATTTATCGGTCGGGACAGTGGCGGCTACTACAGCGACGAAGATGCACGGCGGTCGAGAACTGAGCTGCTGGAGGGAATCGTCCTGTTCTTTCCGCACTGCGCGTCGGTTGACGCCTTCCAGCAATGGATGTACTTGCACGAGGACGGGCGCGTCGCCGACGCACGTGACAGGAAATGGCTCGAGCTGCGACGGCGATTCGAGGGTCCTTTCGTGGATTGGTCGGGTCTGGATGCGGAGCGAATCGCACGCTGGTACCAGCAGCCGCACTTTTTCGGGAACCCCTTTTACTACATCGAGTACGGGATCGCGCAGCTCGGCGCCTTGCAGGTCTGGCGAAACAGCCTGCGCGACGGCGACTCCGCAGTTCGCAAATATCGCGAAGCGCTTGCTCTGGGCGCGACCCGGCGGCTCCCCGAGCTGTTTCATGCCGCGGGAGCAAAGCTGATCTTCGACAGCGACGGAATGCGCGAGTTGATCTCGCTGGTGGAAGAGGAGCTAGCGAAGCTCGACTAGGAGCGAGGCTGCTCCTTGATTGTGCCAGCGTGGCAGGGGCGGCTGGGTTCAACCCAGCCGCGACTTTGTCTACTTAGTCTCCCTGCGTTGCCGGGCTTCAGCTTCTTGATCAAGTCCCATCCATATACCGGAATGGGAGCAGCGACTGCGGCGAAGCCGCACTCGCGATGCATTCAGTAGGTCACATCCTTATCGCCGCTTGCGCGCAGGGAAAACCATCCGGGTTTTCCCTCATAAACTAGTTGTTCGCGATGTTGCGCAGCGGACGACGTGGACCGAACCGCGGCGCCCCAATCCCGGAGACCATCAGCAGCCGGATGACCCGGGCGCGGTGCCCACGGTAGGGGTCGAGCAGCTCCAGCATCCGTTCGTCGCTCGAGCGCGGGGTCCCCTCCAGCGCGTAGCCGACCGTGTGCGGCAGGTGGTAGTCGCCGACGGGCACCGCGTCGGGGTCGCCCAGCGCGACAAGGGCGACTTTGGCCGCGGTCCACGGGCCGACACCCGGAAATGCGTCGAGGCGGCGGTAGGCGCTCGGGAGGTCCATGTTGGTGATCTCTTCGAGCCGGTTGGCGCTCCTGGCTGCCTCGATGATCACCACGGCCCGGCGGCGCTCCACTCCGAACCGGTGGAACGCCCAGTAGGGCGTGCGCGCCAGCACCTGCGAAGAGGGTGGGAGCGTAAGTCGAACAGGCCCTGGCGCCGGCTCGCCGAGTGCCGCGACGAGCGCTCGATACCCTGCTTTCGCCTCGACGGTCGTCACTTTCTGCTCCAGCACTGCCGGCACCAGCGCCTCGAACACCGCAGTAGTCCGTGGCAGGCGCAAGCCCGGGTTGCGGCGGTGGAGGTCGGCGATCACCCGGTGACGCGGCTGGAAACCCGTGGCATCGTCCTCCTCCCCGCAAAGGGATGGCGCCTTAGCTGCCGCCCACGTCGCGCCAGGCCCCCACGCTTCGACCTCGATCGTTTCCGCGACTCTCTGCAAGTGGACCGTAGCCGGGCCCTCGGGCGTTCTGGTCGCACGCCAGACGTCGGCGTTTTGAATCGTCAGCGACGGGCCAAACTCGATCGCGGCCAGGGTTGAGAAAAGGTCGAGCGGCCGAGTGGTTTGAAATGACGTTCGCACCTGCGGTTCCACCGCAAGCAGGCTAACGCCTCAGCGGCACCGCCAGCACAAACGTGCTGCCGCTTCCAAGTTCGGACTGAACCGTCAGGTCGCCGTCGTGCATCCGCGCGATCTCTCTCGAAAGCCAGAGTCCCAGCCCAGTGCCCTGCACGTGCTGCGTGTTCTGGATCCGGCCGAATCGAGTGAACAGTTTGGCCTGGTCTTCCGTGCTGATCCCTACGCCGCGGTCGATGACGGCAACGGTCGCATTCCCGTTCTCGCGCTGAATGCGGACGGTGATGCCCGATCCAGGCGGGGAGTACTTGGCGGCGTTGCTCAGCAGGTTGCGGATCACAATCTGGAATCTGTCGCGGTCGACATCAGCCTCCAGAGGCTCGGCCGGCTCATCGAATTTGAGGTCATGGCCTCGCAGAAGCATCTTCACCCCTTCGATCGCCATATCTGTGATTTCGACGACGTCGTGTCGTTTCTTGTTGAGCTCTAGCCGGCCCTCTTCGAGGCGCGAGGTCTCGAGCATCTGCTCAAGCATCCAGTTGATCTCGTCGGACTTCGAGATGAGAAGAGGCAGAACGGAGTTCGCCTTGGGCGAGAGCTCCCCCAACGAACCAGCCTCGAACATCGTCAGGTATCCCTTGATGATCGTCATCGGTCCGCGCAGCTCGTGCGACGCGATGTTGAGGAAGTCGCTCTTGGCCTTTTCGAGATTATGGATTCGCTCGTTCAACGCCACCCTGTCGAGGCCGGCCGAGATGCTGACGGCGTACTGGACGAGACTGTTGAGCTCGTCGTCACCGAAGATCGACGTCAGGCGTCCGGAGACGATGACGATCGCCGCGCGACCCTGCTGCAGATCCAGCGGAACGATGAGCATGTGATCCTTGCGCCAGGGCTCGTGCCCCTGCTCGGCCACCGGCATGAGGTCATTTTGTTCCGCGATCTCTTCTGCTTCGCCAGCGGCGATCCCTTCCGCCGCGAGGATTGATCGATCCGAATCGATAACGAATGCGCCCTCCCCACCGACCAGGCGCTGTGCCCAGCCGAGCGCCCGGTGCGCCAGGGTCTTGCGATCGGGGCTGTACAGGAGAAGGTCGTGCAGGGCACTGCGAAACTGGTCTTCTTCAGGCTGGCGCCAGAACCGTCTCAACCAGGCCGGCGGCGCAAAGCTGACATAAAGGATCGGTACGACGGCGAGCGTGATCAGGTCGGTGACCAGCGTGCTGACAACGCCGAGGCTCGGTGCGAATGTGCCGAACATCACGACGAAGAGGATTCCGGCGTAGCCGGCGCTGAGCGCTCGCAATCGCGCCGCTTCGACGGCGTGCCTGCCGCTGGCCGCAATCCAGAATCGGATGATCGGCTCGAGGATGCATAGCGTCCATACGATGAGCACCGCCGCCAACGCGATTGATTGCAGCGGGCGGTGCGTACTTCGAGTCTCCGCGGGGAGCTGCGCGAGGATACCGAAGGCACCCACCAGCACCATGCCGGCAGCGACAAAACGGCGGGTGCGTGGCGCAATCGGCACGAACGAATCGCGAAACATCACCAGCGCGTAGCCGGAGATAAGAAACAGAACGAGGGCGATGTCGGTAAGGACCTGGGCCTCGGCGCCGGTTCCGCCCAGGATCGGAGCGATCAGGATGAGAAGGGCGAGCGAGGACAGGGCAAGCGCCAGGTAGCCATGGCGCCGGTCGGGTCGTCGTATCCAGCTCGCCGCAGTCCTGATCGCCAGGAACCCGACGGCGATGGCGATGGCCAGCTGGAGAGCCAGGAGGAGCTCGCCCATCGGGGGGAGGATAGCCTAAAAAGACATTTCAAAGACAAGGAGTTAGCAGTGAAGTGGATCACCCGGAAGAATGCCAGCGTTGACCGGATCGCCTGTCCGTGGCTGGTCAAGCGGTTCATCGACCCGGACGCCGAGTTCCTCTATGTACCGGCTCAGGAGGTGATGGCTGCGGCCGAGCGGGACGGCGCGATCCCTTATGACGTCGCGGGCGTTGAGCTCGGCCACGTGGACGCGAGGTGCAGTTTTGAATCGATCATCCTCAAGTACGACCTCCACGACCCGGCGCTGGACCGCCTGGCCCAGATCGTGCACGGAGCAGACGTCAATGCCGACATATCCATAACACCTGAGGCGGCCGGGCTGAAAGCTATAGCCTTCGGGTTCGCGATCGTCCATGGCGAGAACGACCATCTGAAGATCGCCCTGGAGTCTCCGCTCTACGACGCCCTGTACGCGTGGTGCCAGCGCGAAGTGGCGAAGGTCAGGCCGGCGGAGTGATCGCGATCCCGTTGGGATCCGTCTGCGCTCCGTCGACCCGCCTTACCTCGAAGCCCTGAAGGCCACGCACGTCGGGCTCGACCTTCGCCGCACCGCGACCCTCGAGGAGGTTGATGCCGAGGTGATGGTGGTAGCCATCCCAGCTCATGAAGCGCATCACCTGTCCAGCTTCGGCGATGAGTTCCATGCCCATCGACTCATAGAAAGCCTGAGAGGTGTCGAGGTCGGAGACATTGAGGTGCATGTGCCCGAGGACGGTAGCGCCGGAGAACTTCTTCTCGGGCTCTTCGGCAATTCTCATCAGGCGTTCGAAATCCAGGTGGTCGGTCCCGATGTTCAACTTGCCGTTCGGGTACTGCCACTCGCTGCGCGGGCGGTCCGCGTAGACCTCGATGCCGTTGCCCTCCGGGTCGTCGAAGTAGAGAGCCTGGCTGACGTAGTGGTCGGCGGTGCCGGTCAGCGGCAGGCGCTCTTCGAGCGCACGCCGGAGGAAACCGCCCAGCTCCCCTTCGCGCGGCAGCAGGATGGCGAAATGGAAGAGGCCGGCGGTATGCCGCGGACGCTGGCGCCCGCCTGGAAGGGCCTTGAGGCGAAGCAGGGGTGAGCCACCGGCTCCCAGGGTCGCAGCGTCCGCGCCATCCTCGATGCGGCTGAGACCGAACCGCTCGTAAAACTCGACTTCGCGCTCGAGGTCGAGCACCTTGAGCTCGACTGCGCCAAGGGGCCAGCTAGAAGACATTGCAGCTTCTATCTACCCGGCAAACGGCGATTCCGAACCGGAGCCGTCAGCGGGTGGGGCGGCTCTGGCGCGGGGCGGAGAGCGAGGCAGCTCCGGTCCTGGGCTGGCCCGTCGACGACGAAGCCCAGCGGGTCGCGGAGTCAGGCCTGGTGGATGCGCGTGGCGCCGCGCCCGGCCGGTGGTCGACGCGGTGATGCGCAACTCGAGGTGTCGCAGCTGTCGTCGCAGCTGTCGCAGCCGCTTCGGCCGGCGGGGCCGGCACGGGCGCCACAGCCAAGCTCGTCACCGGCAGGCTTTGCGACCTTTGCGCCGGCAGGATCTGCATCACCGGCAGAGGCGCCCCTGCCATCAGGCCGAGGGCGAAGAACGTGACCGCCGCGCCCGCGGTGAAGGCCTGCAGAAGGCGTCCGGGGTGAGCCAGCGGCGCGTGAATCCTCAGCCGTCCGGCGGCGACGGGCAGCGCGTGAGCCGGCGGTGTTGGGGCCAGCTCGGCGCGGATCCAGTCCTCAAAATCGACGGGTTGGCCAGCCTTCTGGCGAGCGCCGCCACTCCTGCCGAAAGCTGCGACTCGGAGCAATGCCATCAACCTCTCCTGCGGCGATCCCGCCACCAGATCGCAGCCTCGGTCCGGCTCAGCACCCCGATCCGCTGGAAGACGCTCGTAAGGTGCGCCTTCACCGTCTTCTCGCTGATCCCAAGGCGGCGGGCAATCTGCTTGTTCGCGAGGCCCTCACCGACCAGCTCGAGGACCTCCCCTTCGCGTGGGGTGAGGTGCCCCTCCTGCGACTTGCCACTCCGCGAGGCTAGCACGGCCCTGGCGGCTCGAGGCGCCAGGGGAGACTCGCCACGAGCCGCCGCGCGCACGGCACGAACCAGCTCCTCCGGTTCCGCGTCCTTCAATAGATAGCCGGTGGCGCCGGCGTCGAGAGCGGCCATCACGGTGTCCTCTTCGGCGTAGCTGGTGAGCATCACTATCCGAGTTGACGGCCGGCGCCGCAACATCTCGCGTGCGGCGTCAATTCCGTCCATTCCGGGCATCGAGACGTCCATCAGCACCAGGTCAGGGGCGGCCTCGACCACCATTTCCACGGCCTCCCTGCCGCTCTTCACCCCTGCGACGACGTCGATGCCCTCCTCGGCGCTCAAGAGCTGCATCAGCCCGCTTCGGACCAGCGGATGGTCGTCGACCACCATGACCCGGATCTGATCACTCACCGAACTTCCACCGTCACCGTGAGCTCGCTGCCTTCCGACGGCCGGCTGCTGATCGCGAGCTCTCCACCCGCGTCCTCGACAAGGCTTCGAAGCATCGCCAGACCGACGTGGCCTTGCCGCTGCCGCTCGATGACCTGCTCGGCGGTGAATCCCCTTCCATCGTCGTGCACCGCAAGTGTCGCGGTGCCGTCAACCACCGAGACTCGAACATCGATTTGCGACGCGGCGGCGTGAGCAGCCGCGTTGCGGATGGACTCCTGGGCAGCTCGGTAGAGGAGAGCACCGAGCTCTGCGTCCACGTCCCCAAGTCCGTCGGTGATGAGGGTGGTGGCGATTCCCTCGCTTTCGAGTGGCGCGAGCAGCTCGGCGAGGGCGCCTTCGAGCCTGGTGCCTTCCAGGTTTGGCGGCGCGATCTCGACGATCAGGCTGCGCAGGTCGCGGACCGCTTCACGGGTCGAGCGCGCGGCTTCTCGAAGCACGTTATCGATGGCCTCTGAGTCTTTGCCCCCGCGCCGAGCGGAAGCCGCGCTGAGGCTGAACGCGACCCCGGCGAGGGTCTGCACCACACCGTCATGCAGGTCGCGGGCGATCCGCCGGCGCTCGAGCTCCGACGCATCGAGCGCACGCTTCAGAAGGGCCTCGCGATCCTGACGAGCGCGGTCCAGACTGCGGGCCAGCCGCCATGCGAGCGGCACCTGAACGGCGAAGAGGACGAGGATGCCGGCCGCCAGCACCGGGAAGAAGGCGGCCCAGATCCGTCGCTGGTCATCGTCGATCGACGAGTAGACCTGTGAGGTCTCGAACAGAAGCGTCTCGCCGGATGGCGCGCGGACGGGCAAGTACGCCTCGAGCAGCGGGCCCAGATTTCGGTCGTAGCGGTGCTGAGGCCTGCTGAGCTGGCTGACCTCCGCAATCACGCGGCTCTCGCGCAGCGCCGTCAAGCGGCTGGAGTCCAGTGGATAGACTTCGCCGATCAAGCCGCTGGCGTCCGAGTAGACGACCCGGCCTGAGCTGCTGAAGAGCTTCACGCGCACGACGCGTGTGCTCAACACGCGTTCGTGGATCAGCCGGTCAAAGGTGGTGGTGGCCGTAGGGTCGCCGTCCATGACGCCGCTCGTCAGGGCCGGTTCGACGATGCCTCGGCCGTCGATCGCAGCCACCTCCTGTGCGTTGCGGGTGGCTTCTTCGATGGCGTTGCGGCTTACCACCCAGTACGCGCCAGCCGTGATTGCGGCAGCAGCCAGCAGCGCGGCGAGCACGAACTGAAGCACCGCCGACGCCGCCGTGGAACTGAGCCCCCATGGCTTCAGCAGGTTCATAGAGGTCAAAGGCTAACCGCGGAGGGGCATTTTCCAAGGGGTCCTACGACCTTTGTCCCCCTGTCGCCCAATAGCGCCGGAGGCTGCCCTCGCCGGACACTCCTGGGGCGGGTTCGCGGTTCGGCTGGCCGCCCCCAGAGTCGTCGATTCTTGATTGCGGAGGTATGCAATGCAGCTAGTCCTGGAAACGCTCGAGAGGGCACGCCGGTTGCCCAAACGATTGCGCAGCAAAGCGCTGCGCTATGGTGCGATCGCGGTGGCGGTTGGCGCAGCCTGTATCGCCGCGCCGGTGCTGGCGCACGACGGGCCGAAGACGCCGCCTCCGGCGTGCAGCACCACACTGCCGCTGACCACGCCGTGCACGCCAACCCTCGTCCGACCGGGCGAGCCCGGCGCGCCGTACCTGGTCACCTTGCCGGGCGTCGGAACGCTCAGCTTCATCATCGACCCGGCGACCAACAAGATCACGTCGGCGACAGTGTCGGGGCTGGGGGTCAACTTCACTGCCTCCACGCCGAAGATCAGCGCTGACGGAACCAAGGTCTACGTGACATTCACCAACAGCGCCAACCCGACCCAGGTCTATCGCGTGAAGGTCAAAGTCAAGCCGTCCGAAACGGCCGGCGGGGCTCCCGTGATCAACGCTAAGGTTCGCGGAAGTGCGAACGGGCACGGCGAGCACAAGAACCACCACGGCGAGCACGAGGGCGGCCGTTAGCGAACGGCGTCCGATCGACATCGAATTTGGAAGGCAGGCACCGCACAGTGCCTGCCTTCTTCGTCACGGTTGGCAGTGGCGATTCACGCTCGTCGCTATCGGCCTGGCGCTGAGCGGTGCGCTCTCCGCCTGTGGCGCTGAGGCAACCCAGGAAGCCGCTCAAACTCCGGCCGGAACACCTTCGCCCCTCAAAGCCGCAGCGCAGGCCATGCAGGGTCTGAGCAGCTACACATTCGAGGGCGACGTTGCGGCCGACGCACTCAAGTTCCACGTTGCGGGGTCGTTCAATGCGCCAAATCGCCTCGCGGAAACCGTTACGCCTGAGGGAGCCACTCCGACAAAGATCGTTGTCATTGGAGACCGTTCGTACCAGTTGAACCCGGGAAGCTCCACATGGACGGTCGGCCCCGGTGCAGGCCGCGGAGCGGCCACGGATCCACGCACCGCATTCAACGCCCTTGCCCAGGCCTCGCCCTTGTCGGAAACTGGCGACCGTTACTCCTTCCGTGTCTCCGGTCAGGCGGCCTCGAGCCTGGTTCTGGGATCAGCCGACGTGAGAGGAACCGCAACCGTGCGGGCCGGCCGGATCGTCGCCCTTTCCTACGCCAGCGAGACGCCTGCCGTAAGCGTCGACCTCACTTATGCGGCATTCAACACGGCGCCAGTGGTGACGCCCCCGCCGACCTGACTCTCAGACAGCCCGCGGGGCCATGTAGGAAACGATCCGTTCGACCTTGATCTTTCCCTGCTCGTCGAGCAGCCACGTCTGAGCGGAGGGAAACACCTTCGATTCAGTGCTGACCTCATACATGATCAGTGCGTTCCGCTCATCGCCCATGGCTGCAAATATGCGCAGACTCCCGGGCACGACTTGTCTTGCAAATTGAGTCAGGCCGCGAGGGGCATCCATGTACTCGTCGATGCCTGTCAGGTTCGCGGCAGGGCTGTAGAACTGCACGTCATCGGCAAGGTTGCCTCGCACCGTGTCGAAGTCGTGATTGGTCCAAGCCTCCAGGTGTGCGCGAGCAAGCGCGAGCGCCCGCGAGTCCGCCTTCATTGCGTGATGTTCCATCCCTTCATGTCAGCGAGTGGTGGCTGGGGAGGAAGGATTCGAACCTTCAACCTTCTGATCCAGAGTCAGCTGCGCTACCGTTGCGCCACTCCCCAAGGTCGATACCGCGTCTGATTGTCCCAGCCAGGCGTCGTAGGGGCGGGCGGCCGGCCAAATTGTTGCTGATTTTGTTACGCCGCGATTGGAACCATTTGCCTGTCGACCCTCTGAGGCCTCGCGGTATTTACCCCCCGCGGGGCCTCTTCATTACTCCCGGGTGATGACGACGTCAGGCTTCTTGGAAGAACCTTCCGAGCGCACCGTCATCCGGATCGAAAGGGGCTCCGGAGTGCCCATCAGCCGGCCGAAAGCCAATTCCATCAGCGTCTTCGCGCGGTAGAGGTTGACTGCCCAGCCGACCCCGAAAACCCGGTCGCTGAACAGGCGTTCGGAATTGGGGTTCCAGTAAGCGTCCCGAATCCGCTGCCAGGTTGGGGGTCGGAAATCGTACGGAACGAGACCGAACACCCGCCCCTCCCAGGTTCGCTCGGGCTCGGGTTTCGACAACTCGGTCGCGACCGCTGCCACAACCAGGCCAAAGGCCGCAAACCGCACCAGCCGCCGCACACGCCGTAAAGTCCGCATATCGCAATGAAGCGTAGTACCAAAGTAACGTTGCACGTTTTGAAACCGTTGTCGCTCCGGGGGTAGATGGCCGCAAAGCTTCAATCCACAGCAACCTGGCTGCGGTGGCTAACGCCTGGTCTCCAGATCAAGCGCTGGCTCCTGCTGCTCATGGTCTCCGAGCTCGTGCTCGTGCTGGGTGTCGCGTACGCCTTGAAGGAAATCTATCAGACGCTCACTTTGCCGCACCAGTTCTACTACGTCACGCTGCAGTTCTGGCCGTATTGGGCCCGCGCGACGATCTTCGGCATCCTGGGTGTCGGCCTGCTGCTTTTCAGCTACCTGAAGCTCACACAATCCGTCCTGGGCCCATTCCTGCCCGGAACCAACACGAGCAGCATCGTCGAGGTCATTCACGCGTTCCGGCTACGCGGCCGAGGTCCCCGCATCGTCGCGATCGGCGGAGGCACTGGCTTGAGCTCGTTGCTCCGCGGCTTGAAGGTCTACACGTCGAACCTCTCGGTCATCGTCACAGTGGCGGACGATGGCGGCTCCTCCGGTCGGTTGCGTGACGAGTACCGGATCCTTCCTCCCGGCGACTTCCGTCAGTGCCTCATCGCGCTCGCCGATGCCGAGCCCTTGATGAAGCAGCTCTTCGATCACCGCTTCAAAGAAGGTTCGCTCGACGGCCACTCGTTCGGGAACCTGTTCATCATGGCAATGGCCGACGTCACCGGAAACTTCGAGCACGCGCTTCGAGAATCCGGCAAGATCCTCGCGGTCAAGGGCACAATCGTTCCCTCCACCCTGCAGGACGTGACACTCGTCGCCTCGATCAACGGCCATACGGTCGAAGGCGAGTCGAGAATCCCGAAGCAGAATGCGCCCATCAGCCATGTCTTCCTCAAGCCGGATGGCGCGCAGGTCAACCCGGAGGCGGCTCAGGCCATCCTCAACGCCGAGCTGATCGTCGTCGGCCCCGGGTCGCTGTACACGTCGATCATGCCCAACCTACTCGTCGAGGGGATGGTCGAGGCGATCAAGGCTTCGCCGGCGCTGAAGGTTTACATCTGCAACCTGGCCGCGCAGGAGGGTGAGACCGAGGGCTACACCGTCGACGACTATCTTCGCGTGATCCGCGAGCATGTCGGGGCCAACCTCTTCGACTTCGTGCTCGTCAACTCCAACCTCGCGCACAACCCGACCGGCGGGCAATCGCAGGTGATCTTCAAGCCCGTCGATGTGACCAGGCACCCCGAGGTGAGGTTCATCGCAGCGGACGTGGTTAACGTGAAGCTGCCGTCACATCACGATCCCGAAAAGCTCGCTCGCGTGATCATGCGGAAGGTCTGGCAGGCGTAGAGCCACCGGGCACTCCGCGGCCTCGCCGACGACTGAACATCTCGACGATGATGGTGGCGGCCGCTACGTAGAGGATCGACGCGAGCGCATCGACTATGTAGTGCTCACCGAGATACACGATCGACACCATCACCGCCACCGACCACAAAGCCAGCCCCACCGCCAGCAGCCGGTATCGCTGCCACGCGTAAACCGTGGCCAGCATCGGGAAGGCCGCGTGGAGCGAGGGAAAGGCCGCGAAAGAATTCGGATTGAAGCTGTGATACAGCGGCGTCACCAACGTGTATCCCCAGATGCTGTGGACGGTCTTGTCGTTGATCTTGACCACCTCGTGCAGCTGGTACCAGGGCGGCGCGCTCGGCCAGAAGAGATAGGTCACAAAGGCCAGGAAGCACATCAGAAGCAGCGCGGCGACAAAACGCCAGTAATACTCGCGATTGGTCACCCAGAAAACGAACCCGACCACGATCGGGAGAACGAAATGCATGAAATAGAAAATCATCGCGATGACGTCCTGAAGGCCGACGACCCCAGGGTGATAGAAGGCGTGCTGCAGTGTCAGCGTCGGAATGGTGCCGGCGAACAACCAGCGCTCCATCCCCGAAAGATCGTGGGGCGCGAAGTTGGTCTTCGACGCAAACCCTCTCATCGCCTCGTAAGCCAGGAACAGCAGCAGGAAAGGCGTCCAGTCGGTGATGAACGTGCGGCCGCGGCCGAGGGCAACCGCAATCACGAGGAGTACGAGCAGAACCCACTCCGGTTCGATCGAAATGCCCTGCCACAGCATCACGCCAAAGATCAGGGCGAGATACAGGACGCTACCGACGAGGATTACCCGCGGACGGCGCGCCTTGGGATGCGCCTCAGCGGGTGCGGACAACAGCCACCGCCGCAATCTCAACCGTCACGGAGAAAGGAAGCGCATTCGTACCTAAGGCGGCCCGGGTGTGCCGGCCTGCATCGCCAAGCACGTCGACCAGGAGGTCCGAGGCGCCGTTCATCACCTTCGGCTGGTCGCCGAATCCATCCTCCGACAGCACGAAGCCGATCAATTGCGTCACCTGCTCGACGTTGTCCAGGCCGGCGGCCGCTTCGATCTGCGCCAGCACGTTGAGCGCACAGACGCGCGCCCGCGCCTGGGCCTCCTCAACCGACACCTGGTCCGGACATCGACCGGTGAGACGCTTGCCATCCTCGACCGAGACCTGGCCGGAGACGTAAAGCAGCGCGCGGCCTTCGCCGATCGGAACCAAGCGCGTAGGCACGTATGAGGCTGCCGGCGCAGGCGGCAAGGGCAGCTTGAGTCCCAGCTCTCGAAGACGCTCATGTGGTCGTGACGTTGCATTCATGGCTCGAGCGAGTCTAGTGGCGACGGCCGCGCAGGTGGGCGACGCCGGCCAAAAGCACTATCAGCAGGGCTCCGAGGCCAAGGACGACATACGGCGCCTGGGACAGCTTGAGGAGGTCGAAGATGCTGGTGCCGGAAGGGGACCCCGATGTCCGGCTCCCACTGGCGACGGGCGTCGGCGAAGCAAACGGACTCTGGGGCGTTCCTCCTGTGTCGCGATAAACCCAGAGTGCGGCTACATGATCGGCCGGCCGGAACGTAGCGACGTACAGGGTCGGAGACTCGTCGTTGGAAACCGCGAGCGCGGTGATGGATTGAATTGGCGGCTCAAGCGAAATGAAATTCTGACCGCCATCGTTCGTGCGCCACAGCCCTCCCGAGCGCGAGCCGCCACCGTCGCTGGCCGCATAGAAGCGGTCGAAGTGGTCGGTGATGAAGGCGACCCGCGTGTAGTCCGTCGAAGGCAGGACGCTGCCTCCGCTGAGCGCCGTGAATGACGCTCCGTTGTCGCTGGAGGCGAAGAGTCCGGCATTGGTGCCGGCGATCACCCGCCTGACGGTGCCGGTGGGCGGCAAGGGACTCGCCGCGAGCTCAACTACGAAAGTTCCGCTGATCGGCGGATTCAGAACCGTCCAGGTGACGCCGCCGTCGATGCTTTGATACATCTGCAGATTGCCGACGGAGAGCGGTCCGTCAGAACCCACCAGGATGCGGACCGGCGCATTCACCGCCGGCACCGCGATGGCATCGACGCTCTTGTCGGCGAGTCCAGACTGCGACCACGAGCTTCCGTCCTGGCTGAGGAAGACGCCTCTGTCGGTGCCCGCCACAACAAGGGTGCGCGCGAAACCGAAGGCGCGTACGACGCGCCCCTCGAGCCCGGTGACCGAAGACCACGTGGCGCCGCCATCGCGGCTCAGCAGGGCCCCGGCGCCTCGCGTGCCAGCCAGCACGACCCCGGTCTTGAACGGACTGAACACGATGGCCGTCGGCTCGGCCTTGCCGGTGTACACCTGGTTCCACGTTGAAGCGCCGTCGGTGCTCCTGAGAAGCGCCCCCGCGGAGTTGCCGGCGATCACCGCCTGGTTGTTGGCGGGATCGACCGCCAGCGCGAAGATCGCCGACCGGCCCTGGTGAGGTAGAGCCTTCAGCGCCACCCACGTTGAAGGCGGTGGCGCGTCCGCGAGAACGCCCATCGCGACGATCGTGAGGGCCCAAATTGCCAGAAGCGTCGCGGCAAAACGTCGGCCAGAAAGCGACACAAGCCTGCCGATTATCACCTAAGCCGGGTAGCCGGCGACCCAGCCTCGAGGAGGGCGGTTTGCCTACAATCCGTGCGTGCTGGCTCGAGCCGCGGCCGCACTGGACCGCGCTGCATTCAAACCGGCCTCGCTGCCGAATGACCTGATCACCGGCCTGGCGCTGGCTCCGCCGGTGGTTGCGGGACTCATCATCTTCAAGGTTCCGGCCTTGGAGATGCTGGCGATCGCGCTCGCCGTCGGCATTGCCGGCCAGATCGTGGCGCGGCTGCTGTGGCGAAAGGAACTGCCGCGGACGCAAGCGAGCCCGCTGATCGCCGCAGTGTTCGGAGTTGCTCTCATTGGAGCGGGCGCCGGCCCCGTCACGAGCCTCGAGATCACGAGCCTGGCGGTGATCCTGGAGCTCCTTCGTGCGCGCTACATACCCGCGATTCGCGCCCAGGCGGGTTTGCTTGCGTACGCAGGCGTCGCGCTGATCACGCGCGGCGCGCCGTTCGCTTACGTCAGGCCCGCCGACGGCACACCTTTCCCCGACCCGATCAACGTCTGGTATCACTACTTCAGTCCCTCAGCCGCCGCGATCGATCCCATCGCGCTGTATGTCGGCAATGTCCCCGGGCCAGTCTTCGCGACGTCGTTGCTCGCAGTCGCGATTGGAGCCGCCTGGTTGATGTATGCGCGGCGGGTGAGCCTGGTCGTGCTCGTCGCATTCCTGCTCGGGGCCCTCGTGCCGATCTACGCGTTTCATTGGGACTACGTCTTTCAGCTCGACAGTGGCGCTACATGGTTCGCTGCCGCGCTGCTGCTCGCAGATCGGCGCCTGCTCCCAGGGTCGTGGACGATCCGTCCAGTGCTTGGCTTTGGGGCCGGCCTTCTCGCGGTCGGCTTGAGGAGAAATGGCTACGGCATCGAGGCGGCGTTCATCACTGTGGCCGGGGTACAGGCGGTGATGGCGGTCTTCGTGCTGCTGTTTGGCGGAGGTTCGATGCTTTCGGCACGCTGGAAGCGAACGCGGCGGCTGCGCCAGCGTGAAGCCAACCTCCGGGTCGTCAAGAGCGTGCCTAAGGCAAGCTAGCCGGGGTTAGGCGATGGTGACCTCGGCTCTCACCAGGCCGAGGCTCCCAGCGAGCGTCTCCGCGCGGCGCCTCACCTCGGTCAGAGTTTTTGGCGCGAGGCGCCGGAACGGTTCGACCTTGATGCGGAGGGTCTGTTTCACCGCCATATGAGTCCACGTTCCTGCCACGCGGCCGTCCACGAGCACGACCGCGGATATCCAACCGGAAGTTCGGCTCACCCGCGAGCGATGAACCGACGAGTAAAGGTGGTCGCGGTTCATGTGACCGAGCAGGTATGGATCGAACAACGGAAGAAGTTGAACGGAAGGTGTCGCGGGCGCTTTCGCGATGGCATCGAGGTCGGCGGCGAGCACCTGGGCACGTGTGCCCTCAACCGAGACCGCGACGAGCTCCGCCTCCAGCCCTGCCCAGGCCGCAGTTCCGACACCAGGCCAGTTGCCCCACCACCGTGTGAAGTCGAGCTTGCCGGCGGGCCCGAAAGCCCGTACGTAGCGCCGGGCGACTTCGATCAGAGCGGCGTCGGGGTCGACCTCGCGCCAGGATCCAAGCCATTTCTCGGGGCGGACGAACGTGACGCTCTGGCCGCGGCTGGGCCCGAAGCAGAGCACACCATTGCGTGCGGCGGGCTTGAGCATGCCGCCCCAGCCAGACCTCAGCGCCTCGAGGACGCGGACTGAGTGTCCCTTGCCGACTGCTTTGATGATCTCTTCGCGCGTCACGGGCGTGCTGTCGAGGGCGTCACCGATTTCTCCGACGAGCTTGAGGATCTCCGGCTCGGTTAGGTGGATCAGCTTGAGCCATGACTTGTTGATGCGAATCCAGCGGGTGCTCATCGCAGCGGTGTAGAGCGGCAGATCGTCTGCGGGGATCAGGTGCAGGGTGCCGCGCATGAGCCATGTCTTCACCAGGCTCTTGTCCTTCCAGAGCGCAGCACGAACGTCCTGGACAGCGCACTCCGCGCGTACGCCGACCTGCAGCTCCGCCGCGGACATCAGCTGCGCCTGGGCGCCACCGATGTCTCCGACCACTCGCGTGAGGTCCTTCTTTGGGGCGCGAGCGAGTAGATGGTGACGCCCCAGTCGAAAGGCATGGACCTGTGCCCAGCTCAGCTCCGCGGCCACCGGCGGCGCCTTCAGTCGAACAGCTCGCGGCCGCGCGTGACGAACTGATCGCGCCGGGGGCCGGTCCCCACCAGCTCGATCGGGACGCCAATGAGCTCCCCGATTCGCTCGACGTAGGACCGGCATTTTTGAGGCAGATCGTCCCATTCGCGGGCGCCGCCGATGTCCGACATCCAGCCGGGCATCTCCTCGTAGATGGGCTTGCTGTGCTTGTAGTGGGAGATGTTGGCGACGGGGTGGTCGAATTTCTTGCCGCGGAAGTCGTAGCCGGTGCAGATCTTCAGCAGTGGCTGATCGTCGAGGATATCCAGCCGCATCAAGGCCGCGCAGCCGATGCCGTTTAGGCGCGCCGAGTAGCGCGCCACAGCTGAGTCGAACCAACCGATACGGCGCGGGCGGCCGGTGACGGTGCCGAACTCATGGCCACGCTCGCGGATCTGGTCCCCCACCTCGTCGAGCAGCTCTGACGGGAAGGGGCCGTAGCCGACACGCGAGGTGTAGGCCTTGAAGACGCCAAGCGTCAGGTCGACCTTAGTTGGAGGGATCCCGCTGCCGGTCAGGGCGCCTCCGGCGGTTGGGTTGGAGCTGGTCACGTATGGATAGGTGCCAAAGTCCAGGTCGAGCATGGTGGCCTGCGCGCCCTCGAGGAGGATGTTGGCCTTGCGGTCCAGAGCGTCCTGGATGATCGGGAACGTGTCCTTGATGTAGGGGTCGAGCTGCTTCCCGTAGCCCATGTACTCGTCGAGCATGCTCGCCCATTCGTAAGCATCTCTCCCATAGAGCTTGGTGAGGATGGGGTTCTTCACCTGGTCCACGACGAAGGCCAGCTTTTTGCGCATGAAGGCCTCCTTCTGCAGGTCGCCGATGCGGAAGCCGATACGCCGGACCTTGTCCGCGTACGCGGGACCGATACCGCGCCATGTGGTGCCGAGGCGGTCGTCCCCCCGTGCTTCCTCCTCGAGCTGGTCGAGCAAGGGGTGGTAGCTCATCACCATGTGAGCGCGTTCGCTGATGATCAGGTTCTTGGGCTCGATGCCACGTTCCCGCAGCTGAGAAATCTCCCGCAGCAGCACCTTGGGGTCGACGACCACGCCATTGCCGATGATGCAGACGCACTCGGGGTAGAGGATCCCCGACGGCATGAGCTGGAACTTGAACTCGCCGTGCTCCGTGATGACTGTGTGGCCCGCGTTGTTGCCGCCCTGCGAGCGGATGACCATGTCGGCCTTCGAGGCGAGGTAGTCGATGACCTTCCCCTTTCCCTCGTCGCCCCACTGGCCACCGACCAGGATGATGACCACTGGTATTACTCGGTTCCTGGTTCGGGCCGGCGCGTCTCCAGGTTGTAGAACCGCGTGTGGTCGCGGCGGAACTTGAGCTCGACCATGCCGGTCGGGCCGTTGCGGTGCTTGGCGACGATCAGCTCGGCGATGCCAGGCCTTTCGTCGGACTTGTAGTACTCGGGGCGGAAAAGGAACATCACGACGTCCGAATCTTGCTCGATCGAGTTGTGCGATATAACATTTCCTGCTACGAAGTTGTGTAGATCTTCTACGGTCAGATCGTAAACTTCGTCCTCACCATCTGGGCTGATCGCGCTGATCAGATCCCAATAAACGTCACTGATAGAAAGCAATTCGAGCTCGTCCGAACGTACAGCTCTTGCCAACCTGCCGGCTCGCTCTCGGCTCAGATTCTGTTTGTAGATTCCGGTACCGCTGTAGGCCCTACCAATACCGGCTTGCATTTCACGCGACGTAATGCCGGCTGCGGCCATCGCGGGGAGCGCGTGCGTGCGCCACACACTTGCAGGGATCAAGTCTCGATTGGTGTTGGAAGTCTTGCCGGCCAAGTACTCGACAATCGCGACCTTGTGAACACTCTTGTTGCTGCCTAGTGCGCCGACGACTGCAAGAAAACGGAAGATGTCTTCTTGCCCATTGATCCAAACGTGAAACTGATCGCGGCCCTTATCGCCCTGTGAGTGCCTTGAAAGCCTTGCGGTAATTCCCAAGCGCAGGAGCAGGCTTTGGACATCTCGCGCGAGTCCTTCGCTGCTGCTGGCGTAATAGACGTTGGCGTAGTGGCTGATCCCATGCGAGAGGTGGACGCAACCGTCGGTTGACCACAGATGACGCAAGAAAGTAGCGATTCCCGACAGTGACTGATTGAAGACCTTTGCAGGGACTCGCTTCTCGTACGAGCGCAAGCCGAAAGCCCCAAGGTCCTCCAACCAGACTCGGACCGGATTGCGTACTCCGTGCGTGAGATGCCGAGTCGGAGGAATGTAAACATGGATCCATGTGCGCTCCGGATTGATTCGCGGCCGCACCTCATTGCCAAAGACCGACTTCGCTAGTCTCACGACTTCTTCCGCTAGTACCGGATCTTTGGTCGTGTACTGAATCGCGTGCGTCGGCAGCGTGCACCCATCACCGATCAGGTGCCCCAGGAGCCCCAGCTCCTCTGGGTTCATCGTGTCTTCCACGGGTCCCTGGAGGATTCTCGGCAGGGCAATTCGATCTCCGGGAGCGAGCTCGTCCAGCCGCCGCCAACCTTCCATCGTCAGGAATTTGTGGTTTGCAGTGGCCCGAATGCTGCGGCCGAGATTCGTCGAGAGCCTGAACACTGGCTTGCGGCCGGTGGCGAATGCATTCGTTACTGTCTTGGCTTCCATCCGCCACCAACCCTGGTCCAGGGCGAGTACGCGGAAGCCGGTCTTTCCAACGAGATCCTTGATTGGCACGTAAGTTCCTGAATCAGGAAGGTAGATGGGCGTGTCACCGGCGAGGCAACCCGACTCGCGAAGGTCGCTCAGGATCGGGCGCTTGTCGGGACGCTGCTCCGGAGCACGGCTCAGCTGCGAGATGGCGATCACAGGTATGCGCAGCTCGCGGGCGAGACCCTTGAGCGCACGTGAAATTGACGACACCTCCTGGACGCGGTTGTCATCACCTCGACTGCGGCCGTGCATCAACTGCAGGTAGTCGACGAGGATCAGGTCGATGCCGTGGCGCATCTTGGCCTGACGAGCTTTGAGCTGAAGTGTCAGCTCGTCCATCACCGGCGTGTCATCGATGTAGATCGCTGCTTCGCCGAGTGGACCGAGAGCGTTCGACACCCGATCGAACTCAGCCTCGGTCAATAGACCTCGATGCATTCGCTGCGCGTCGATCTGTGCCTGTTCGGTCAGCAACCGCTCGGTCAACTGTTCCTTCGACATCTCGAGGCTGAAGATGGCGACCGACTTCTTCCCCTCCAGCGCCGCGTGCAACGAGATGTTGAGTGCGAGGGACGTTTTTCCCATGCTCGGCCGCCCCGCAACGATGATCAGGTCCGAGTCCTTGAACCCGCCCGTCATCCGGTCCAGGTCGTGGAATCCCGTCGGGATCCCGACGATCCCCTGCCCGCTCTCCATCTGCAACGAGATGCGCTCCATCGCCGGACCCAGCAGGTCGTAAAGCTTCGAGAGCTCGCGCTGGTCGCGGTCGTCCGCGACGCCGAACACCAGTGATTGCGCCTGGTTGATCGCCTCCTCGGCCTCGACCGAATCGTCGTAGCCGAAGCCCGCGATGTTCGAGCCGGCCGAGATCAGCCGGCGCTTGTACGCCTTCTCCTTGACGATGCGGCCGTAGTACTCGATGTTCGCCGCGGTCGGCACCGCGCCCTGCATCGACGCCAGCTGCGCGCGCCCGCCCACCCGGTCGAGCAGCCCCATCGTCTGCAGCTGCGCGGCGAGCGTGACGTTGTCGATCGGCTCGCCCGCGGCAAACAGGTCGAGCGCCGCGCGGTAGATCTGGCCATTGTTCTCGCGATAGAAATCCTCCGGATGCAGGAACTGCAGGACCTTGGCGACGGAAAGCGGGTCGAGCAGCACCGACCCGATCACCGACATCTCGGCGTCTAGGTCATGGGGTGGCACCCTCCCCGGTGTGAGGGGGATCGTCGTCGCCAAGCTCGAATTCCTACCGGTCCTGAGTGACGATCACGTTGACGTGGGCGGCCACGTCGCGGTGCAGCTTGAGCGAGACCTGGTGCTCGCCCAGCGTCTTGATCGGCTCCTTCATGTCGATCTTGTGGCGGTCGATCTCCACACGGTGCTGAGCCTTCAGCGCGGTCGCGACATCCTGGTTGGTGATCGAGCCGAAAGCCTTGTCCTCGGCCCCGATCTTCAGGCGGACGACGACAGTCTTGTTGCCGATCTCGTCGGCCAGAGCCTGCGCGTCCACGCGATCCTTGGTCTCGCGCTTGACCGCGGCATCTTTCAGCCTCTTCGCCTCCTCTTCGACACCCTTGCCCGCCGGCACCGCGAGCTTTCGGCGAAGCAGGAAGTTGCGGCCATAGCCGTCAGCCACCTCTTTCACGTCGCCGGCACGCCCGACGTTCTCGACATCCTTGGTCAGCATTACCTTCAATTTCCTAGACCCTCCGACATGGATTGATATTCATCTCTGCGCCGCAAACGTGAGCGGATACGGTTCACCATCCGCCCAGCGCCGTAGCGCGCGGCGCCGGCCGTGTCACGCACATCTCGATCGAAAATGCTCTGCTTCGCGCTGATCGCCTCCTGGTGCTCGCGGCGAACTTCCTCCGGGCAGGCCTCGATGAACGTTTCCACCGCCAGGATGCCCAACGCAAGCATGTCGAACTCCCCAAGCACGGGGATCCAGGCCGGGAAGTCGAGCGGACTGACGATCACGCC
>DASRWV010000046.1:0-3936 GCA_035687505.1 Nitrosotalea sp.
ATCACGAAGTCGTACTGCGTGTTGGTTTGAACCGGGTCCGCATCCTGGATGATCTGGACGGCCAGGCGCCGCGCTCCGAGCGACAACGAGCCGGTGTCGAGGTACGACGGGTTGCCTTCAGGGGCCGCACCGAATGACCCCTGATCCGATTGCAGCTCCTGCGCGGACAGGTTCGGAATGTAAGAAACGACCGAGTAGGTCAGCCCGGCTTTCAACACGTCGGGGGTCCTGAACGTGCCGTAGGCGTCCTGGCGCAACGCGGTGACCGGCGCGTAGAGGCTCTGTATCGGATAGGCGGCGCTGATCACGCCCGGCAGGGTGCGCGCGACCCGGAAGACCTGCACGAAAGTGCCGGCGCTGTGCGGTGGAGGGTGCCCCAGCAAGCGTGAAGGAATGTAGGGCGGGAACTGCGCCACGAAACCCTTTCGCGACGCGGTCCAGGCCCCGTCCTTGTAGGTGTCGAAAACCAGCCCCCGCCAGTAGGCCGGCGCACCCGTGCGCACGTACATCACCGGGGCGTCGCCGAGGCGGCCGCGAAAGCGAAGGTCGATAGTGCTCGAGTCGCCGCCTACCTGGACCAGCGGCAGGGCAGGGCTCTCCATCTCGCCCTTGAAGTTCGCGTACGACGGAAGCGAGACGACGAGCGGACCGGTCGGGTCGAAGGCGGGCTGCGGGATGAAGACGAAGGCCCCGAGGCCCAGCGCCAGCGCTCCCACCACCAGCATCGCTGCCCCGCGCGGAGGCGCCGCGACACTGGCTCCCATGCGCCGCAGATTCGAGCAGGCCCAGAACCCGGCGAGGCACACCGCCCACAGCGCGACCAGGACGCCGAACGGGTAGTCCCACGCGTAGACCGCGGCCAGGTAGAGGATCGCGAGGCTGATCCACAAGCTCGAGTAGTTGTTGCGGCGCGTCTTCAGGTCGAAGCTCGTGACCGCCACCAGCAGCAGCGCGAAGTTCGCCTGCGGCAAGACTCCGCCGAAAAGGGCGGCCACCGAATCGGCGAGGAAATAGGCGAGGGCCGCGAAGACCAGCGACGCGATCAGCGCCTGTCCCCAGAAAGTGCGCGGCTTGTTGCGGCCGCGGTAGCTGACGACGTGTCCTATCGCCGCCACGGCCAATCCAACCGCGGGGATCAGGTACTCCTGGCCGTAGAGGACGATGGAGAGAACCGAAACCGCGAAGGCCGAGAAGACGAATGCGCGCCCTTCGAGCGAGTGCTCGGTGGGAGATGCAGGCAGCAGCTTGAATTTCACAGCGGCCACCCGAGGCCCACGTTCTGGACCGGCGCGTCGACGTCGAACACCGCATCGCCCACCACCCACGCACGAATGTCGCCGCCGCGCTGCTTGACACCCTCGAGCGCGTCGATGACCGGCGCGTCGTAGCGCGCGACCACGGCGACGGCGTCGCTGACGCGGGGCGGCGGAAGGTCCAGCTCCTCCACCGGCGCGGGGTATCGGGCGAGCCACTCCAGCAGCGCCCAGATGGACCTTGACTCGTCGTAAGTCGAGGGCTCGGCGCCCGGACTCCAGAGGACCGCACGCCCGCCGTGACGAAGGCAATCCCACGCCTCCGACGCGGCAAGGCGCGCGATCTGATCGGCGGCCTCGGGCGTGGGCGGCGCTGGGTCGCAGAAGATCCCGAGCGACTGGATGCCCGGCGGCTCGTACTCGCGCACGATCAGCTCACCATGGCGGGCGCTGGAGCGCCAGTGAATGCGACGCAGCGGATCGCCGGGCCGGTATTCGCGTACGCCGAACAGCTCGGTGCCCGTTCCGGCGCGCGACGCTGCCGCGCTGGCTTCGAGCTCGCGGACGCGGTGCCGCGAGCCGAGCGACGCGAACCGCGGCAGGACCAGGACGAGCTCCGACTCCCCCTCCGTCCTGTTCCCGAGATCGTCCGAATAAAGGCCGAGCAGATCGCCCGCATACAGGCGCCACCCAGTCTGGCTGACAGGCCCGCGCCTCACCGGCCCCACGACTTTCTGCTCGGTCCAACCTCTTTTCGAGACGAGTCCGGCGGCGATCGCAAGCTCGACGCCGGCGACGGAACCGGTCATGCGCGCGGGACCGCGGGTGCCGCGGCTGCTGACGAGCCGGAGGTCGAGAAGAATGCTGTCGCCCTCGAATGCCCTGCGGAGCGGTCGCGCGTTGAGCACCACCTCGGGCAGGTCCTCCATGGGCGAGCCCGCCGCGAACTTGTAGCCGCGGACGAATATCTCGCCGCGAAAGCCTCGGTTCCAGAGCTGGTAGAGGAACGACGCGACGATGAGGGCGGCGATCCAGTACGCGAGGAGGTAGAGCCATGCCACCTCCGAGGTGCCCGCGTAGTAGAAGACCACGGCGGCCACCGCGACGGCGCCGTAGAACCTTGCCCTGGGCATCGGTGTGGGGCTAGTGCTGCCTCAGGGGCGGCAGGGGCACCGCCGCGACGACCTCGGCAACCACGTCCGCGGCTTTCGCGCGCCCGCGCATCCCGAGCCGGTGCGCGAGCACTGGAAGGGCGAGCTGCTTGATGTCATCCGGCAGCACGAAGTCGCGGCCGTTGAAGAGCGCCTGGGCCTGGGCGGCGCGCTGCAGATACAGGCCCGCGCGCATGCTCGCGGGGAGCAGGACCTCGGGTCTCGTTCTAATAGCAGTTAGAAGCGAGACGATGTAGGTGCGGATCGCCGGCGCGGCGACGACGCGCAGCGCGGACTCCTGGAGCTCGACCAGCTCCTGAAGGCTGATCACGGGCTTGAGGTCTGCGATGGGGTCGCCGTGCTCGCGCGTGGCGAGCACCTCGAGGGCCTCGTCGTCGGTGGGCGGTCCCATCTCGGCCGCGAGGATGAAACGGTCGAGCTGCGACTCAGGCAGCGGGTAGGTGCCGTGAAACTCGCCGGGGTTCTGGGTCGCGACGACGAAGAAGGGGCGCTCCAGCTTTCGCGTGACACCCTCGATGGTCACCTGGCCCTCCCCCATCGCCTCGAGCAGCGCCGACTGCGTTCGCGGGGTGGCGCGGTTGACCTCGTCGGTCAGGACCATGTTGGCGAAGATCGGGCCGGGTATGAACTCGAAGGTCAGGTCCTTCTGGTTGAAGATGCTGGAGCCGGTGATGTCCGAGGGGAGCAGGTCGGGCGTGCACTGGATGCGGCGGAAGGTCCCGCCGACCGACATCGCGAGCGCACGCGCGAGCATCGTCTTGCCTGTGCCCGGCAGGTCCTGGAGCAGGACGTGGCCACCCGAGATCAGCCCGGTGGCGGTCAGCCGGACGACGTGCTGCTTGCCGACGATGACGCGGTGGACGTTCTCCTCGATGCGGCCGAGGAGCTCCGCCGCGCGCTGAGGGATCAGTTCCTGTCGCTCAGAAGCCATGTGTGGGCAGTCTAGGACGCAGTTCGCCCGCTAGAGCCCTCCAAACGCACGGCCGCCCCTGGAATTTGAAATCGTCGCCGGGTAAAGGTGCGGTTGGCGCCAAACGCACCGATCCGGCCGCGAGCAAAGGTGTCTTTGGCGCCAAAGGCACCTATTGGCGATGAAGGTCTAGCCCTTTACGTAGGAGAGCTTTTCCGCCACCTTGCCGCCGCGGACCTTGAAGAGGTCGATCCCACGGATGTGCCCGTCGCCCCAGTCAAACCGCCAGCGCACGACGGCCCTGTCGCCCGCGACCACCATCTCCTCGGTCTCGAAGCTGGCGTCCGGCGATTCGTGGAAGAACGTGTCCCAGAATTTGCGCACGTTGCGCTGACCAACATGCCGCTCCCCGTCCGGCGTCGGCAGCGTGTTCTCGAAAATGCAGTCGTCTGTCATCAGTGCCATCACGGCGTCGACGTCGTGACGGCCGAAGGCTTCGTTGAAAGCTTCGATGGTCTGTTCGGTCGAGAGGCTCAAGCCTGCCCGACCATGCGTGCGATCACCTCGCCCAGGTTCGGACCGCCCTTGCCGAACGGCACCG
>DASRWV010000047.1:0-11707 GCA_035687505.1 Nitrosotalea sp.
CGCCCATCGGCGGCCTGCCGGTGGGTGGTTCCAGCGCTCCGCCGAGCGGCGGTTCCCCCAGTGGATCGTCGGGCGCGCCTTCCAGCAGCTGCGTGCCAGGCGTGGACATCACGTACTTCAAGTTCTATACGGTCGCGCCGACGAAGACGATCGATGGCAGCCACGTGACCCTCTGGGCGACCGGGCTTCACATCGTCGTGACGCATCCCTCGCCTGGGCCGGGAACGCCGACGCAGAGCACCGAGTACATCCTTGGCGAGGGTTTCGCCGACACCACCGCCGGAAACGGGGCGGGTGGGTCGGACCTCGGATTCGGTGGCTTCGGTGACTTTGGCGGATTCGGCGGGTTCGACCAGGGCGGCGGGTTTGGCGCCGATCAGAATCCAGTGGCAGGCGCTGCGAAAGCCATCGGTGCCGCGCTGGCTGCCAACCGGATACCGCTCGCGTTCATGTTCCTGACGCTCGAGGCGCTGCTGCTCTGCGCCGCCGCGGCGTGGGTGTGGGCTCGCAACACTCCGGTCGAACGGGTTCCCGAGGAGGTGCTTTCGCCGTGAGGGCGGCTTACTGCGAGCTGGACAAGTGGCGTTTCGACCCGCGCTACACGCAGGGCCACTGCCCGATCTGCGGATGGGCGCCGGAGGGGGCGCCGCGCGCGCCGCGCTGGCTCGCGATCGCGAACCGGGTCGACTGGGAGCTGCTGGGGTTGTTCCTGCTGGCCGACCTGCTCATCGTCCTGGGCCTGGTGGTCGCGCACGCCGCGGGCTTGCTGCCGGGCCGTTAGAGAAGGGACTCGATAGCCTGGACGAGCTCCGGGTCTTCGGGCTCGACCTTCGAGCGGAAGCGCCTCACGACGCGGCCGTCGCGGCCGACGAGAAACTTTTCGAAGTTCCACTTGACGTTGCCGGCCTTGCCGGCGTCGTCGGGAGTCTCGGTGAGGATCGCGTACAGCGGGTGCTGGTTGGCCCCTTTGACGTCGAGCTTGGTGAACAGCGGAAAGGTGACCCCGTAGTTCACGGAGCAGAATTCCTGGATTGTTTCGGCAGAGCCTGGCTCCTGGCCGAAGAACTGGTTGCACGGGAAGCCCAAAACGGTGAAGCCCTGCGCGGAATACTTTTCGTAGAGACGCTCGAGGCCTGCGTACTGCGGCGTGAACCCGCACTTTGACGCCACGTTGACGGCCAGGATGGCCTTGCCCGCGTATTCGGAGAGCTTCGCGGGCTTGCCGTCGAGCCTCGGTAAGTCGACCTCGTAGATCGTTCGCGCCTGCGCTTGGGCCATACAAACAACAAGCCAACGCGCGCTTCAGATATTCCTCGACCCCCACCCGGCGCGCTTCGCGCGCCGACCTCCCCACAAGGTGGGGAGGTGAAAGCTATTCCCGGACTGGAGAGGACATCAGGCGATAGCGGTGCTCCGGCCGTCCGGGCCCGCCATAGCGCATGGTGAGCTCGGCTTTCCCGAGCTGGCACAGATGGTCGAGATACCGGCGCGCGGTGACTCGGCTCACGCCGGCGGCATCCGCGACCGACGCCGCGGCGAGCCCGGACTGCGATCGGCTCAACGCCTGGACGACGAGGTCGAGCGTGGCGTCGGAGAGTCCTTTCGGAAGCGGCTCGTTGCTCGCGGTGCGCAGGGCGCCGAAGATCTTGTCCACGTCTCCCTGCTCGGCCTTTCCGATGCGCGTCATGCGCGCGTGGGCGGCGGCGTAGGACAAGAGCTTCTCCTCGAATGTCGGGAAGAGAAAGGGCTTGATCAGGTAATGGACGACGCCGCCTCG
This sequence comes from Nitrosotalea sp., assembly GCA_035687505.1. Classification (GTDB taxonomy): domain Bacteria; phylum Chloroflexota; class Dormibacteria; order Dormibacterales; family Dormibacteraceae; genus Palsa-870. Next base: position 1,778 of record DASRWV010000047.1, read on the forward strand.
CATCGCGGCGCGCAGGCTCTCGACCTCGCGCGCGGCGGTGATCGAGATCACGTCCACCGGAGGATGGTCTTCCTCGCGGAGCTGTTGGAGGACCTCGAGGCCTGAGATGTCGGGCAGGTAGATGTCCAGCAGCACGAGGTCGGGGCGCAGCTGGTCGACGGCCTCCAGCGCGGCGGCGCCGGTGTGCACCTTTCCGGCGACCTCGAATCCCGCGACCCTCTCGACATATGCGCAGTGGAGGTCCGCGACGCGATAGTCGTCGTCGACGACGAGGGTGCGGATCATGGCGTCGCGGTCACCCGGACCGGGATCGTCACGGTGAACACGGCGCCGCCGTCGTTGACCACGGTGACGTCGCCGCCGAGGCGCCGCGCGACCTGGCGGACCAGCGCGAGGCCGAAGCCGCGGCGCTTTCGGCCCGAGCCTCGCTTGGTGCTGAAGCCCTCCTGGAAGATCTGCCCGTCGAGGCTTTCATCCACGCCGGGACCGGAGTCGTGGACCTTGATGACGAGCTCGTCCTGTTGCTCCGTGACCGAGAGGCTCACCCAGCGTTCGCCTGTCGATGAGCCGACGGCATCGAGTGCGTTGTCGATGAGGTTGCCGAGCAATGTGATTAGGTCCTCGCTGTCGAGCCTGCTCCTTGTCATCACGGTGTCGTCGCTGACGCGCAGCTCGATGCCTCTTTCGGAAGCGACTGCTGCCTTCGCGAGCAGGAGAGCGCCGAGCACAGGGTCGCCGACTCGGTCGAGCAGGGCCTCGGTGAGCTCCTGGTGGACACCTGAGGTCTGCGCGATGAGCTTCATGGCGTCGTCGCCGCGCCCGATCTGGACCAGGCCCGCGATGGTGTGCAGGCGGTTGGCGAACTCGTGGGCCTGAGCGCGCAGCGCGTCCGTGAGGCTGTCGACGCCGAGGCCTGTGGCAAGTCCGGCCAGCTCGGTCGAGTCACGCACGGTGGCGACGTGGCCGATCTCGCGGCCGCGGACGATAATCGCGCGGCGGCTCGCCAGCAGCACGCGGTCGCCGGCAAGCAGGACCTCGTCCTCGTCGTTCAACGCGCCAGAGAGGAATTTCAGCAGGCGTCCTTGCGGGAGGACCTGGGAGACTTTGCGGCCGACGCAGTCGGCCGGCAGCACCAGCAGGCGGCGCGCTTCGTCGTTGGCGAGCGTGATAGTCCCGTTCCGGTCGGTGGCGATCGCTCCCTCGTGGATGCCCTGCAGGCTCGCCTCGCGCTCTTCGAGCAACCCCGCGATCTCGTAGGGCTCGAGGCCGAACGTCTGGCGTTTCAGGCGTGAGGCCAGCAGCATCGATCCCGCCACGCCGAGCCCTAGGGCGAGAAGGATCGTAAGCGCGAACCCGGGGAGCTCCGAGAGCAGCTGGTTGAAGACGGTGGTTTCGAGGAAGCCGACGGACACCATGCCGATGACGCTGCCCTGGTTGAAGATCGGCGCCTTGCCTCGAGCCGAAACCCCCAACGTGCCGCGCTGCACGCCAACCCACGGGTTGCCGGCGAGCACCGAGGCAGGGTTTTCGTCCACCGGCTTGCCGATCAGGGCCCGGTTCGGGTGGGAGTAGCGGATGCCGTCGCGGTTGGTGACGACGACGTAGGTCGCCCCGGTGGACTGGCGAACCTGCTCGGCCGTCCTTTCGATAACTCCGTTGGGGTCGATGATCCCGGTCGTGTCGCGGTTGATGAGCGCATCCTGGATCGAGCTGTTGGCGGCGACCGACTGGGCGATCGCGAGCGCGCGCTGCTCGTACTGCTTGTCGAGTCCCTGGCCCGCCTGCCACACGGCAGCGCCGGCGCCCATCAATGCGGAAAGCAAAATGATGGCCACCTGGAAAGCCAGGATTTGATAGGCGAGGGGAAGCCTTGTCTTCACGAGGTGAGTCCCTCGTGATCCTAGTCCCTAAGCTGGCGGCCGCGGCGCGACCAAAACGACCAAAACGGCCACAAAGACCGTATCCGTTGCGCTGAGGGCCGCGGAGAGCCAGAGTCGGCGTGATGCCCCCAGCCATTGAGCTTCACGGTGTCACCAAGCGGTTCCTGACTCCCTCCGGCGCAGTCTTCACCGCGCTTCGGGACCTCGACATGGTTGTCCAGCCCGGTGAGTTCTGCGCAGTGGTCGGCCCGACCGGGTGCGGAAAGTCGACCACCCTGGCGCTGATCTCAGGCCTCGAGCCCGCCAGCGAGGGCCAGGTCACCGTGCTGGGCAAGCCTGTGACCGGGATCGCCAAGGAGATCGGCTACGTGTTCCAGACCGACGCGGTCTTCCCGTGGAAGACGGTGCTCGACAACGTCGCGGCCGGGCCGCGCTACCACGGCGAGTCCACTCGCCAGGCTCGCGAAAAGGCGCGCGAATGGATCGCGCGTGTCGGGCTCGCCGGCTTCGAGGACCGCTATCCGTATCAGCTGTCGGGTGGGATGCGGAAGCGCGTCGCGCTCGCGCAGAGCCTGATCAACGAGCCAAAGATCCTGCTGATGGACGAGCCCTTCAGCGCCCTCGACGTGCAGACGCGAGCGCTGATGGAAAACGAGCTCCTTTCGCTGTGGGCTGCCTCCCGTGCGTCGGTTGTCTTCGTCACCCACGACCTCGAGGAGGCCATCGCGCTGGCCGATCGCGTCTTCGTCATCAGCGCCGGACCAGGGACCGTGAAGGCGAACTATCCGGTGCCGCTGTCGCGGCCGCGCAACGTGACCGAGATTCGCATGCAGCCGCAATTCAGCGAGATCTACAGCGAGATCTGGAACGACCTGAAGGATGAGGTCCTGGTGAGCTATGAGCGGCAGAAGCGCAGCGGCGCGGCTTGACGTGGTGACGCCGGAGGCCGGCGCACCGCAGGCTGCCGCACCGATCACCGACCTTTCGGCACGGCGCGTCCGCGCGCGCCGCCGGTACCAGTTCAACGTCTACGCGCTGCGCATCCTGACAGCGGTCCTCGTGCTCGGCGCGTGGGAGCTCTCCACACGGTATGCGCCGACCGTCATCGATCCATTCTTCTGGGGTCAGCCGTCGGGGATCTGGCACCAGCTCGTGGTCTGGGTCACAGACGAGACGGCGCTTGGTCCGCTGTGGCGGCAGGTGCTCGTGACCATGGAGGAGACCGTGGGGGGATTCATCGTGGGCACGATCACAGGTGTGGTGTTCGGCGTGCTGATGGGTCGCAACCGGCTCCTCTCCGACGTCTTCTCGATCTACATCAAGGCCGCAAACGCGATCCCGCGCGTCGTGCTGGGCGCGCTGTTCGCCATCTCGCTTGGGCTCGACATCCGCTCGAAGATCGCGACCGCCGCGGTGCTCGTCTTCTTCGTCGTGTTCTTCAATGCTTTCCAGGGCGTGCGTGAGGTCGAGCGCAACCTCATCGCCAATGCGCGCATCCTCGGCGCCGACGACCGGAAGCTGACCACCGAGGTCATCATCCCGTCGGCGCTCAGCTGGATCATCGCGAGCCTCCACATCAGCTTCGGCCTGGCGCTGGTCGGAGCTGTCGTCGGAGAGCTTTTCGGAGCGACGGAAGGAGTCGGAGAGCTGATCTACAGCGCCGAGCACAACTTCAACGCCAACGGAGTTTTCGCGGGAATGCTCTTGCTCGCCGCCATGGCGCTGATCGCGGAAGCAATCATCACCGCGCTTGAAAACCGCCTGATCAAATGGCGGCCGCCGCAAGTGGGCAGCGAAGTCCAAATCTAGGAGGAGATGCGTATGCGCGTATTGACCCGTCCGTTGTTGTTCGTTCTCACTGCGATCTTCGTCCTGACCGCGTGTGGTGGCAGCACTGCCGCCCCGCCAGACAACACGCCGGCCGACGTGAAGATCATGGTCGGCGGCCTCAACAAGCAGATCTACATTCCGAACAAGCTGACCGAGATCCTCGGCTACTTCAAGGAGCAGAACCTCAACGTCACGCTGATCGACGAGGGCTCAGGGCAGGCGTCGGAGGAAGAGGTCATCGCCGGCAACGTCGACGGCGGATCGGGCTCCTTCAGCCACGTCCTCGAGGTGCAGCCCAAGGGCAAGTTCCTGACGCAGGTCGTCCAGTTCCAGATCGCACCGGGAGAGGCGGAGATGGTCGACGCCAGGAAGGCGGACACGATCAAGACGGCCGCTGACCTCAAGGGCAAGAACCTGGGAGTGACCTCCATCGGCTCCGGAACCCACACGATCACCCTCGCTCTATTGGGGCGCGCAGGGTTGACCGGCACGGACGCGAAGTTCGTGGCAGTGGGTGCGGGCAACACGTTCATCGCCGCCATCCAGCAGAAGGTGATCGACGCGGGCATGACAACCGAGCCGACCATCTCGCGCCTGGTCAAGTCAGGCGTCGGCAAAGTGCTGATCGACCTGCGCACGCCGACCGCAACCCGCGCCGCGCTGGGCGCGGACTACCCGTTCATCGGGATCTTCATGATGAGCAGCTACGTTGCCAGCCACAAGAACATCGTGCAGCGGCTGGTCAACGCTTACGTCAAGACGCTCAAGTGGATGAAGTCCCACACTGCGCAGGAAATTTCTGACAAGATGCCGGCCGACTACTACGCGGGCGACTTGCCCGGGTATGTGGCCGCGCTCGACGGTCAGAAGGACTCGTTCACCGCGGATGGCATCATGCCGGCCGCAGGTGCGGCGAACGCGCTCGACATCGAGCTCAAGTATGTGAAGGACATGAAGGGCGCGACTGTCGATCTGGCGAAGACTTACACCAACGACTTCGCGAAAGCCGCGAAATAGCTCTCTTACCGTGAAGGGATCGGGCCTGCGCCGCCCGGTCCCTTCTTTTTACTTCTTGGTGAGCTGGACTTCGTAGCCGTCCTTGGTCGGGTTGACCTCGACGTCGCCGGCTTTCACGCGGATGCCTTCACCCGCGCGCGTGGCGATGATCGAGCCCTCGAAGACGAGCCCTTCGAATTTCCACGACTCGCCTTGTTTTTTGCCTTGCTTTTTCATCTTGACCACCACGCCGCCGGGGCTGCGCCAGACACCTTCGCCGGACGGCCGGAATCCTCTGGTGACGAGCTCGCCGAGCTCTTCGGGGATGACCTCGGGTGGTGGCTTAGGGGCGGGCCAGGCGACGGGCTTGTCGGGGGCTGAGGCCGGCGGTTTGGTGGGTGGCCTGCGCAGGCGGGCCTGCTCGAGGGAGAGCTTGAGCAGCTCGGAGCCTTCGTCCTGGGCGAAGAACGCGCCCGAGATCCGGCCCTGGTCCTGGGAGCGGCGGATGCAGTTGGTGCAGTCGGCTGCGTCTTCGGCGGCGGCGAAGGTGCCGGCGGCCAGGGTCTGGCCGCACAGGGTCGTGACCGTGCCGCTTTTGGGGACTCGAGGGGTGAGGTGGATGCGCCCGCCGGTTTTGCGCCGGACCGACTCGAGCTTGACCTGCTGGACGCCCATCGCGGTAATGATGGGGCTCTTTCAAGCGTCGGGTACAGGACTGGTGGTGGGCGATTATTTATCAATCCGATGGCCCTGCTCGCACCGCCGTCCGCCCCGTTTGCGAGCCGCATGGCCATCCGCAGTGACCTGGACGGCCTCCCTGTCGCCGACGCTCGGCGCGCGCTCGCCGGGCTGCCCGCGCCGGGTGGCTACGAGGTGCTGGTCAAGCCGATGCGGTATCGGAAGAGCCCCAGCCTGTCGGCCTTATGCGAATTCGACGAGCGGCGCATCGTCCTGCGGGTGCCCGAGCCGTTCCGTCCTTTCGACGAGCTCGTGTACCACTCGGCCCGGCGCGAGCCGGTGCCGGGGATGCGGTTCATCTGGTTGTCGGAGAACGTCATGTTCAGCACTCGACGCGACGTGCTTCGCTTTCTGTACTGCCACGAGTGGCTGCACTGGTACCTGCGCGAGGTCCTGGGGCGGCGTGCCATGGCGGAAGCCGCCTGCGACCGGTTCGCGCTGCGCCACTTCCGGCGGCGGGAGGTGACAGCCGACGATGTGAATGCCGCCTTGCGGGGCTGCCGGTCTCAGCCGGTGCCGGAGCTCCTGCTCGCGGCCTGAGCTCGCAAGTTGGGCAGCGGTGTGAGGTTCGCCTCCACCTGGGCGCGAAGGTGTTCGAAATCGGGCGGCAGCGAGAGCTTCTCGCCGAGGTGCTCCTTTGGTTCGTCGGAGGTGAATCCGGGGCCTTTCGTGGCGATCTCGAACAGCACGCCGCTCGGCTCGCGGAAGTAGATCGAGCGGAAGTAGAAGCGGTCGATCACCGGGGTCGGGTTGCCGCCGGCCGCGCTGACGCGATCGCGCCAGCCGGTGTGGTCGGCCATCGTCGAGGACCACGCGACGTGGTGCACGGTGCCGGAGCCGCCGAGCCCGCGTGACAGGGGGGCTTCGTCATAGATGTAGTGGGAGCCGCGTCCAGCACCGCGTGACTCGTAGGAGGTCGTGTCGGTGATGGTGAAGCCGAGGGTGTCGGTGAGGAGGCTCTGGCTTGCTTCCGGCCGGCTGGAGTAGGCGCGCACACCGGCGAAGCCCTGGAGGGCGAACTGCGTCGGGATCTCGGGGTGGTCGGCCGTCAGGGGCTTGTCGGTTGTGGGTTGGGCGGTGAGCTCGAGGCCGAGGCCTTCGGGGTCGTCGAAGCTGAGGCGGTCGCCTTTTCGGGTGGACTTGATTCCCTGAGCGGCGAGGCGCTTGGCCCAGAAGTCGAGTGCGTCTGCCGAACCGACCCGGATCGCGATGGTGTGGATCATCCCGGCGCCGGCGCGCCCACGGACCAGGCCGGGGTACTCGAAAAAGGTAAGGTCGGCGCCAGGGCTGCCGTCTTCGTCCGCTATAGAAGAGGTGGTAGACGCTTGGGTTGTCCTGGTTGACTGTCTTCTTGACCAGGCGCAGCCCCATCACTCCCTCATAAAAGAGGAGGTTATTGGTCGCGTCTGCGGTGATCGCGCTGATGTGATGGATTCCGTCCAGCTCTTCCATGTTCTATCTCTACCCAAAAACCACAGGCACTTGTTCCAGCGCGCGGGATTGACCGCCGCGCGCGCGTCCTCGATACTCGGCCCGATGGCCGAGGCTGTCAGTAGGCTGCCCCGACCGGCCAGAGAGTTCCTACGACTGGCGCTGGTTGCCGTGGCGTACTACGTCGCGGCTCGCCTCAGCCTCGGGCTGGCACTCGTGCACGGACAGGTGACGCCGGTGTGGCCCCCGACCGGGATCGCGCTGGTCGCTTTCCTAGTCTTCGGCTTGCGGGCATGGCCCGCGATCGCAGCGGCCGCCTTCGCCGTCAACCTTCCGCTTGGCCCGAGCCCGCTCGGGGCGGGCCTGATCGCGGCCGGCAACACGCTGGCGCCGCTGGTTTCCGCAGTCCTCCTGAAGCACGTCGGGTTCCGGCTCGAGTTGGACCGGCTGCGTGATGCGGCCTGGATCATGTTGCTGGGGGCGCTGGCAGGGATGGCGATCAGCGCCTCGGTGGGCACCCTGGTGCTGGTGCTATCGGGGTCGGTGCCCGTGGCGAACTTCGCCTCGACGTGGGCTGTCTGGTGGACCGGGGACGCGATGGGCATCCTGCTCGTGGCTCCTTTCCTGCTGAGCCTCCGTCCGAGACCGGGCGTACCGGGCCTCGACTGGCGCCGTCGAATTGAGCTGACCGCCCTGCTCGGGGCTGTGGGAATCGCCACCTTCATCGTGTTCCAGAACCAATTCCGGCTCGAGTACCTGGTCTTTCCCCTGATCATGTTGGCGGCATTCCGGTTCCGCCTGCGCGGCGCCGCGCCGGCAGCGCTGATCGCCTCGGGGGTCGCGGTCCTGGCGGCGGTCAACGGCACTGGCCCGTTCGCCACCGAGACACTGCTTCAAAAAATGGTGACGCTCCAGGTCTTCAACGTTTTCGTGGCTCTCGCCTCGTTCGTGCTGGCCTCGTATGTCGACACGCGTGAAAGCGAAGAGCGTGTTTCGCGCCTCTATCTGGCGTCTCAGCTATCCAACACGGCCAAAAACGAATTTCTCAAGATGGCCTCTCACGAGCTGAGGGCCCCGCTGACGGTGATTGCCGGCTATCTGTCGATGATCTCTGACGGCGCGCTCGGTGCGCCACCGCCGCGTTGGAGCGGACCGCTGGAGATCCTGTCGTCGAAGACCTGGGAGCTAAACAAGATCATGGACGACCTCCTCGCGGTCTCACGCTTCGAGGGCGATGTCATGACTGGCAGCCGGAAACCGGTCGACCTGCGCACGGTGGTCCGGGAGGCGGTGGACCGCGCTGAGCCTCGAGCGTCCCTGGGCAGTGGCGCGATCACTGTCGAGTCGGGAGGCGAATCGATCACGGTGATGGGTGACGCCGCCCAGCTCGCCCGGATCATGGACAACCTCATCATCAACGGCCTGAATTACACCGAGCGACCGTCACAAATTGGGATAGCGGTTTCGACCGAGGGTGGTCGGGCGGTGGTTCGAGTCTCAGACAATGGCGTCGGGATCGCCGGGGGGAACGCCGACCTCATCTTCGAGCCGTTTCGTCGCGGTTTGGACCCCTTGGTCGCGCAGGTGCCCGGCACCGGCCTCGGCCTTTACATCAGCCGCCAGCTCGCCGTGGCGCACGGAGGAACCCTTCTGCTCGAAAGAAGCGAGGTGGGAAAGGGATCGACTTTCACCCTGTCCATTCCGATCGCTACCACAGAGAGTGACGGCGGCGCGCAATCGGTGATGGTCCAAGCGCCAGGGACGTAGCACCCGGATAATCGGGCGCATGGCGATCAGCGTCGTGGGGCTCGACGGGGACGACACGTTGTGGCACAACGAAACGCGTTTCGTTTTGACGCAGACCGCGTTCAACGACCTGCTGCGCAGGCACGTCCCCGAGGCGGACGTCGAGGGGCACCTCGCCGAGGTCGAGATGAAGAACCTCGGCCTGTACGGGTACGGGGTCAAGGCTTTCACGCTTTCGATGATCGAGTCGGCGATCCAGCTGACCGGCGGGAAGATTCCGGCTGCGGACCTCGAGGTAATCCTGGGTTGGGGCAAGCGGATGCTCATGGAGCCGACCGAGCTGCTCGATGGGGTCGAGGCAGCGCTGCGCGAGCTGAACGGGCGTTACGACCTGCTGCTCATTACGAAGGGTGACCTGTTCGACCAGGAGAGCAAGCTCGCGCGGTCGGGCCTGGCCGACTTGTTCGCAGGCGTCGAGATCCTGAGCGAGAAGAACGTCGAGTCGTATCGCACGGTCCTGGCGCGGAGAGGGATCAAGGCGGAGGAGTTCGTCATGGTCGGTAACTCGTTGAAATCCGACATCGCGCCCGTGCTGGCGCTGGGGGCGCGGGCGGTGCATATCCCGTACCCGGTGACGTGGCATCACGAGGTGGTGCCGGAGGAGTCGCTGCCGAAATCGCGGTGGCACAGGCTCGAGGGGATCGGTGAGCTAGGTCTGGCGCTCGGTCAGATGTAGGTCGGAAGAGGGCTGGGAAAAGGGCGTCGGGCCGGGCCTGGGTGGTGCGGGTGGATGTCCGCAGAAATTGTTTTGTGCCGGGTGAGATTTTCCCTGTAAAGTGTTGACCCCCAAACAGATGTTTGGTATGCTTTTCTCATGTTGGGGGAGGGGGGAACACCTCTCGAGAAACTGCTGGCGGCGATTCGCGAATATCAGGCTCGCGAGGTCGAGGCAATGGACGACGACCTCAAGAGTCTTCGTGCCGGCATAGATGGGCTGGAGAGTGAGTTCTCAGCGATGGCCCGACGGGCCAAGCAGCGGGGCGACCACCTCCTAAGCGGGACGGCGACCGCTGCAACCTGGATCAGCCGGACTTGCAACATGTCGGTCACTGCTGCAGCCGATCGGCTGCGCGTCGGCAAGCAGCTGGAGTCGCTGCCCAAGGTCGCCGCGGCGTTGAGCACGGGTGAGATCGGTTTCCAATCCGCATCCCTTCTCTGTCATCTGCGCGACTGGCTCGGCGAGAAGCAAGAGCTCTTCGACGAGGACGAGATGCTCGGCCACGCGCGCGACTATTCGGTCTTCAACCTG
>DASRWV010000048.1:0-9058 GCA_035687505.1 Nitrosotalea sp.
ACGAAGCTCAGAGTGACCAATGCCCCGAGTAAGCCAAGGACGATGAGGACGTAGATCAGAACTGGGACGTAGGTGTCGAGCAAAGTTTCCGGAGCGGCCTCACCTTCAGGGGGCTTTTGGGAACGGGGTAATTCTACTTGGGCCTTACGTAGCGGCGAGGCAGGCCTCGCCGCTGGAGGGAGTGACACCTTGTTAGCGATGCTTGGAACGGAGAGCGAGGTGACGGCCGGAGTAAATCCGGCCTGAGGCTCCACTTCGTCTTTTTCAGTTGGCGTCCTTGTGGTGATGCTCGATCTTCGTTCCGCGCGACAGCGTGCCGTGAATCGGGCAATACCTGTTGCAGGCAAGGTCTAGCGCCTCCTCGACCAGCGCCTTGTCGTGCTTTCCGTCCCAGCTGAGGACAAAGGTGATGTCGATCTTGTTGAACGCGCGCGGCCAGTCCTTGTCCTGCTCGCCCTCGACCATGACTTCGAGCGACTTCAGCGGCTGCTTGTACTTCTTCAACAGCAGCACCGCATTCACCCCGGTGCAGCCGCCGAGCGCCGCCAGCAGCATCTCGGTCGGGCGCATCGCCAGGTCGCCGCCGAAGATCGGCGGCTCGTCGATGGACACCGAGTGGCCCGAGTCGGACTCGATGTCGAACTTGACCTTGTCGCCGGTCCACCGCGCGGTAGCCTTCGCCACGCTGGGTATACTCGCATGGCAACGTAGGGGGGAGTAGCCACTTCCCGCAGGTCCCGTCAAGACGGCAGCAATGCCCGGGCCGCAGCGGATCGAAGGATCCGCGGCAAGACCTCTACTTCAAACTCTGTTTTGAGTAGGAGGCAGCGATGACAAAGACGATCCTGGGCGCGGTTTTCCTGATCGCCTTCACCGACATCGCCCTGCAGCTGGACAACGCGCTCGCCATCTCATCGGTGGCGAGCGGCGTGCCACCTTCCTACCGGTTTTACGTCCTCGCCGGTGGCGTGCTCCTCGCCGCGGTCTGCCTCTTCGTGTTCACGCTGGTAGGGTCCAACCTCATCGAGAAGATCGGCTGGCTCAAGCCGGTGGCCGGCATCGCTCTCATCTTCATCGGAGCGAAGCTCGCGTGGGATTTCTTCCGGCCCTGAAACTCTCAACCGTTGCCCGGATCGTGGGCGGGGCGCTTGTCGTCGTCGCGGTGATCGCCGTGATGGTGGTCCTGGTTCAGAACGACGCTTCCGCCCAGGCGGAAAACGTTGACGAGTCGATCGCAACGCTGCTCAAGGACTACGGCTATCTAGGCGGTTTCGCGCTGATCTACATCGAAGAGTCCGGACCTCCGCTCTTCATCCCCGGTGACGCCTTCCTTATCTATGTAGGCAACCGGCTGCCTCGCGAGGTGCCGATTTTCCTGGCGGCCTGGGTTGGCTTCGTCCTGGCCGTGACTTTCGGCGCGACCAACCTCTACCTGCTGTCGCGCCGCTTCGGCCGGCGCCTGCTGGAGCACCGGCTGGCCAAATTTCTGGAGCTCACTCCTGCGCGCCTGGATCGCGCGGAGGGCTGGTTCAAACGGTACGGTCCGTGGACGCTGATCTTCGGCCGCCACATCCCTGGGCTCCGCGTGCCCCTGACGGTGGCTGCCGGCGTGCTCAAGCTCAACTACGGAGTCTTTGCGGTCAGCGTCGCTGTCTCCAGCGCCGTCTGGGCGGGTGCGTTCCTGATCCTGGGTGCCATTTTCGGCCCCGCGCTGGAGCGATCGATTCGATCGTCGCCTGTGCCCTACATCGTCGCGGCGGTTGCGCTGGTGCTCGTGGTCGTCGGCGTGGCCTTCGTGCGATCTCGCCGCGACTCGCGGGAGCTTCGAGACTAAGCCACATCCTGACGCGAGAGCAGGAAAGTGGTCAGCGCCGCGCCGGCGAGCGTGACCGCCGCCAGCACGATCACCGACGGCCACAGGTCCACCATGGTGACCCCCGGCACAGCCTGGTCGCCGAGACGCGCGAACAGCGATTCCGCGTAATGCCTGATGGAGATTGCGGCCGGACCCTTGCCGATGGTTGCGATCGCGGCCTCCCAGACCAGGACGTATCCGAGACCGAAGATCAGCGCGTGCCGCACGCGCAAGCCGAACGCGGTGAAAACCGCGACGTAAGCGCAGTTGGCCAGCGCCGTCGAGACTGTGATCGCCCAGAGCGCCTTCCAGCTCGCCCCCGCCAGCACCACCGCGAGCCAGACGGGTCCAAGTGTCAGCGGCAGGGTCACCGTGAGCGTGGCGGCCAGAGCGATCACCACCACCTTCCAGCGGGCGACCGGCCGCAGCCAGAAATAGACGAGGGTGCCGTCCTGGGCGAGGTCGCCCAGCGACGAGGTCGAGAAGACGAGCGCGACCACCGGGACGTACAGGGCGAGCGCGGCCAGGTCGAGCAGCGCATAGATATTCGACTCCCGGTTCGCGTAGTCGCTGACGCGGATCGAGTAGGCGATGAGGTCGAGCAGGGCGCCGCCCGCGAGGAACGCGAGCAAACGCCCGCGCGTGACGGAGGTGCGCAGCATGATCCGGTAGAGGGAGATCACGGCGAGCGCCTCGCGACCAGATATCTGAAGACGCTCTCCAGGTCGTCGTCGAGCGGCGCGACCTCCAGCAAGTGCACGCCAAGCTCCTGACTAAGACGCGGCAGACTTCGCCGGAACGGAGTCACCGTCCACGTGTCGATGACTATCGCGTTCTCGCCGCCCGTCTGCACCGCCGACACGGTGCCCGAGCCCATGAGGCCCGAGGCGAGGCGCAGCGGATCGCTGCTGCGCAAACGGATGCGGTGCGGCCGGTCGTCGAGCAGCTGGCGGATGGCGTGGAAGTCTCCGCGCGCGGCGAGCTTTCCGTCGGCCAGCACCAGCACGGTGGCGCTGAGCTCCTGCACCTCCTCGAGCACGTGGCTTGACACGAGCACGCAGCGGTCCTCTTTGCCGAGCCGGATGAAGAGCTGAGCCATGCGTGATCGCTGACGCGGGTCAAGACCGTTCAACGGCTCGTCGAGGATGAGGACACGCGGGTCGTGCACTATCGCCTGCGCGATCTTGACCCGCTGCCGCATTCCTTTCGAGTAGCTGCTGAGGTGGCGGCTGTCTTTCGGGTCCAGCTCCACAGTCTCGATCGCTTTGCGTGCCGCCGCATTCGGATCGCGCATTCCCTGGAGTGCGCCGGCCATGGCGACGAACTCGAGCGCGTTGACTCCCGGCGGAAGGCGCTCCTGCTGTGGCACGAGCCCGATGACCTTTCGGATCTCGCCGGAGGTGCGCGGATCCTTGCCGAGCACCCGCACCGTGCCTTGCGATGGCGAGGTCAGCCCGCAGAGGATGCGGATCAACGACGACTTGCCGGCGCCGTTGGGCCCCAGCAGGGAAGTGAGCCCGCGTCCGATCGAGGCCGTCACGCCGCTCAGTGCAACCACCTCGCCGAACCATTTGGCGACGCTGTTGATCTCGATCATGCCGCCACCGTCCGTGTTCATCGGCGGCCTTCATCGATGTAGCGGGCGGCGAGCACCGCGAGGCCGGCGATCACCCACCCGGCCGCGGCCGCCGCCACCTCCCAGGTGGGCAGGCGGGCAGCCGTTGACGACGTAGGAACGTTCAGCTGATAGATGCGCAGCACGAGCTCGCTTGGAAGCTGGTTCACGTTTACCAGCGCGACCCAGTCGGGCGCTTTCAGCGGACCTTGCAGGATGCCCAGCGCGGCACCGGACAGGACGAAGGTGAGGATGATCCCGGCCGCCGCGAACGAGTTGCGATCGGTCAGGCTCGAGATCGCCAGGGCGATCGTGCCGTAGAAGATCGCGAGCTCCAGGCCCGCGCCGACGATCTGGGCCAACGTCTTGAACCAGTCGCCCACGTTCGACGGACCGTGGCCGAACAAGGAGTAAGAGAGCAGCATGATGACCACCGGGATCACTGTCACGATCGCGAGGACCGACCACGCTGCGATCACCTTGGCGGCGAGATACGTGACCGGGTTCAGGTTCGACGTCATATACATGCGCAGCGTGCCGTGCCGCCGGTCGGGGCAGATGAGCTCCGGCATCGTGAGCGCGACGAACACGTAGATCGCCGGCAGGGTGACGGAGTAGAAGTCCGAATACGTCGGCAGCGGTGTGCCCGGGGGAGCGATCGTGACGATGATGGCGAAGCCGGCGGCCGGCAGGTATGTCGACAGCAGCACCACGGCCGGGATGATCTTGTAGCGCGAAGACCGCTTGAGACCGAGCACCCAGCCGATCGAGTGGAGCAGCAGGGCGGTGAACGAATAGGCGGCTCCGCGCCGCTCGCCGGTGTAGTGCTGGAACCTGCGGTCTGCGACCTGGGCCTGCGCGCTCACCGTGCCGATGCCTCCTCGAGATCGAAGAGCTCGCCAAGCGTGGCGTGACCGCGCTCCATCCGGCGCAGCTCGAGGTCGAGCTCGACGACGCCGGCCACCACCGCGTCCTGAACTCCTTCCTTTGATGTGGGCACTGTCAGCAGAAGATCGTCCTTGGCCGTGGCGGTGAAACCCTTGGCCGCCAGCAGGTCGGCGAGCCGTTTGGCGCCGGTGACCACCTCCACCACGAGTGGCGTCTCGCCGCCGAGCAGGCTTTTCATGCTTCCACTGCGTGCAACCCTGCCGCCCTCGAGCATCACCACGTTGTCGCTCACCTGCTCGACCTCGCCTAACAAATGCGAGGAGATGAGCACGGTGAACCCGAGGTCGGTGCCGATGCGGCGCACCAGCGCAAGCATGTCGTCGCGCTGGATCGGGTCGAGGCCGTTGGTCGGCTCGTCCAGCAGCACCAGCTCCGGGTCGTGGACCAGCGCCTGCGCCAGCTTGACCCGCTGGCGCTGGCCGGTGGACATGGTGCCGATGGGCCGGAAGCGTTCCTCGCCGAGGCCCACCTCGAACAGGACTTCGCTTGCGCGCACCACCGCGGACCGGCGGGGGATGCCCCGCATCTCGGCGAAATGCCGGACCAGCTCGTTGGCTTTGACGTCGGGCGGAAAGCGATCGTCCTCAGGCGCGTAGCCGATGCGCTGGCGCAGTTTGTAGCCGGCCTTCAGCGGGTCCATCCCCAGGACCTCGAGCTTGCCTCCGTCCGGCCGCAGGACGCCGAGCAGGAGGCTGATGAGCGTGGTCTTGCCCGCGCCGTTGGCACCGAGCAGGCCGGTCACGCCTTTCTGGAGCTCGAAGGTCACGTCGCTCAGCGCGAGCACATGGCCGTACTTGCGCTGGACGTGTTCGGCGATCGCGATCGGCGCCACTTGCGCGGAAGTCTAGTCGAGGCCACACGGACACTAGACTCACGGCGATGAGTGACGTCCGCTCTCGCTTCGCGCCGGTGGCCGGCAACTATTCGAAGTCGCCCTTCCACACCGCACCAGAGCGGATGCGGGAGGTGCTCGAGCTGGCGAAACCCAAGCCGGGCGACCTGGCCCTCGACGTGGCGACCGGCACCGGCAACACCGCGTTCGCGCTGGCGCCTTACGTCCGCCGCGTGATCGGCCTCGACCTGACGCGCGAGATGCTCGACGAGGCGCGACGAGTCGCGGCGGAGAAGGCCGTCACCAACGTGGACTGGGTGATCGGTGACGTGGCCGCCCTTCCATTCGAGGACGAGAGGTTCGACCTGTACACGGTGCGCGCGGCGCCGCATCACTTCCCCGACATCGATGCGTTTCTGAATGAGGCTTTTCGCGTCCTCAAGCCGGACCGAGACGCCGCCTTCATCGACTGCGCCGCGCCCGCCGCCGCGCGCGACTTCTTGCATGCAGTGGAGATCCGGCGCGATCCGTCGCACGTCAGATCGCTGACGGTCGGCGAATGGGTCGCGAGTGTCGAGCGCGCCGGCTTTGAGATCGAAGTGGCCAAAGAGCGCGAGCTGGATTGGGACTATGACGGGTGGATGCAGAACCAGGCCGTGGCGCCGGAGCTCGCCGAAGAGCTGGCGCGCGTGATCGAGTCCGCGGAGGGCGAGGCCCGTGTGCAGCTGCACCCGGAACGGCGCGACGGAAAGCTGCGGCACGCGTACTGGCACTGCCTGATCCGCGCGCATAAACCGAATGAATAGGTCGCTTCCCCACCTAGGGGATAGTCCTGCTTCCCCCCTGTGGGCCTTGGGGATAGTCCTGCTTCCCCACTTGTGGGGAAGGTGGCGCCTCCCCATTTCATGGGGAGGTGGCGCGAAGCGCCGGTGGGGCGCGAAGCGCGCCGGATGGGGAGCGCGCCGGATGGGGAGATGGGATTGCTTCTAACCGAGGGAGAACTAATCCTCCTGGTCGACAAGGTCGGACGCCGCCACCGCGTCCGCCTAAAAGCCGGCGCGCGCCACTCGCTTCATTCGGGGGTGATCGACCTCGACGAGCTGATCGGGCGCTCCGAAGGGGTGATCGTCACCACCCAGCTTGGCGCGCGCCTTCTGGCGGTGCGGCCGACGTTTGCCGAGCAGGTGACCGGCCGGGTGCGCCAGGCCCAGCCCATCTACCCAAAGGACCTAGGCGCGATCCTGATCGCGGCGGACATCCACCCGGGAGCGAAGGTCCTCGAGGCGGGCACCGGAACCGGAGCGCTGACGATCGCGGTGCTGCGAGCCGTCGGCCCCGAAGGGCAGGTAGTGAGCTACGAGCAGCGAGAAGAGTTCATGGAGGCGGCCAAAAAGGGAATCGCCGACACGCTGGGCGCCCTGCCTCCCAACCTGACCCTGAAGGTCGGCGACATCTACCTCGGGGCCGAGGAGCGTGACATGGACCGCGTGCTGCTCGACCTCTCCGAACCATGGCAGGCGGCTCCGGTCGCCAAGGCGGCGCTCCGACCGGGCGGGATCGTCTTCGCCCACTGCCCGAACGTGAGCCAGGTCCAGCGCTTCTTCGACTGCCTCCGCGAGCTCCGCGGCTTCGGCATGCTCGAGGTGTTCGAGGTCCTGCAGCGGGGCTGGACCGTGCGCGGCCGCAGCCTGCGCCCTTCCCACCGCATGGTCGCCCACACCGGCTTTCTGTGCTTTGCCAGGCGCCTGGCCGAGGACGAGCTGTTCGAACCTGAGGGGGAGGGGTTCCGATGAGATGGGTCGTCCACGGCGAGCGGACGGTCTACGAGAGCCCGTGGGTCTCGCTGGCGCTCGCCGACGTCGAGGTGCCCGGCGGCGAACGCTTCGAGCACCATGTCGTCCGGATGCCAGGCGAGGCGTCTGCCGCAGTGGTGCGAGACCAGGATCGGGTGCTCCTGATCCACCGCCACCGCTTCATCACCGACACGTGGGGCTGGGAGATCCCGGCCGGCCGCGTCGAGGCGGGCGAGGACCCGATGGCGGCCGCGGCGCGGGAGACGCTCGAGGAGACCGGCTGGCGGCCGGGACCGGTGACGAAGCTCTTTTCCTACTTCCCGTCGATCGGCCTGCTCGACCAGCGGTTCAACGTCTACTTGGCGGCCGGCGCCGAGCACGTCGGCGAGCCGGCGGACCGGAGCGAGGCCGACCGGGTGGAATGGCTGCCGATCTCCGAGCTGCCCGAGCTGATCCGGCAAGGCGAGATCCAGGACGGCTACAGCCTGACCGCGCTCCTATGGTTCCTCCAGTTCGGAGCGGAGCTGAACGAAACCTAGTCGGCTGCCGCGGCGTTTTATCTCTCGTGAGGCGCCGGGTCGTGCAAGTGGCCCTGGTGCTCGTCGCAGTAATCGTCCTCGTCATCGGCGCCTCATTGGCGGTCTGGGCGGGCTTCATCTGGATTGAGCCTCAGCCCACCTGCGGGGGCGGCTAGGCCCAGCGCCTTTCATTACGAATCAGGCGGGTATAACCTAGTTATACTCGCGGCATGAAGACTGCTGTCTCGATTCCAACTCCTCTTTTTCAACAAGCGGAACGTCGTGCGCGCAAGCTTGGAGTCTCTCGCAGCGAGCTCTACGCGAGAGCGCTGGAACGTCTGTTGCGTCAAGAGCCCGACCTGGACGTAACGAAGGCTTTAGAAGCTGTGTACTCAGCAGAGGACTCGTCGCTAGATCGTGATCTCGCTCGCGCCCAGCGGAAGGCAACCACTGAGAAGTGGTAGCTCGAGGGGAGATTTGGTGGGCAGACTTGGGACCAAAGGAAGGTTCGGCGCCGGCTTGGCGGCGGCCAGTCCTGGTGGTCTCGGCTGATTCCTTCAACCGCTCGCGAATCAAGACCGTCACCGTTGTCGCGATCACGTCGAATCTGAGGTTGGGGGCAGCACCAGGCAACGTTGCCCTCGCCCCAGGCAGCGGGGGCTTGGACCGCGAATCTGTGGTCAACGTAAGTCAGTTGGTGACTCTGGACAAGAGCGACTTGAACAAACGCCTGGGCAACCTCGACGAGCTGAATATGGAGCAGGTCGAGGCGGGCCTGCGGCTCGCTCTTGCCCTTTAGGGCGGTCCCAGGTCGAGTTTACTGACGGGCTAGGATTGGGTGCCGATGGCATCCCTGTTCGTCGACACCGGGAAAAAGCCCGTGCATGTCACGGTCACCGGCGCCGCAGGCCAGATCGGCTACGCCCTTCTGTTCCGCATCGCCTCCGGCCAGATGTTTGGTCCCGACCAGCCGATCGTCCTGCGCATGCTCGAGATCGAGCCTGCGATGAAAGCACTCGAGGGCGTCGCGATGGAGCTGGACGACTGCGCCTTCCCGCTGCTGTCCGACATGGTGTTGACGCACAAGACGGAAGAGGCTTTTGACGGCACCTCGTGGGCGCTCCTTGTCGGTTCGGTGCCGCGCAAGGCGGGGATGGAGCGCGGTGACCTGCTCGCCGTCAATGGGGGCATCTTCGCGCCGCAGGGCAAGGCCATCAACAAGGTGGCGGCTAGGGACGTGCGGATCCTCGTCGTCGGCAATCCCTGCAACACGAATTGCTACATCGCGCGGATGAACGCGCCGGAGATTCCCGCCGAGCGTTGGTTCGCGATGACCCGCCTGGACGAGAACCGCGCCAAGACCCAGCTGGCCAAGAAGGCGAAGCTGCCGGTCTCGGTCGTCTCGAACATGGCGATCTGGGGCAACCACTCCGCGACCCAGTACCCCGACGCGAAGAACGCCCGGATCGCGGGCCTGGGCGTCTACGACGTCATCAC
>DASRWV010000049.1:0-33635 GCA_035687505.1 Nitrosotalea sp.
GCCGTGGTAGTAGAAATCGAGATAGTCGCGATTTTGCAAAAAGGTTCCACGAACGGCGACCGCCCGCTGGTTGTCGAGCGCCGAACCGTAGACGAGGTTTGGCTGCACATCGGCCGCGGTGAAGCAGTTGTCGAGCCAGTAGGTGTTGTTCGAGTGCTCGTTGTGGACCACGTTTGGAATCATCACGTCGCCAACGTCAGCGTTGAGCGTCGCGGCCTTGCCCAGGACGTACACCCCCTTCACCCACGAGGCCTGCTCCGCGACCTGGCGAAGGATGTGGTAAGCGGCCTGGCCCAGCGGATAGTCGACGTTCAGGATGCAGGCGTCTGAGGCGCGCAGCCGCTTCTCGTCCACGGCGCCGACCCTCGGATCGATTGCGGTCGGGTCGAGCTTGGAGAGCATGAACACCTGGGCCGCGGAGTCGACGCCCGTGCCCTTGGCGGCGATGTGCCTGACGCCGTTCGCCGCCTCCATCTCGGCTCGTCGCCGTCGCATCCGCTCGCGATCAGGATGCTGGTCGAACACCTGGCGCGCGCCGTAGTACAGCCAGTTGTGGCGCGAGGCGCGGATGTGGCCGGCCTCGAGCTTGCGGCGCTCTTCGTCCAGCTCAGGATGGTGCTTCCCAACCCAATCGACGATGTCGCTCTCGAACTCGCGGGCGACTGCAGTCATGACGTTGACGAGGCTGTGCGAGTTGGAGGAGACGAAATAGATCGGCGCGCCTCGCGCGCCCATCTCCTCCATGGCGGCAGCAATCGGAAGCCACCAACGGCTCGCGTTCCTGGCGTAGCCGAGGTGGCTGCCGCTGATAAGCCGCAGCACGATCCTGCATTCCTTGCGCTTGATGGCCGCGAGGATGGAATCGAAGGAGTCTCCCCACGCCTCGTGCAGGCGGCGCCAGTCGTCGTCAGACGCGCCTGCGGCCTGCCGCGCCTGCTCGTCCGACAATTCGACGTCCTGAAGGGCGCGGTGCAGCTTGTTCCATTCGATCTGGAACGCGACGAGAGTGGGGACGAGGTCGTCGATGTCCGAGGCCGAGGCGATGAGCACTGCCAGCGTGTTCTTACCGTCGTAGTACCAGCGCCGCCGTCTGGCCGGGGCTTTGACCTCCTGCCAGTCGAGGACGTCGGCGTGAAGTACTGAGCGAAAGCCCTGAGGGCTCTGGCCCATGACCACATGCCGGCTGCGGCTGATCGCCTCCGGCAGGCGCCGGACGGCATATAGCAGGGCGCCCATATCGGTTTGCGGCTCGGCGGCGAGGGGGTGCAGCACCGAACCCATGCCCAGGTGCGCCTGGACGAGGGATTCGATCTTGATGTCGCCCGAGCTCTGGAGCATGGTCGTGTAGGTGCGGACGTAAAGCTCGACGGCGTGCTTGCCGGACCAGCCCGATCCGGGCGGCGTCTCCATCCAGCGAATATAGAGCGTGCCCCACGGCGGGGCGTACTTACAAAACCTTGACGTTCAGGACGATGAAGCTGGGAACGGGTCGTTGTGTAGTTAGAGGTGTGATTACACGCTTTGCGAACCTCCGCTACCTTCGAATCGTCGGTTTTGCCGCCGGCGCCGTGGCCGTTGCCGGCGCCGCCGTCCTCGTCACCGCTTCCGCGGCCGGCTTGAACGCTGGAACTCACTCCGCCTCGCCACAGCAAGCAACGTTGGAAACCGCATCCATTGGTGAGGCGGCAACGCCAGCGGCGATATGCGACGCCTTCATCACGCATCTCACCGCCGACCTGGGCAAGAGCCTCACCAAGGCCCAGGTGAACGCCGCAATTCAGAAGGCGATCGGCGAGACGCTCGCCGATGAAGTGAAGAACGGTGACATCAAACAGGCTCAGGCGGACGCCATCAAGGCCAGGCTCGCGAGCCAGTCGACGTGCGCGCTCGCCGGGATCGGAAAGACCCCGGGCCGCTCCGCTCCCTCCAAGAACGTCATTTCCCAGCAGCAGCTCATCACCGCGGCCGCCTCTGTGCTCGGCATCAGCGACACGCAGCTGAAAGCCGACCTCGCGAGCGGGAAGACGCTCTCGGAGCTGGCCGCCGCCCACAAGCCCCAGGCAATCACCGAAGCCCAGTTCCGCACGAGCCTGATCGCCAAGGTCACGCCGCTTCTCACCACCGCGGTGAACAACAAGCAGATCACCGCAGACCAGAAGACGGAGATTCTCAAGAAATTGCAGACGGGACCAATCCCGTACTGGAGCAAGCCGGTGCCGCACAAGGCTCCGTTGCCACGAACGGCTACTACTACTAACTAGTTCGGCAGCTCGTCCTGCGGGCCGCCCAGGCGGCGCATCAGCTCCTCGAGGAGCTGGCGCGTCTCCGGGTCGGCCATCAGGCGCTCCTGCATCTGCTCGGCCGACCGCCGGATCTCCGGGTCGGACATCAACCGCTCGGACATGGCCTGAAACCGAGTTGTCATGTCTTTCATGGCCGACTCCTGGGCGACCTGGATGAGGATCGGCTGGCTGGCCGCCGCCACCACCGCCTCAGCCTGGAGGCGAACCATCTCGATCCCCTTGCAGCCGAGGCACTCGCCTTTCAGTCCGCAGTGGCACAGCTGCGGGCGCAGGTGATCCAGGGCCGCATGGAGCTCAGACATATCAACGGGACCGGCCACCGGAAGAAATCTACGCGGGCTTGGCCTTGCCTGCGTACATCGACTCGATCTCGTCCTTGTGGTGCTCTTGAATCACCTTGCGCTTGATGTCCAGCTTCAGTGACAGCTCGCCGGCCTGCTCCGTGAAGTCCTTCGGCAGCAGCGTGAAGTACTTGATGGTCTCCCAGTGGCCGATCTGCGCATTGACGGAGTCCACCGTCTTCTGGATGCGCGCGGTGAGCTGGGCATCGTCCAGGCCCTGGCTGCGGGCGGACGGCCAGTTGGGAACGATAAGCGCGGTGACATAGGGCCGACCCTCCCCGACGACGACGGCACGCTCGATTAGCGGATCGCTGAGAAGTAAGTGCTCGAGGTGCAGTGGTGCGATGTATTTTCCGCCCGAGGTCTTGAAGAGCGATTTCTTCCGATCGGTGATCTTGAGAAAACCATCAGCGTCGATCTCGCCGATGTCACCGGTGTAGAACCAGCCGTCCTTCACAACCTCCGCCGTCGCCTCCGGGTTGTGGTGGTAGCCGAGCATGTTGCCTACGCCTTTCACCAGAATCTCGCCGTCCTGGGCAATCTTCAGCTCGACGCCAGGGAGTGGTTTGCCGACAGTCAAGAAGCGGTGCATATGAAGGGTGTTGGAGCAAGCCCCGGATGACGTCTCGGTCAATCCCCACCCGTTGAGGATCGGCACGCCGATCGCCCAGAAGAACTCCTCGATGTTTTGCGCCAGCGCTGCCCCGCCGCTGATGAAAAAGCGCAGCCGAGCGCCGGTCAGCTGTTTGCGCAACCCAGCGAGCACGAGGCGGTCCGCCAGCCGTCGCTGAGCTTGCAACATCGGACCGGGCTTATCCACCTGCGAGAACCGCGTGCCGGTGCTCACCGCCCAATTGAAAATGGCGCGCTTCACAGGGCTGGCCTTTTGCACCTTGGCCATGACCGCGGCATACATCTTTTCGTAGACCCGTGGGGCGCTGCACATGATGGTGGGCTTCACCTGCTGGAGCTCTTCGACGAGATGGTCGGACCCCGCTGAGACCCAGGCCTCACCGCCGATCATCATCCCAACGAAGAGCTCATTGATCCGCCCGAAAACGTGCGCGTAAGGCAGCCACGACAGCAATGAATCCTGGTCGTTGAGCGGGTGCACCTGGGTGGCGCCACGAGTCACGTCGACCAGGTTGCGGTGCGCCAGCTCGACGCCTTTCGGCGTGCCGGTAGTGCCCGACGTGTAGACGATCGTGCAGATGTCCTCGGGCGTAATCTGACTCAAACGCGCGCCGATCTCATTTAGGTTCGGGCTGGTCTGGCGGAGCCAATCGGCGACCTTGCCGTCCATCGTCGCGATTTCACGTAGCGCCCCACCCACCTGGAGCTTCGCCGCCAACGGTGCGCCGGAGGCGATCGCGTATACCGCCCCGGAGTCGTCGCCGATGACCCGCGCCATCTCAACCGGGCTGCTTGGGTAAATCGGGACCGTGACCGCCCCGATGGTCTGGATTGCGAAGTCGCAGTAGATCCACTCCACCCGGTTCTCCGAGATGAGCAGCACCGAATCGCGCGGCTTGACGCCCGCCGCGATCAAACCTGACGCGACCGCCAGGACATGGCGCCGCATGTCGGTCCACGTCTCGACCTGCCAGTCTTGTCGCCTGTCTTGGCCCTGCCGGTAGTGGATGAGTGGTTTATCCCTGTAGCGGGCGGCCTGGCGGAAGAAGACCCCGACGGTGGTGCGGTCGGCGATCGCTTCGGGATCGAGCTCCACAGTCGAAGCCGATGTGGTTACCGACGTGGCGCTACTTGACCGCCTTGATCGTGAGGGTGAGCGTTCCCGCGGGGACGCTGACCGTGATCTTGTCGCCTTTCTTGCGGCCGACAAGAGCCCGACCCACGGGAGACTCGACAGAGATGCGGCCGGCCGACGGGTCGCTCTCCACCGCGCCGACCAGGTGGAAGGTCTCGGTGTCGCCCTCGTTGTCGACGACCTCGATGGTCGAGCCTGGCTGCACCACGCTCGAATGCGTGTCCTTGATGATCTGCGCGCGACCGATCATCTCCTGTAATTCGTAGATCCGGCTGTCGAGCAATCCAACCTCTTCTTTGGCCTGCTCGTACTCCGGGTTGTCCTCGATGTCGCCTGGCTGGAACGCCTCCTTCAGGCGCTCGCCCGCCTCGGCACGTCGCTTCTGCGCGACCTCCAGGTCGCGCTTGAGCTTCTCCAGCCCCTCAGGGGTAAGCAAGACAGGTTCGGTAAGGTCCATCTCCCAGCCATCTGAAATGATAACCCGGCTCATGGACCCCACCGATTTGAGGGCCGGGCTGGCCGAACGGCTTGCGGGTAGCGAGCCCGTCGACGCGCAGACCATCAATTCCGCCTGCTTCATGCTCTCTCGCGCCATCGAAGAGCTCGCCATGAGCGTGCCCGAGGCGGCCCCGCTCGCCAGGCGGATGCTCCGCGTGGCCGCTCGCGTCGTGATTGACGCGGGACGTCCAGACTCCTCACCCGACGCCTGGCCGAACACCGAGGAGATGGCATTGCTGTGGATCGACGAGGCCCTGCGCACCCTCGGCTACCAGGTTCGCTCGCTGCCCGAAGGTGGGCGAGAGGAGCTGAAGAGCGTAGAAAGAGACTGGTAGCGCCGCTGCGCGCCACCGTCGGCTTTCGCGACCCGGAAACTGACCGCTTAATAAAGCCCGCGATAGGTCCAAAAGGCCCATCATCAGCCGCAACAACACGGTCGAGGCGCTCGCGAGCTCGACCAGCGATCAAGCGCGTCTGGGCGATTGAACGCCCTTTGCGCTCGAGTTCAGTCGGATGAACGGCAAATTATGAAAAAAGAGCCTGGAAGCCTCTCCGAAGCCCGGCGCTGGCAAGACCTTCGTGCCCGAGCCATCGACGCCACTTTCGACGCGGACCGGCGTCGGGTGGGCGAACGGGTCGCAGTCGTCTTCCGGTGGTTGTTTCTGATCGTGTTGGGCGTGCTCAACAACGTGAACCCGCACACCGGTCCGAACGACAAGGTGACGATCGACCTGATCCTGGTCGGGTGGGGGGTCATGAACGTCATCGTCAACGTGCTCCTGGTCCGCGGCTACCAGCCGGGAAAGCAGTTCAGCCTCTCGACGATGACCCTCGACATCCTCTTCGCAGCGTCGCTTGTCTACCTGTCGAACGGCTTCAGCAGCCCGTTCTTCCTCGCTCTGTTCCTGGCCGTCATCACCAATGCGGTGAGGTTCGGCGCCACGGCAAGCTTCATCTCGGCTCTGATCGTGGCGGGGATCTACCTGTTCATCGGGGGAAGCTTCACGCCCGCCAACTTCACCATGGATCCCAACGCCACCATCGGCACGATGTTCCTGTTCCTCGTTGTCGCGTTCACGACCGGGTACATGACGCGCGAGCTCGAGCGTGAACGGCGCTCTGCGGTAGAGCGTGCCGCTCAGGCGGACTCGCTCCGCGAGGTCAGCGTGAGCCTCGTCTCGAACACTGACATCAAGGATGTGTTCGACGTGCTGATCGGGAACGCCGTCCAGATGACGAGCGCAGATCGCGGTCGGCTGATCTTCTCCTCGCACGAAGGGTTCACCGTCGTCTCGAGCGCCAACCGCGACGGTTCGGCTCCCGCCCCCGAGGGTGAGCCGATTGACGAGCACCAGCTATCGCAGGCTTCCGGAACCGGCGAAGCGGTCTTCGCCGTCGACGGCAAGGGTCTGGTGATCCCGATCGCTTCCGGCGACGACGTGACCGCGATCGTCTGCTTGAACAAGGCGACCGGCGTGTTCACCAACCAGGACCTTTTCACAGTGAACGCCCTCTCGGGCAGTTCGGCGGTACCGCTCGCCAACGCGCTTCGCTTCCAGCGCAGCCGCCAGGAGGCGACGACCGACGGCCTCACCGGCGTGGCGAACGTCAGGGAGCTGCGCCGGCGGCTTGACGCGGCGTTTGCACGGCCCGACCGAAGGGATACGCCTCTTTCGCTGCTGCTCATCGACTTCGACTTCTTCAAGTCCGTAAACGACGAGCTTGGCCACCAACACGGTGACCTTGTCCTTCAGATGGGAACTCGGATCGTGCGAGCCGCCGCGCGCGCACAAGACCTGGTCGCGCGCTACGGAGGCGACGAGCTCGCGGTGATGGTTGCCGATACCAATGCCATCGGGGCGCAGCGCCTCGCGTATCGCATCGTTGATGCGGTGCACGCCGCTGCTGTGTCGACGACACCCGGACACCACCTGACTTTCAGCGTCGGGGTCGCGTCCTACCCCGAAGATGCTTTCACGGCCAGCGAGTTGATCGCGGCGGCCGACCAGGCGCTCTATCTCGCCAAGCGCGAGGGCAAGGACCGGGCTTGCACATTTCCCCAGCTCGTTACCGAGCTGGAGCTGGCCGATGGCAACTTGGTCTCGATGCTCTCCGCGGCCGGCCCCCAGGTGATGGTGGCTGCGGCGCACGCAGTGGATCACAGGAGTCCGCTCGCGCAGGGCCACTCGAGTCGTGTGGCGTGGATCGCCGACGCGGTCGGCCGACGATCGGGCCTGCTCCCGAACCAGCTGGAGGACCTCCAGACAGCCGCATTCCTCCATGACGTTGGCCACATGACGCTGGCCGCCGACGGTCAGAACCTAGAGGCCCCCGGCCATGCCGCGGAAGGTGCAAACATCGTCGACGGCGCGAAGTTCCCGCCGGACGTGGTGGCTGCGGTGCGGAACCACCACGATCGCTGGGATGGTGTCGGTCAGACCGACGCTGTGACTGGCCAGAACATCCCGGTGCTTGCCCGCATCCTGGCCGTGACCGAGAGGTTCGAGTCGCTGACGGCCGGGCGCGGCTCTGCACGCGTCACGTCTAAGGAAGCCCTCGACCAGATCGTCGCGGGATCAGGAACGGAGTTCGATCCGGCGATCGTCGAGGGACTCGGCAAGGCAGTCCGCGAGGGCAGCTTCGAGCTGAATCTCCCGGACGTTGCGCTGCCAGCGACCGCGGCCGCTGCTGTTACCGCCTAGAAATACAGCTCGTTTCCCATCGATGTCTGTTTGAGGAACAGCGTGCCGCCCGGAACGAATGATGAGAGGGCGGGCGTCACGGCGGGAAACTTGATCACCACGAGCACCATCAGTCCATGTCCGCCGCTCACGGGACGCAAACCCCAAGGGCCGTAGGCGTTGCACGTGCCGAGGTCTGCGCCGGAGGACAGCGTGCAGGTCCTCACCGCAAAGCAGGCGACCTGCGTGCCGCTGAAAGAGGTGGGTGTGCAGCCGTTCGGATCGCCGCAAGTGCCGGTCGCCGTCAGGCACGTACCAAAGCTGGTGCCCGGACCCACCGAGCCCCATGCGGCGGTCGTGTTCGGGATCCCGCTGTTCGGCTCGTCCCGAACAGCGTTACCGATATCGGAAGTGTCCGAAATGATGCCCATCCGGACTCCTGCGCGAGCGGCTCCCGCGGCGTCGATGGACTCCCAGAACGCGCGCCCGACGTCGACCGTCAACATCACGAACAGAATCAGCACGGGCGTTAGAAGGGCGAACTCGACGAGGGCCTGGCCCTTCTGAGTCGGCCCAAGGTTCTTGCGAGGTGTCGTCTGCATCACTGCACCAGCCAGACCGAGCCGATGCTCTGCTGGCCGGGTCCAGGCCCACCTGTGCTCCTGAAGGTGTAGTTGGCGTAGGCGTAGTCGCCGCAACGGTCTCCGTCAAGGAAGAAGACGGTGACGCTCAAATAGTTGCCGACGGGGTTGGGGAACGTGTAGATGATCTGTGCTGTGTTGTTTTGGGTTTGAGCGCCGGGCATGGTGTTCTCGTGACCCCAGGCCCAGTTGCCCGTCGCCTCGATCGTGGCGCCGTTGCCGCCTGGAATCGTGTAGCGAAAGTCGGAAGGCCCGAGGACCGTGTACGCCCCAGGCGTGCCAGGGTTTGGATAGGCCGGGTTCGCGTCGCCGGGGTTGTTGCCAGGTGGCGGCAGCGGACTCCCAGGGGCCGGCGGAGTGTTCCAGATGCCCTGCGAGAAGAACTGCGGGCTGCCGTTGTTCAACTTCACATAAACGTCGTAGGCGTCCATCATCCATTCGTCCGCGTAGTTCACGGTGAGGGCGGAATAACCGGGCCCCGCGGCGCTGAGCGTGACGCTCGTGATGATCGAGTTCTCGTTCCTACCGCTTGTCCCGATGCCAGGGACCGAGCCGCCCCCGTAGCCAGTACGAAAGTCCATTGCGCCACCCGAGGAGCCAAAAATCGTGACGCTGTAGGCGAGAATCTGGCCCTGGATCGCGGGCAGTCGTTGGCCGCTGACGTTCGAACCGGCCATGCTCGGATTGAACTCGACACCGCCGCCCTTGGTGCCTAACGAGGGGGGAGCCTGGTAGATGATGCCGCTCGTTGTGTTGGGCGGAACTCCGGCGCCTGGCTGTGACGAGTCCAGGTGGATGAACGAGCTGTTCTCCATGTCGAACAAGAGTGGCGCGCCGCCGACCGAGGCCAGCGCGCCGACGCCCGCTCCCGCAAGCGTCAAGCCCTTGACCTCGTGAGTGCTTACAAACCCACCGGCGCCCTCGAAGCGGAAGACCACGCCGCTGCCGCTGATGACGGTCGCGTCGCCGCCGCCGCCGCCACTGCCGGCCACGCCGTTGGTGCATGAGCCTGGGGTTGGACCCGAATACGCCGCGAAGTTTCCGCCGCCGTGGCCGATCCAAACTCCCGCCGTTAGTCCCTGGCATGAGTCGGGCAAGCCGGCAGTACAGAGATCGAAGTCCGAGGCGTTCTCCTGGCTGTGGTCGATCCCGTTGGCCGTGTAGCCGGCGCCGGTCGCTGTGTTGACACGGGCCGTGCCGGTGACTCTGTACAGGCCTGAGCCGAACTCGTAATTGCCGTGGTTGATGACGATGGAGCTGTAGATGCCTGGCCCGATGAGGTATGGCTCAGATGGGGTGGCGCATGGTCCGTACATCGCCTGGCCATTGAGAAGGAGCGACCCACAGTCCGTCAGCCCGCTGGTGCTGACCGTCGGGTACCAGTACGCGGGGGTGAACCAGGCTCCCTCGTTGGAGGCAAGCTGGTTCTGCGACGCTTGACCGGTTGTGGTGCACGGCGTTGAGGCGGCTCCAACGATTGCGGTGCAGTAGAGTTTGGTGCCGGCCGGCACTGCGAAACCCGACGGCCCGACCGCGGCCCCGGCCGAGCAGGTGAGGCCGCCGTACGGATCGCAAATCGTGGTCCGGTCCTGGAACACCATGTCGCCGTTGGACCGCACCGTCGTGTAGTCGCCGGCCGGGGTCAAAACCGATCCGTCGTAGCCGTAAATACCAGGCGCGGTGCCCGGTCTCACCCAGAAGGTCGGACAGTTGTTGGTGCCGCCGGTGCATGAAAGCAGGGCTCGTGCCACAGGTTTGGTCTCGTCGAAGCACTGCTGCGCGGCCGGGTTGCAGCCGCTCTGGGGCTGGTAGATGGTCAATGCATTCGGCGGAGGTGCCGAGAAAGACGAACTCGGCAGGACGGCCTGCGCGCTGGCGCCGACTGTGACGTAGGCGAAGCCTATGCCAAGCACCGAGGTGAACAGCTGACCTACACGCGTCGTGATCACGACCTGGACGCACGAGAACTGGCCGGCGCCCTGGCACGCCTGCGGCACTGGAGAGCCAGGCAGCGCGATCGGCGGCGAGTGCAAGCTGACTTTGTTGCCAAAACCAGTGGTGGCTCCGCAGGGCACGCCTGCCACGTCGAACCATATAGCGGTTAACGAAGTCGCCGTGCTCGTATCGCACGCCGTCGAGTAAATGGTGTTGAAGCCGTTGCTTCCGGCGTAGTCGTGAGCGGCGACTTCAGTGCTGGAATTGGAGGTGACGGGGGCATTGAGGTTGCTGGACAAAGTCATCTGCTTAGAGGCCGCCAGCACTGCGAAGTCAGCGGCATTCTGAGCGTTGCGTTTGACCAGATAGTCGCGGCTGGTGTCGATCGCCAGCCCGGCCAGGCCGCACATCAGGAGCATGGCCGCGGCGGCAATCGGCAAAATCTGGCCGCTCTGCCGCTTGCGCGAGCTGCTGGGCCACATCATTCGACAGTCACCACCGAAGTCGACTTGACGATGATGTTGGACGCGAAGTTCGACCACAGCGGAAGCAGCGGCGCGAAGTGGAATTGCACTGAGACTGCGACTTGCTTTACCGACGGCGAAATCGCGCGCTGCTGAGCCGAGTTGCAGTTGGAATCCGGTGGATTTGCTGTGGCGACGGCCGGCCAGATGTACGCATACGCACTGTTGGGCGGTGGCGTAGAAGGCCGCAATGCGCCGGCTGGGTTGTTCGGGTCCGAATTACCGACCAGGGAGTTGGGATCCATCTTCAGCGTGAAGCCCTGGCCGACCAGCTCGACTTGCTGAATGATCTGGCAGTCGCTGAAAGTCGCGCTGGCTAAAGACGCGGTCCGCGCGCCGTCTCGAGCAGCCGAAGAAATGGCTGTGTAGGCGTAGAGCAACCTCGTGATGTCGATGGCGGAAAAGATCACCAGCAGAAATAGTGGCGCCACAACCGCGAACTCGACCAGCGCCTGGCTCCGCTGCCTTCGCAACCATTTCCCCGGAAGGTGCGTGGCGCGCGAGGACGTGTTTCGTCGCGGGTCGTTTGTGACCAAATCCCATTCCTCTCTCGTCCGACTCTGAGCTTTCGTCCGGCTGCCAGCCTCTGCGGCCGCTGGACCTCGATTCATCCCGCTCGGACCAGCGCCGGCCCGTTGATCCACGTAACGGAACAAGGTGCGGTTTCGTGCGGCTTGATTTGTAAAAAGCTCGCCCTTAAGGAAGGTTCGAAGGGAAACCTAAGTTGAAATGAACTCTAAGAAAGGACCAACGCGGCCTGTTCGCCGTCGATGGCGCGGAGAGGCCGAGCGTCCCTCGACCGTTTCGTCACCTTGCGGTGGAGGCGCGCTCTGCGTGCCTCGAGATCGGCTGCCTCGTGTGGCATCCGGCGCTGAGCAGCTTCCACGACTGCGAGCGCACGTTGCGGATCGCGACGGCGCCATTCCAGAAGTCGCGCGCGCGCTAAAGAGACACGGATGTCCTCCGTAACGCTCGACTCCAACCAGCCCAGCAGGCTGTCCGCGGCCGCGATAGAACCTCGGCGCGCCAGGCTCCGGGAGATCAAGAGGCCGGCCGTGGCTGATGCCTCGCCTTTCGCAAAGGAGGTAGCGTTGCGCAACGCTCGCCACCCATCGGCCCGGGCGCCACGGCGCAGCCGGTGACGGCCGAGCGCGAGCCAGTCGGCCGCGTCCATGTCTGCTTCGTTTCCCTTGAGGCGGAGCAGCAGCCGCGAGTGAAGGTGCACGAGGCTGATGACATCAAGCCGGTTGTGCTCGATCGCTGCCTCCAGGAAGTCAAGCGACCCGGCGCGCAGGTACTCGAAATAGGCGTCGGGCACCAGGGCGCTGGGGATGGGATCGTCGCGCTCATAGCCCAGGACTCGCTCCTCGACCCTGCGCAACGTGCAGGACTCGAGGCGGTGCCGGTACAGCGCCCGCACCAGCGTCAGCAGGTCGATGTGAGGTGCCTCGGTGAGCTCGCCCGGCATGCGCGCCATCACCCATCGTGTGCGCAACACAGGCAGGTCGAACGAGCTTCCATTGAAGGTGGCGATCGCGTCAGCCGGTTCGAGCTCGTCGCGGAGTGCGTGCAGGAACGCGGGCTCCATACCCGGTTGTGGAAGGAAAACCTGGGCCACCCGTAGTCCGCAATCAATGGGCCGCGCGACGGCGGCCACGAACACGTAGGTGCCCGAGCCGCCGTTGAGCCCGGTCGTTTCGGTGTCGACGTATGCGACGTTCCCGGGGTGCGGCTCGATCGGGGGTAGGGGAATCACGTCCTGGCGCAGGATCGCGGTACCGAAAGGAGTCGCCACTTCCTCGAATCCGCGTGGCAGCGCGAAAGGCGCCTGCGGCCGCGGCTTTGGCGGTAGGCCTAGACGGGTAAGGCGGTGGCGGAGAGAAGCTTGAGGCAAGCGCTCTTGGCTCCTTCCACGAGATGCAGCGGCCCGACGCATGATGGACAGCCGGCGAGGCATGGACAGTCGCGCACCAGAGCCGCCGCATTGTCGAGAAGCTCGCGGTGCAGCTCGTACATCCGGGCCGAGAAACCCACGCCGCCCGGGTAGACCTCGTACACGGTCACGGTCGGCAGCCGCGTCGTGACCGACCGGACTTCGGCGACCGAACCGAGGTCGCGTGGATCGCACATCAGATGCAGGCTCGCCACGTGGCGCAGCGAGTGCGCCATTCCCTGCAGCCCGGCTTCCAATGTTTCCCGACCGAGCGATTGCCACAAACCTTCATCGACCGTGATCCAGTACCCCGCCGTGTGCAGCGTTTGCTCTGGAAGGTGGATGGGGCCCGAGCCGATGTTCTCGTGCGTATGAAACCGGATTTTCTTGAACATGCTCGCGAGGCTCGTGATCTTGATCTCGCCGTGGCTGCGCGAGATGCAGTCACCATCCGGTCCACCAAACGTATCGAGCACCTGCACAGTCACCGAGGCGAGCGCGTCTGTGTAGTAGTCGACCTCGACCGGCCGGACATATGCCTTCTTCTCCTCCCAGTCCAGCCGGTCGACATGGAACTGCGCACCCTCGTGGAGATAGACAGCCTCTTCATGCAAGAGCACTGGTGCAGTGAACTGGTCCATCTCGCCGATGACCTGGGGTCGGGGGTGGGACGTGTCGATGATCACTACGTTGTCGGCCAGGATCCGGCGCAGGTGCACCTCTTCCGCGGGAAAAGCCTGCCGGCTCCAGAACCAGCGCCCCGCGGAGTGAGTCGCAGAACCGTCGTCCTCGAAAAGGTGCAGCAGCTCCTGCACGTCTGCTTTTCCCAGACGCTCCTCTTCTTCGAAGGGCAGCTCGAAAAGTCCCGCCTGCAGGTGGCCGGCGAGCAGCAGGAGATTGTCAGGGTCGATCAGGCCTTCTTCGGGATCGGCGCTCAGGAAATACTCGGGGTGGCGGACGATGAATTGATCGAGCGGTGAGCTCGACGCGACGAAGACTCCGACCGACCCAGACCGACGACCAGCTCTGCCCAGCTGCTGCCAGGTCGAGGCGATCGTGCCCGGATACCCGACCAGCACCGCGGCCTGGAGGGTCCCGATGTCGATGCCGAGCTCGAGCGCGTTGGTACTCACTACACCGGTGATCTGTCCGTGACGCAGGCCTGCCTCGATCTCGCGCCGGTGCAGGGGCAGGTAACCGGCCCGGTAACCGCGCACACGCTGAAGGGCGTCAAGACGCGGGGCGAGGTCCTGTCTCAGATAGCTGAGCATCACCTCGACTTGAAGCCGGCTGCGGCAGAAGACGATGGTCTGCACGCCCGAGCGGATCCATGGCGCCGCGATCCGCCGAGCCTCGAGCATCGAACTGCGGCGGATGCCCAACTCGCGATTCACCAGCGGCGGGTTGTAGAAGACGAGGCGTCGTTCCCCACGGGGAGCGCCGCTGCGCTCCACGAGCTCGACGTTCTCCTCCTCCAGCAATCGCCTCGCGAGCTCGAGCGGGTTGGCGATGGTGGCCGACGCGCAGATGAACGTCGGCGTGGAGCCGTAGAAGGCGCAGATGCGTTTCAGCCTCCGGATGACGTTCGCGACCTGGCTTCCGAACAGCCCGCGATACGTGTGCAGCTCATCGATGACCACGAACTCGAGGCTCGAGAAGAGGCGTCGCCATCTCGTGTGATGCGGCAGAAGTCCGGCGTGGAGCATGTCCGGGTTGGTCATCACGACATGCCCGCCCTCCCGGATCGCTGTGCGGCGGCCCGGAGGGGTGTCGCCGTCGTAGGTATCGGCGCGGAGCTCGATCGGCAGTCCGTGTTTCAGCGCGCTGAGCTCTGCCAGCTGGTCCTGCGCCAGCGCCTTGGTCGGAAACAGGTACAGGGCCCGTTTTTCCGGGCTTTCGAGCAGCCGCTGCAGGACAGGGAGGTTGTAGCAAAGCGTCTTTCCGCTCGCCGTCGGCGTGACCACAACCAGGTGCCGGCCCCGCCGAACTGCTGAGTACGCGTCGGCCTGGTGCGTGTACAGGCGGTGAATGCCCCGCCCGGCCAGCGCTGTGACGAGCTCCGGGCGCAGATCGGGTGGCAGAGGGGCAAAATTCGCCGCGGTTTCAGGAATTACGTGGTCGAGCGTGATCTCCCCCTGGAAGTCGGCCGAGTGGAATGAAGGGAGGCTCGCCATGGTGCCAGGGGAGGGTAGACGAACATTCGTTCGGAGTCAAGCGACTGGGGGCGCTGCTGCTTTAGAGGGGCGGTTTGGTCGTCCGCCAGCGTTGCCCTTCGGCTGTATCCGTGACAGCGATACCGAGGACCGCCAGCTCTTCCCGCAGGCGATCTGATGTGACGAAGTCCTTTGCCGCGCGCGCTCTCTCCCGAGACTCGAGCAGGGAGGAGGCGCCATCCGGCAGCGAGGCGGGCGGTTGGGCGCGGTCCAGGTCGAGCCCGAGGACACGGTCCCAAGAACGGAGCAGCGACGCCTTCGCGCTTGGAGGCACGTCGGAGCGGGAGAGCTCGGCGATGAGCGCCATCGCCGAGGGCAGGTCCAGGTCGTCGGCGATCGCCGCGCGAAAGCGAGTCTCGAAGCGTTCGACTTTTGATTCCATCGCATCGTCGGGTCGAGGATTGCTCGACCAGTCTGCGATGCGTTCGCGGAGATGCGTGAGCGCCCGATCGGCTCCCGCCAGCAGCTCGGTCGTGAAGTTCAGCTTGGTGCGGTACTTGGCCTGCAGGGCGAGGTAGCGAAACGCGAGCGGGTCGAACCCCTTCTCATCCAGCTCTGAGATACGAAAGAAGTTGCCGGCGGACTTGGCCATCCGGGCGCCTGAGAGCATGAGCAGTCCTCCGTGCATCCAGCAGCTGACCACCCGATGGCCGGTGACACCCTCGCTCTGCGCGATCTCCGCCTCGTGATGCGGAAAGACGTTGTCCGAGCCGCCAGTGTGGATGTCGAATCGATCTCCGAGGAGCGACATCGACATCGCCGAGCATTCGATGTGCCAGCCAGGAAATCCTGGACCCCAAGGACTGGGCCAGACCTGGAGTCGATGTTCGCCGGCTGCTTTCCAGAGTGTGAAATCGCCCGGATGTCGCTTCCGCGGATCGACCTCACCGCGTGATCCGGCGAGCAGCTTGTCGGTCGTGTTTCGCGACAGCCTGCCGTACGCGGGAAAACTCTCGATGTCGTAGTAGACAGTGCCGCCGACCTCATACGCATGGCCTCGGCCGAGGAGCACGGTGATCAGGTCGATCATCTGCGGGATGTAGTGCGTCGCGTGCGGGTACTGCGCCGCGCGGCGGATGTTTAGCTTGGCGGCGTCGTCCATGAATGCTTCGGTGTAGTAAGTGGCGATCTCGGCTGGTGACTTGTTCTCCAGCCGGGCGGAGACGAGCATCTTGTCCTCGCCGCGGTCGAACGTGTCATCTACAAGGTGACCCACGTCGGTGATGTTCATCACCTGTTCGGTCTGGTAGCCGAGGTATTCGAGGCTGCGGCACAGGAGGTCCGGCATCATGAAGGTGCGCAGGTTGCCGACGTGGACGAAGCGGTAGACCGTCGGACCGCAGGAATAGATCGTCACGATTCGTTCCCGGACCGGCCGGAGCTCCTCCTTGGTGCGGGTGAAGGTGTTGTAGAGCCGGACGCTCGGCCTAGTCGTCCCCATGTCGTATCTATGCTGGCATCAAGTGAAGGCGATTCGATTGGAGGGCGCTAGCGCTCATGGACGTGACGTCGACGGCCGGGTGCTGGTCCATGACCTCGGCCCAGACCTGCGCAAGGGAACGATTTTGGGTGGCCGGCACCTCGAGCGCGTCCGCCAGGCTGGCGAGGTGCACCTGGTCGAGCTCGAGCCTGGGGACGTACACGAGGACGAGGCCGCGCGACGGTTGGCTGCCGCCCTGTCGGGTCCCGGCCTCACCACGCAAGGTCCCGTCCAGAGCCAGGCGCGACTGATCGCGCAGCATCGCGGGTTGGTCCGCGTGAACTCCGCCCTGGTAGACGCAATCAACGCCCTCGGCTACATCTCGGTCTTCACCCTGATGGATGGCCAGGCGGTGGCGGAAGGAGAGGAGGTCGCCGGCTGCAAGGTGACACCCGTGGCCGTTCCCGGCACCCTCATCGAAGCGGCTGAAAAGCTGGCGCGTGACAAGGGTCCCGTCGTTGAGCTGGTCGCCTTCCGCCAATTGAAGACTTTCGTCGTCGCGACGGAGCGCCTAAAGCCGAAGGCGCGTGAGCTATTCAGCGCCGCGGTGACGGCAAAGCTCGGCTGGTATGGCGCGGAGGTGTTGGGTGTCCGGGAGGTGGCGCGTACTGGCGACGCGGTCCGGGCGGCCTACGACGAAGCGGTCGAGTTGGGCGCGCAGCTCGTCCTGTTCGCCGGCGCTTCGGCGATCGACCCCCTGGACCCTGCCTACGCCGAGCTCACCCGGGTCGGCGGCCGTCTGCTGCAGCTCGGTGCGCCGATGCACCCGGGCAGCATGCTCTGGCTGGGACGGCTTGGCAAAGCCGCCGTCGTCGGGGTCGCATCGTGCGCAGGGTTCGGCCGGTCCAGCTCGCTCGACCTGCTGTTGCCTTTCGTTTTCGCGTACGGCCGGGCGGATGCCAAAGACCTGCTGCGTCTCGGCCACGGCGGCCTGATCGAATCGGCCGCCGGCCGCCGCTTCCCTCCCTATTCCTGAGATCGCGGGGGAGGACAGCCGTCGCGCGCAAGCGGCGATGAGGATGGGACTCACTGATTGCTCCCCAGAGAGGGACCCTCTCCTCTCCGCGGCGACGTCAGTCTTCCTGAACGATCTGAGGCATGGTCAACTCCGGCCACTCCAGCGGTTTCATCGCTTCGAGGAACTGGTCAACCGTGGCCACCAGAGGCGCCAGCCGAACGCCATGGTTCTCTGGTAGATACGGGCGTAGGTAGTCGGCGCCGCTTCGCCATTTGTTCACCGCACCCCGGCGGTTGTGCCGGCCGTAGTGCAAGCACCCTGCCGCGATCTGGATCAGCCCCTTGTAAAAGCCGGCGTCGGATCCCTTGCGGTCGGGCATCCAGGCTTCCTCCCACGCTTCGTGCGCGTCCCAGTACCTGCCGCTGTTAAAGAGGTCGATACCGTGCTGGAGACCGGCGCTCATGGGGATAATCGCCGGGTGGCGCATCCCCCGGCGGAGTATTCGCGAGTCAACCTGTCCAGCGATCCCATCTACCGATACCTTCGCATCACGAAGGGCGGCCCCGGGGGCGTGGCCGGGCAGACGTCGGAGCAGGACCTCGTCGACACCGCATGGATGCAGCGTCTTCGTCGCATCCACCAGCTGCAGAGCGCCTGGTGGGTGTTCGCCACTGGGGAGCACTCGCGTTTCCAGCATGCACTCGGCTCCATGCACCTCGCGGGAGAATGGGCGCGGCACCTCTATCCGTCGCTGAGCGCGGCATGCGACGGAACCCCTTCAGCGCAACTCGTCGAGGAGACGATGCGTATCGCGGGCCTGCTACATGACGTTGGCCACGGGCCATTTGGCCACTTCTTCGATGAGAACTACCTCGACACGTGGGGCATCGACCACGAGGTCATCGGGCGGACGCTCATCACAGGTCCCCTCGCCGACCACATCGGGTCCCTCGGCGCCTCTCCCACCGCCGACTTCGGCTCCGGAGAGAGGATCGACCCGCAGTGGGTTGCCTATCTCATGTCGTCGGCCGAGCTGGAGGGATTCCATGCGCCCTCCTGGCTGGCAGCCCTGAAGCCGGCCCTCGTCGGCGCCTACTCGGCCGACAACATGGACTACGTCCCTCGCGACTCCTATATATGTGGCGTCGCGACAGGCCCGGTCGACGTGCAGCGGATCATTCACTACTCGTTCATCTCGGAACGCGGCCTGACACTGCATTCCCACGCCGCGGAGGCCCTGTACATGTTCCTCAACGCGAGGTTGTACCTCTACCACCAGGTCTACTTCCACCGAACGGTTCGCCGCATCGACCTGCAGCTGCGTGAGGTGTTTCGACCGACGCTCGAGGTCCTCCTGGGCGGCAACCCTCTCGAGCTGCTCGACAAGTACCAGGAGCTCACCGAGTGGTCGTTGCTGACCGACGTCCAGCGCTGGGGTCTCGGCCAGGGCGACGCCAAGCAGCGTGAACTTGGAGCCGCATGGGGGGACGTGGTAGCGCGCAGACTCAAGTGGAAGCTCATCTACCAGGGACACACGGACGCGCGGGAGATTCCAAGCGGTGCGCTGAGCGTCACCCGCGAGCAGTTCGCTAGCCAGCTGCGAGAGCGCCTACCGCAAAAACTTCGCGACATCGTGTTCGAGGTCGACGTGGCCGCCCAGGAGTCGCGCGCGTTTAACCCCATGACCGAGACCGCTGACATCCTGCTGTACGAGCCGCTCGAGGACCGCTACCAGCAGAGCCGCGTCCTGGACTTGTTCAAACGCCTGCCGGTGCGCATGGCCCTGTTCAGGATCTTTGCGCACGACGAAGCGCACCGCAGCGAGCTGATCCGAGCCGCCAACGAAGTTTTGGGGCTTACCGGCTAGTAATCGTCGTCGTCGCCGCCACCGCCACCGCCATAGTCGCCCCCGCCGAAGTCATCACCACCGCCCATGTCATCGCCGCCGCCCTCACGGAAACCGTCGCCAGCATCGCCTTCACTCGAGCTCACTGTGGCGAACGTCGAGACCAGGCGTCGCAGCGATGGCTTGCCGCAGTGAGGGCAGGCCGGGTCGGGTGTCGAGTAGCTCGAGAGCAGTGCCGACGAACGCTTGCCGCATGCCTCGCATTGGTACTCGTAGATGGGCATCCCTACGATTATCCCGGTGTCCAGGATGATTAGCATCGAAAGGATTCGGGTTGCGGCCGAACGCGCGCGGCCACACGTCCTGCGAACGCCCCTGGTGCCGGTCGAGGGCGCGCTGCTCAAACTCGAGTGCCTCCAGCCGACAGGCAGCTTCAAAGTCCGCGGCTTTTTCGCCGCGGCGCTCGCACTCGAACCGGAGACGCTTCGAAAGGGGCTCATCACCGTCAGTGCCGGCAATGCGGCGCAAGCCTGCGCCTACGTCGCGAAGACGCTGAGAGTCCCGTGCCGTGTGTTCATGTTCGACACGGCCCCGCCGCTCAAGCTCGACGGTGTCAAGCGCTGGGGCGCGACGCCGGTTCTGATGACGCGAGACGCGATCCTCGAGTGGATGGCGACCGAAGGCTGGACCAACGAGCCCGAAACTTTCATCCATCCATTTGCCGAACCCGAGGTGATGGCGGGCCATGGCGGTCTCGGGCTGGAGCTGCTGGAGGACGTGCCGGACCTCGCACGGGTGCTGGTGCCGGTTGGCGGTGGTGGGTTGATCGGCGGCGTTGCCTCCTCGATCAAGGGACTTCGACCGGAGGTCGAGGTGATCGGAGTGCAGTCGGATGGCTACGCGTCATGGACCGGCAGCCTGGCGGCAGGCGGACCGGTGTCCATGAAGCCGGACACGATCGCGGACGGAACTACTGCCCCTGTCGACCCGAGGATGCTTGAACTGTTGAGGGAGTGCGTGGACCGCTGGCTCACGGTGCCCGAACCGAGGCTGCGCTCGGCCATTCCGGAGCTGGCCTCCAGCGCGAAGGTCGTGGCCGAAGGCGCCGGAGCTCTGACCTACGCCGCGCTAGAGCAGCTTGAGCCAGGACCACCAACAGCCGCGGTGGTGAGCGGGGGCAACCTCGACCCGAAGCTGCTGGCGACCCTTCTCAGCTGAGTGTCGGGGCCACCTTCCGCATCGCCCAAGGACCCCGCTTCACGAGCGCGATGAGCATCCAGACGAAGAGCGCGGCGGCCGGGATCCCAACGGCAATCGCCAACTCGTAGGTCCATGACGGCATGCTGACTCCACCGAAAGCCCTCGTCGCCGATCCACCGACGATGCTGAGCAAGTTCGCCGGCAAAGAGAGCGCGGAGAATCCGAGGAGCACCAAGACGACGTAGTAGACCCAGTTCCAACGCTTCAAAGCGCCGATGATCGCGACCACGCCGATCGCCACGCCGAACACTGCCGCCAGCCAAAGGGACACGGTCAACACCGACGTCAGCATCGTGCTCATCGCATCGGTGAAGCCCGCCGGAGGCGGGCTCGCGGCCGGGTTGAGCTGCTGCTGGCGCTGCATGCTCTCGTTCATGCTCTGCGTCATCGCCCTGGCCATCGGCCCACCAATCCAGAAAGGAAGCGAGAGCGAATACGCCGCCTGAAATGCATAAAAGCCCGCGACCGTGTACTGCAGCGGCCGCGTCCACGACGTGGCTTCGCGCATGGGGCGCGAAGGTTGCTGATACGCAAGCGGCCCAGTGAGTTGGCTCGCCGGAACCCAGGCCGTTCCGTTCCATCGAGTCCTGCCGTCGGCGGATAGCGTGCTCAACCACTGCTGGCCGTCCCAATAGAACATGCCATCCGGCGAGAGCCGTGCGCTCACGCGCTCAAGACCTCCTCGCAGATCTTCAACGTGGACTGGATGTCGTCGGCAGTTATGCCGTAATGCGTGACGAAGCGCACTCTGTGTGAGCCGGTCGCGCCGCCCAGGAGGCCTCGCTTGCGGCATTCGTCCTCGAAGTCGGCGCCGGTCATCCGGTCCAGGTCGAAGTACACGAGGTTGGTCTGCACTCGGGACAGGTCGCACCGGACCCCGGGCAGCTCCGCCAGCCCTTCCGCCAGAGTCCGGGCGTTCGAGTGGTCTTCGGCCAGGCGGTCGACCATCGTGTCGAGCGCGATCAGCCCGGTCGCCGCGAGGACGCCCGCCTGACGCATCGCACCCCCAAGCCGCTTGCGCCAACGTCGAGCTTGCTCGACCGATTCGGCGTCGCCGCAGAAGACGCTTCCCGCCGGGCAGGCCAGGCCTTTGGAAATGCAGAACGTGACTGTGTCAGCGCACGCGGCGATGTCGGCAACGTCGACACCGCTTGCGACGGAGGCGTTGAAGATCCGGGCGCCATCGAGGTGCACTCGCAAACCGTGAGCTCGCGCCGCGTCAGACGCAACGCGGAGGTCGGCCAGCGGCCAGATGACTCCGCCATGAACGTTGTGAGTGTCTTCAAAGGTGACGGCCGCGGTGAGCGGCTGATGGACGTCGTCGCGCGGCCGGATGGCCACCTCGATCTGCGCCGGCGTCATGACGCCGCCTTCGGTCGTCACCGGGCGGACCTGGACTCCGGCGATGCTCGCCGCGCCGGCTCCCTCATATAAGAAGACGTGAGAATCAGCGTCGGCGATCATCTCCTCGCCGAGACGGGCGCTGACCGCGACTCCGACCAAGTTGCCCATGGTCCCGCTCGGCACGAACACCGCCGCCTTCTTGCCGAGGCGCGCGGCCGACACCTCCTCCAGCTGGTTGACCATGGGGTCGTCACCGAAAACGTCATCGCCCAGAGGCGCAGTCGCCATCGCCCGGCGCATCTCCGGCGTCGGCATGGTCACCGTGTCTGAACGAAGGTCGATCGCCGTCACACGCTTAATCTAACCGGGCTTGAAAACACAGCTCATATTTGCGGGCGGCCGCATCCGCGCACTCGGGCGTGCCGGCCTCAAGCCCCATAGTCACCTTGCGATCGGCGGCGGTCGCGTGGTCGCGTCCGGCGGCCCGGAGCTGATGAGCCTGCGCGAACCCGGAACGCACGTGGTGAAGCTCGCCGGAGCAACGGTGCTTCCCGGTTTCAACGACGCGCACGCGCATGTCGTTTATTACGGGCTCACCCGATTCGGGGCAGACCTGGGCGGCTCACGGAGCGTGGCCGAGATCGCGCAGCGGTTGAAGGAGCACGCCCGCACGCTCAAACCCGGGGAGTGGCAGCTGGCGATGGGCTACAGGGCGGACGAGCTCGTTGAGCGCCGCCAGCCGCACCGGACCGAGCTGGATCAGGCCACTGGCCGGCGCCCTGTATTCATCGACGAACGCGGCGGGCACTCGCGCGTGGCGAACTCCGCGGCATTGGCCGCGGCGGGAATCACCGCCGAGACGAAGAACCCGCATGGCGGCCGGATCGGTCGCGACCCCGACCGCACGCCGAACGGATTGCTCCTCGAGTCGGCGATGCGCCTGGTCGCGGATGTGCAGCCTGCGCCGAGCCTGGAGCGGCGCAAGCAAGGCATTCTCCAGGCGCAAAGCCTGCTGCTCTCGCGCGGCATCACGTCCGTCGGCGCGGCGGTAAACCGCGGATTCGCCGACGACCTCCGCGCTTTCCAGGAGCTCGAGGATGACGGCACTTTGCGAGTCCGCGTCAACGAGTTCCTCTCGTGGGAGCTCCTGGAAGCGGCGTCGAGCCTCGGCCTTCGGGCGGCCTTCGGCGGCCGGCTCGTAAGAGCGGGCCCGATCAAGGTGTTCGTCGACGGCGGCGCCGAGCGTGTGGCAATGCGATCGGGCGGAGGGACCTGGCGCACGACACCCGCGGAGTTGCGCGAGCTGGTTGATCGGGCGACCCGTGCCGGTCTGCAAGTCGCCGCGCATGCGATCGGCGATGCGGCGATCGAAGCGATGTGCGACGCGGTGGAGGCCGCGGGTGGAGAACACCTGCGTCACCGGGTGGAGCACTGCACGATCTGCCCGCCGGATCTCCAGGCTCGGATGTCGAAGCTCGGGATGGTGGCAGTGATGCAGCCGATGGCGGCGCGCTTCGGACGCGTTGCGTCCGCGATCTTCTTCCCGGTACGAGACCGGGCAGATCTCGCGCCTCATGCGCGATTGTTGCGCGCCGGCGTTCCTCTGGTGTTCAGCTCGGACCTTCCGGTGGCCGCGGATCCCAACCCGTGGCCTGGCATTCAAGTCGCGGTGGAAGACCAGGTGAACGGGATCAATCTGCTTGCCGCGCTGAAGGCATACACATCGGGCGGCGCGTACGCGAGCTTCGAAGAATCCGACAAGGGGACCCTGGAGCCCGGAATGCTGGCGGATCTCCAGGTTTATGAACACGACCCGGTGGAGGCTTCAGCGTCGAGCCGCCCCGGACTCCGCCCAGCAGCTGTCTTCGTCGGCGGAGTCCGGGTTTTCGGACGGATTTAGCTCGAGTAACCACCCCGGTCGAACTCGGAAGTCGTTTCGGGCTCTGGGGTGGGTGGCGTTTGGACGGCTCGTTTCGGGCTGCGACGCACCGGTGCACGCCGAGGCTTCGGCGCCGCCGCCACGCCTGCCGAAGTGGCCGAGCTGCGCGTAGACGCCTTGCGCGTGGCGGGCTTCCGTCGCGTGGTTGCGCGCTTGGCAGTGCTCGTCGCGCGGCGCGCGGGGCGAGCCGGAGTGCCCGTCGCAGCGTTACGCGCGATCTGCTGCACCTGCTTGCTGAGCCCTTCGAGGCGCTTCAGAGCCTTGTCCACGTCGGCCTGCTTGGCGGTTTTGCGGATCTGGACCTGGAGCTGGTCGATCGCAGCCTTGAGCGTCTTCTGGCCATCTTTGATCGAGCGCTCCACCTGCCTGCGCACATCGGGTGGGACTCGGCTTTCGGCCTGGCGAAGTGCCTTTCGGCCGGCTCTCACCGCTCGGCCGACCAGGCCCGTCTGCCTGGATCGAGATGACGCCCGTTTCCTGGTTGCCATGCATCGAACCTCCACTAACCCCGCCGGGCAGGGTGCCTAACGCACCGCGTTAGAATGGGCCCGGCCGTGACGACAGCCCCTGAGAGACACCTTATCAAGAAGTACGCGAATCGCAAGCTTTATGACACGCGTACGAGCCACTACGTAACACTCGAGAGCATTGCCGAGCTCGTGCGGAATGGACACGAGATCAAAGTGGTCGATCGCGACAACGGACATGACCTGACGCAGGTGATCCTCTCGCAGATCGTCCTCTCCCAGGAAAAGCACGGTCCCGCACGCCTGGTCGACGCAGGAGGAGAAGTCCTCCAAGAACGGGGACAGGCCCTGCTCGATTACGTGCGCAAGACCCTCAACGTGCCGGCCGACCTGAGAAATCAGATGGAGCGCAGGCGCGAAGACCTCGAGGAAATGGCGGACGAAACGATCGAGCGTGCGCTTAGACGGCTGCGGATACCGAGCCATAAGGACATCGATCGGATCAACAAGCGGCTCGACAGCATCTCCGCACAGCTGAAGAAGTTGGGCGGCGCTGAGCCGGTTAAGAAGCTATCGCGTAAACGAAAGGCCGCACGCTGACGACGGACTGAATCGCCACGTCCGCCTCGACGCGGTAGGTCGCCTGCCGCACGCGCCGGTCGGCGCGAAGCTGTTTGGTCATGACGCTTGCGACCTCGGCGAGGCGGTTCGCATCGCCGATCGTGGTGATCGTCCACGGAGGCGCCACGATTACGCCGCCAATGGCAGCACCGCCGCTAGTCTGTTCAACCGGCAGCACAGTGACCACGCGCCGGTCGTTGACCGCCATCGCCTCCGCGCCACCGGTGGCCAGGTTGTTAAGTGCATCCTGCAGGTCGAGCGCTTTCAA
Source organism: Nitrosotalea sp. (assembly GCA_035687505.1). GTDB lineage: Bacteria > Chloroflexota > Dormibacteria > Dormibacterales > Dormibacteraceae > Palsa-870. The sequence continues at coordinate 25,021 of DASRWV010000049.1, forward strand.
TCCCGCGGCGTCGATCACGATCACCACGCCCGGACCGTGCACAGGCACGAGTCCTTCCACCGCGCGCAGGTGGTTGGCCTCGTCGGTGAGCACCTGGTCGGCCGCTCCGACGTTCCCGGAGCGAAGCGTGGCCTGGCGGAGCTGCAGGTCGGCGGCTTCGGCCAGCAGCGAGTCGTTGGCGCGATGGAGGTCGTCGATCAGGAAGGCGAGCGACGTGGTGTCGATCCCGACCAGGCTGCGCTGGACCTCGGCTTCGCTCCGAATCTGAACCGTGGCCACGAGCGCCACCAGCATGGCGATCAGCCAGACGCTGATCGCTCGTCCCGTTGACCGCCGCCGTAAAACAGGGCTAACTCTTGTTGACATGCGGAATCCGCAAGCTCGAGTCGTAAGCGGGCAGCGCGATGTCCGGGCTGCCGGCATATGTGACGTGAAGCTGGAACTGGACCTGGCGCGCACGGATGTCAGGGAGCGCTGACGGGTCGTCGATCGCGGCCAGCATTCGGTTGCGATCGCCGATCGCGCTCACCTTGATCGGAGATGAGAGCGGCGGCCCCTGGTCGACGATGACCTGACCCGCGGACCCTGAGTACGCGGTCAGCGGTGTGATCCGGCGTCCATTGACGGAGACGGCTTCCGCGCCCTGCGCGAACAGCAGGTTGACGACATCCTGCACGTCCTGGTAGTTCAACAGGTACCGGGCCTGCCCGGTGGTGTCGGGTCCCGGCGCGCCGTTGGCCAGGGCGACCTCGATGCCGGGTCCATGCACCGCGCTAAGCCCGGCGTGTGCGCGCAGGTCCGCGACCTGGCTCCGCAACGCGCGGGTCGCCGCGGAGCGTCCGGCCGCTTCGGTTTCCAGGGCGTCGATCTGGGCGCGAAGGGAGGCGATCTGGCGCCGAGATTCGGCGTTGGTCGCCTCCAGATCCTGCACGCTGCGGACCAGGGCCTGGTAGCGGGCGACCTGGTTGGACGGGGTCAGCAGCTGCGCTTTGACCTGTCCCGCGACCACAAAACCGGTCGCCACGGCGACCGCCGCCACGACTACTACGCCCAGCACCTTTTGACGCGACATGAACCCATTGTGCGGCCTAATGTGCAGCCACCTCCAGGGCAAGGAGTAGTATCGGAGGTCCCTAAATGGCGGTCGAAACCCGCGCTTCCGCCTTCCAGACCGCCCAGCGGCGGTTTGATGCCGCAGCTGACGTGATCGGTCTCTCCGATGACGCCCGCCTCGGCCTGCGTGACGTCAAACGTGAGCTGACGGTCCACTTTCCAGTCCGCATGGACGACGGGTCGGTCCATGTGTTCACCGGCTGGCGCGTCCAGCACAACATCAGCCGCGGTCCCGCCAAGGGCGGCATCCGCTACCACCCCACGATCACCCTCGACCTGGTGAAGGCGCTGGCCATGCTGATGACCTGGAAGTGCGCGGCGGTCGGGCTGCCTTACGGCGGAGCCAAGGGAGCTGTCGCCTGCGAGCCGAGCAAGCTGTCGCTAACCGAGCTCGAGCACTTGACCCGCCGCTACGCGACCGAGATCGCGATTCTCATCGGTCCCGAGAAGGACATCCCGGCGCCCGACATGGGGACGAACCCGCAGATCATGGCCTGGATCATGGACACGATCTCCATGCACTCGGGTCATTCCGTGCCAGCGGCGGTGACGGGCAAGCCGGTCGACGTTGGCGGTTCCGAAGGGCGGGTCGACGCCCCGGGACGCGGCGCCACCTACCTCACGCTCGAGGGCCTGAAGTACCTGCATGTCGACGAAGAGACCCCGACCGTTGCTGTGCAGGGCTATGGCCAGGTCGGCCGGTCCACCGCTCGATTGCTCGCCGAGGCCGGTCTTCGCGTTGTGGCCGTGAGCGACTCCAAGGGCGGCGTGTACAACCCGAACGGCCTCGATCTCGCCGCCCTGGATGAGCACCGCCAGGTCCGCGGCGGCGTCAGCGGTTTCAAGAAGGCCGATAGCATCACCAACCCGGAGCTCCTGGAGCTGCCCGTGACGGTTCTCGTCCCGGCAGCCGTGCAGGATCAGATCAATCAGGAAAATGCGGGTCGGATTCGTGCGCGGATGATCACCGAAGGGGCGAACGCGGCGGTGTCGCCTGAGGCCGATCCAATCCTGCACGACCGGAACATCTTCCTCATCCCGGACATCATTGCGAATGCTGGCGGCGTGATCGTGTCGTATTTCGAATGGGTCCAGGACCTGCAGGCCTTCTTCTGGGAGGAGGAGGAGATCAACACGAAGCTGCACCACGTCATCACGAGGGCCTTCTACGAGATCCTCCATACCTCGGTCAACAAGCGCATCGACATGCGGCTGGCGGCTTACGCGCTCGCGGTGCAGCGAGTGGCCAATGCGACGACGGTGCGAGGCATTTACCCATAATCCAGGCGTGAGCCTCTCTCGCGTTCTGATCACGGGCGTCTCCAATCCACTTGGCGCTGAGGTCGCGCGCCGGCTCGCTCCCCATGTGCCCTACCTCTTCGGATGTGACGTCGCCGATCCGATCAGCGCCCTGGAGGAGATGGATTTCGTTCACGCCGACACCAGACATGCCGCGATTGGAAAGCTCGTCCGCCAGCTGCGGGTCGACACCGTAGTGCATCTCGCCGTCATGGTCGACTCGCCCAACGCCGAGCGTTCGATCCATGAGACCGACGTCATCGGCACCATGAACCTTCTCGTCGGCTGTTCGGGACCGTCGAGCACGGTGCGCAGGCTGATCGTGAAATCCAGCCAGGCTATTTACGGAGCCGGACCGGGCGATCCCTCCTTCTTCTCCGAGGACATGACGAGCGTCGAGCGGCCGGCTGCCTCACTGACACGCGACCTGCTCGACATGGAGCAGCTGACCGGCGAGTTCGCCCTGCGCAACGAGTCGTGCCAGGTCAGCGTCCTCCGACTTGGATTCCGTGTCAGCGAGGACACCACCCTTGCGCATTACCTTTCGCTCCCCATCGTGCCGACCTTTGCCGGGTATGACCCGCGCTTGCAGCTGCTTCACGAGGACGATGCTGTCGAGGCCATCGTGAGGGCGGTCCTGGGCGAGCACCCAGGCGTCTTCAACGTGGCGGCCGACGGAATTGTCCTGCTGAGCCAGGCGATAGCGATCATGGGTGGCCGCCCAGCTCCAATTCTTCCTCCGTATGGACACTGGCTGGCCCGAGTCGCGCTCCGGGCGCTCACCCGCGTGGATGTCCAGGCCCATCTCGCCGACGTGATCGCCTTCGGTTCGGTGGCCGACACCACCATGTTCGAGCGCGAGTTCGGCTGGAAGCCGGCCTTCACATCGCGCGCGGTGATGGACGGCCTCGCCAGGGGTAAGAGTCTCGAGGTGATCGAAGCTCCTTCGCCGCCTCAGGAATATGAGCTGCAGGTTTACCTCCAGCGCAGGCGGCGCGAGGCCCGCAACGGCCACCGCGACGCATTGGCACTCCGAGGGCGCCGGTGATTCAGCAAAAGACGCGCAAGCAGCGCCGGAGCGCCAGCAAGCCTGCTGCGATCGTGAGCCCGAAGTCGGGGCTCCGGCTGCCGAAGCAGGTCCGGCGTCTACAGCGGCAGGCACCTCTGTACGCGCTTCAGGGACTGGCGGAGCTGTCATCGCGCATTCAGCAGCTGACCGGACGGAATGTCATCGACCTCAACCGGATCATGGGTGTGGTCCAGTTCATCAACGAGCAGCGTCAGCTTGCGCGCCGGGGAGCGAACTACATGGTCGACGACTTCGGTTTCGATCCTCAGTGGACCGAGTCCTTCTTGTCGGTCTTCATGGTTCTGTACCGCGACTACTGGCGCGTCGAGACGACCGGCGTGGAGAACGTGCCCGCGACCGGCCGTGCCCTGCTCGTTGCCAACCACGCAGGGGTCCTGCCTTGGGACGGCACCATGATCAAGACCGCGGTCTTCGCCGAGCATTCCCATCCCCGACATGTCCGGGCGCTGGTGGCGAGCCAGTTCATGGCGATGCCGGTGATGGGCTGGTTCCTCCGCCGCACGGGTCAGGCGGTCGGGCACCCCGACGACACACGCCGGCTGCTAGAGAAAGACGAGCTCGTCCTGGTTTTTCCCGAAGGGGTCAGAGGGACCGGGAAGAGCTACAACGATCGCTATCGGCTGCGCCGCTTTGGACGTGGCGGCTTTGTCACCACCGCGATCCGATCGCGCGCTCCGATCGTGCCGGTCTCCGTGGTCGGTTCGGAGGAGATCTATCCGATGGTCGCGGATCTCGCCCCGGTGGCTAAATTCCTTGGTCTGCCCTACTTTCCCGTTACGCCTTTCTGGCCGTGGTTCGGACCGCTTGGATTGATCCCCCTGCCCAGCAAGTGGCGCATCCAGTTCCACGCTCCGATCCATGTCGAGGACAACTTGCCTGAGGCCGCCGACGATCAGAACCTGGTGATGGCGCTTTCGGACGATGTGCGCGACACCATCCAGCAGGGGATCTACGACAACCTGAAGCTGCGGCGAGGTGTCTTCCTCTAACCCGCCAGGTTCAAGTGCGGTTTCCGCGCGGTTCCCACGTTTCGAGCGAGCGAATTCGGTGGTCTTCGCGCGGAGCGAGCAGAAGCTACTGGACGACTGCCCTTGGGACGGCGGTCTCCACGACTTCGACGATGTCCAGCGCTGTCGCCTGGCTGATCCAGTACTGAACGTCTGAGAAGCTCGGCGCGCCGGCGAGCCCGACTGCATCGACCACCTTCTTATGAAGATCGCGGGCGTCTTGCGCGCGAAGATCGGGCATGGAGTTGATCCCGAGACGCCGGATGACCGGGAGGGCGCGCTCCATGCCCGACACCTCGAGGAGCGTGCACTGGTGAGCGAAGTCGAGCAGGCGCTCGGCGCTGATGCCTGACTTTTTGGAGAGCCTCTCGCGGTCGATGCCTAATGACGTGCGGTGCAGGAGCTGATTGGTGTGGTGGATCCCGCGCGAGCGAAGCCTGCTGACATCATCGTCAGAAATTCCGCGCAAGTATTCGAGGGTTCTATACATAACTCTTTGAAAAGAAAGTGTAGGCGGCGCGTTGACATCGCCGGCATTCCGTATAATCGACCGAACCCCGCCACCATTGGAGTAAACACACCCTGAATCAGAGCCGGCTCGAAACCCGCGGAGTTACACCCGGGGAGCAGTCTGGCCTCGAGATCGGGATCGGCCGGCGGGCTCGACGCTCTTACGGATTCGACGAGGTCTCACTGGTCCCGGGCGGCGTCACGCTCAATCCCGACGAGGTCGATATCACCTTTTCGATGGGCGACCAGTTCAAGCTCCCGATTCCAATCTGGGGATCGGCCATGGACGGAGTGGTCGACGTCGACTTCGCCATCGCGATGGGGAAGCTCGGCGGAGTCGCTGTCCTGAATCTCGACGGAGTCCACACGCGATACGAGGATTCCGGCCCGATCATCAAACGCATCGCCGCGACCGACAAGTCCGAAATCAACGCGGTTCTCAAAGAGGTCTACCGCGAGCCAGTCAAACCAAAGCTCATCGCCGAGCGCATCAAAGCGATCAAGGCCGCTGGTGTTCCTTGTGCCGTGTCGACGGTGCCGGCGCGGGCCAAGGAGCGTGCCGAGGTGGTCCAGCAAGCCGGCGCTGACGTGTACGTCGTACAGGGAACCGTGCTCACCGCTCGCCACTCATCGAAGTCGTACAACCAGCTGTCGTTCGAAGAACTGGTCCGCGCCTGCAACATTCCAGTGGTCGTCGGCAACTGCGTCAGCTACGACACGGCGTTGGAGTTGATGGAGACGGGGATCGCTGGCATCCTTGTGGGAGTCGGTCCCGGCGCCGCGTGCACCACGCGAGGAGTCCTGGGCGTCGGCGTGCCACAGGTGACGGCTACGGCTGACGTCGCCGCTGCACGAGACGAATACATGCGGCGTGGCGGGGTGCGCGTGGCGGTGATCACCGATGGCGGCATGCGGATCGGCGCCGACGTCTGCAAGGCGTTCGCCTCCGGGGCGGACGCCGTCATGATCGGCACGCCTTTGGCCGGCGCAGAGGAATCCTCATCGAGAGGCTTCAACTGGGGCATGGCGACACCCGACCCAAATCTTCCGCGCGGCACCCGCATCCACATCGGGACAAAGGCGACTCTGCGCGAGATCTTGCTTGGACCGGCGCGCGTCGATGACGGCAGCCAGAACTTCGCAGGTGCGTTGCGCTCCGCGCTCGGCGTTTGTGGCGCGCGCGACATCGCGGAGTTCCAGCACGTCGAGATGGTCATCGCGCCGGCGATCACCTCCGAAGGCAAGGTGTTCCAGCAGGCCCAGCACGTGGGTATGGGGAAGAGCTGACCTGAGCATGACTGCCGCGGCCGCCCAGCACCGCGAAACAGTGAAGGGCGAACCGCGGGAGAGTGTCCCGGCGCTGAAAAATCAGCAAACCGTTCTCATCCTCGACTTCGGGTCGCAGTTCAGCCAGCTGATCGCCCGTCGCGTGCGCGAGGCGAATGTGTACTGCGAGCTGGTCCCGGGGACTACCCCCTGGTCCGAATTGAAGAAGCGTGCGCCGGTTGGGCTGATTCTCGGTGGCGGGCCCGCGAGCGTGTACGAAGCTGGAGCCCCGCAGGTCGACCCCGAAGCTCTGCGCGCGGGAATCCCTGTGCTCGGCATCTGCTACGGCATGCAGCTGATCGCGCACCACCTCGGCGGAAAGGTCGATCCCGGGCATGCCCGCGAGTACGGCCCCGCACTGCTGGCAGTGCGCGAACCGAACGCTCTGTTCCAGGGCCTTGCCGCCGAGCTTCCCGTGTGGATGAGCCACGGCGATCACGTCAGCGAGCTTCCTCCGGGCTTTCACTCGCTGGCGTCGAGCGGCAACTCGCCAGTCGCCGCATTCACCAACGGCCACGGCATCTTTGGGATCCAGTTCCACCCCGAGGTTGTCCACACGCCAAGCGGCCGCGAGGTGCTGCGCAACTTCCTTTATGGCATCTGTCACTGCGACGCGTCATGGACGGCGGGATCTTTCATCGCCGAGGCGACAGAGAGCATTCGCGCGCAGGTCGGAGACGGTCGGGTCATCTGTGCCCTGTCGGGTGGCGTGGACTCGGCAGTGGCCGCGACCCTGGTGCATCGTGCCATCGGCGACCAGCTCACCTGTGTTTTTGTGAACAACGGTCTTCTCCGCAAGGAGGAGGCCGAGCGTGTTCTTGCGGTTATGCACGGCAACCTAGACATGAACATTCGATACGTCGATGCGACCGATCGCTTTCTGCAAGAGCTGCGCGGGGTGATCGACCCGGAACAGAAGCGGCGGATCGTGGGCCGAGAGTTCATCACGGTCTTCGAGGCGGAGGCGACCAGCATCGGACGCATTGACTTCCTGGCCCAGGGCACCCTCTATCCCGACGTGATCGAGTCGACCGCTCCCGACGTCTCCTCCACCGCGGTCAAGATCAAAACCCATCACAATGTGGGCGGCCTTCCCCCGGGGCTCCGCTTCCAGCTCATCGAGCCGTTGCGCTACCTGTTCAAGGACGAGGTGCGCGCGGTCGGACTGGAGCTCGGCATGCCGGAGGAGATGGTCTACCGCCAACCCTTCCCCGGCCCCGGCCTGGCGATTCGCTGCCTGGGCGAGGTGACCGCTGAACGGCTCGAGATCTTGCGCAACGCCGACTGGGTCGTCGTTGACGAGATCAAGCGCAACGGACTGTACCGGCAGGTATGGCAGTCATTCGCGGTGCTCACACCACTCGAGACCGTCGGCGTGATGGGCGACTTTCGCACCTACGCCAACGTCGTTGCAGTGCGCGTGGTGACCAGCGAGGACGCCATGACCGCGGATTGGGCGCGCGTTCCATATGAGGTCCTCGCGCGCATCAGCAACCGGATCGTGAACGAGGTCAAGGGCGTCAATCGCGTCGTGTTCGACATCACGAGCAAGCCGCCCGGCACCATCGAGTGGGAATAGAGTCATAACCCGCCGGTGAAGGTCCTCGTTGTGGGCTCGGGCGCTCGGGAGCATGCGCTCGTTTGGAAGTGCGTGCAGTCGGACCTGGTCGAGCGCGTCTACTGCGCTCCCGGCAATGGCGGCACCGGCGGAATGGCGCGCAACGTGCCCATCGGCGCCGCGGACGTGGTCCGCATCGTCGACTTTGCGAAGCGCGAGCGGCTCGGCCTTGTGATCCTTGGGCCGGAGGCGGCCGTGGACGCGGGCGTGGGCGACGCGCTGCGCAGCGCGGGCTTCAATGTGTTCGGTCCCAATCGGGGCGCCGGTCGCATCGAATCGAGCAAGTCGTTTGCCAAGGCACTCATGAAGCGAGCCGGCATTCCGACCGCCGACTTCGAGGTTTTCACCCAGCCCGCGCCGGCGAAGGAATGGGCGAGAGAGCGTGTGGGCCGGGTCGCAGTCAAAGCCGACGGCCTGGCGCGGGGCAAAGGCGTGATCGTGTGCACCAGCGTCCAGGAGTCGGATGCCGCGATTGACGCGATGCTGGTCGAAGGCCGCTTCGGCCGCAGCAGCTCCACGATCGTGGTCGAAGAGCTGCTCTCGGGGCCTGAGCTTTCGGTCATGGCGGTCACAGACGGCAAAGAAGTCGTCGCCTTGGCGCCGGCTCGCGACTACAAACGTGCGCACGAAGGCGATGCGGGCGCGAACACCG
>DASRWV010000050.1:0-2087 GCA_035687505.1 Nitrosotalea sp.
AGTACGGCCTGCCGCTCCTCGACGGATGTCCGCAAAGTAGATGAACAGCAGTCTGCTTTCTGGAATCTTCAATGGCTGCAACAGGGCCAGAAGCGGTCCTTCAACTAAGAACTCTCCCAACGAAAAAGGGACGGACCAACCCATCGCTGACCGGCCCCAAAACGTTACTAAACGAAACAATATAAGTCCCGATATGACGCCAACGGGAGTGCGATACAGCCTCATCCGGGCGGCCTGCCGCCGGCAACGACGATGGGTTCGCCGAGTGCTCGCCGATATTCCTCCTCGCCGATCGCATCCACCGACCGCAGCTTCGCCAGCAGCTCGTCGATCAGCGAACGCAGCCCAGGCCCCGGCGTGCCGTGCGCGAATGAACTCTGGTACTTGATCGGCCCGGGGATGATCGCGACCAGGAAGGCCATCTCGGCCGGCGTCAGCTCTCGGGGTTCGCGACCGAAATAGCGGCGGGCCGCGGGCCGCAGGCCACGCAGGTCCGGTCCCCATTCGATGATGTTCAGGTAGATCTCGAGGATACGATCCTTGCCGAGCGCCGACTCGAGCAGGAACGTGATCGCCAGTTCCTGCAGCTTGCGTCCGAGCTGCTTGTCGCGCGACAGGAACAGGTTCTTGGCCAGCTGCTGGGTGATTGTCGACGCTCCGCGCGCGGCGCCGCCGCGCGACCAGTTGGTGAGCAGCGCGGCGGGTAGTTCGCGCAGGTCGATGCCGCGATGCCCGTAAAAGCCTGTGTCTTCGGCAAGCAGCAGAGTGCGCACGAACAGCGGCGGAACGTCACGAAGGGCGATGAAGTCGGGGGACGCGAGCGAGACGTCGATGGGGCGGTGCGGCCCGGGGCCGTCTTCGGATCTGAAGATGAAATCGCCGCGCAGGCGCGCGACTGCCGGCGGCATCTGACGTGGCGGCCTGAAGTCGATTTTCTGGCTCACCGAGAGCGAGGCAGGGTCCGCCAGGCGTCCGCGTACACGCACGTCGATCGTGGCCGAGCCAAGGTCACGGCCGGCGCCGGGCGCCATTCCCAAGCTTTCGGGCACCGCGAGCCCGGATGCACCCAGCAGTTGCGCGAAGTCCAGATGCTGCATGCCGAGTGCGAGATCGACAACCGGATCGGTGTCGAGATCTCGCAGTGTGATCGAGCCCGACAGGGCGGCACCGGCCACCGTCGCGTGGACCTCGGGGATCTCGATCGTGTCCCCGATCCGGCGCCAGGCGCCATCGAATCGTATGGTCACGTCCGTCGGATCGCCGAGCTGCGGCTCGTCGTCGGCGTTATCCGCCAGCGCTCCCAAGCGCGCGCCGTGTGCGCCCATGCCCACGTGGAAACGGAGCGCATCGGTGCTGGCCTGAAGGTCCACGCGGCCGTCCGCGATACCACCATCGAGCAGCGGGTGGACGTCGCGCCGCACGTCGAACAGACGTCCGGCGTCGAGCCCACGTGCCTCGATACTCCACGCGCTGCCCACCGGAGACGCCAGCTTGCGGATTGACAGGCCGGCTTGTGGCTCCACCAGCGTGAGCCGGAGGTCCTCGCCGAAAATGCCCGCCATGTCCCAGGCAGTGGCCGCCGAGCTGACCCTGACCCCTGCTGGCCCCGCGAGAGTGCCGGCGCGAACTGCGAGTCGCAGGCGGCCGGGCCACGTGGCCGCGATCACGTCGGCGTGCAGTCGCACTCCATGACCGAGGTCGAGATCGAATCCCTCCAATCGCAGCAACGGCCAGACGCCGACGTGTACCACACCGATTCGGGCAACCGCGCCATGGCGCACGGCCTCGGACTCGATCCGCGCTCGCACCCCGTGCTCCAGCATGGGTCTCAGCAACAGCGCGGCCAGGCTTACGACCAGGGCCGTGGTGATCGCTCCGAGCCACCACCGTCGTCTGCGGGTTCGAAATGTAAACATCGACGCAAGAATGCCACAGCCTGATCGCGCGCCGGCTGTTGGGCGGCCTAGGGTCGCAGACGGCGTCGATCAGGTCCGCTACCGGCATCCCGAGCTCAACTTGCTTCAACGCTGCGACAATCTGCTCAACCGAAAAACGCTTCCTCTTCACGACAAACTCCCCCTACGCCT
>DASRWV010000051.1:0-9407 GCA_035687505.1 Nitrosotalea sp.
CGTGGTTGATCGACGAGCCGCTTGCCGCCGCGATCGGGGCGGGCCTGCCGATCTCGGAGCCGCGGGGCAACGCGATCTGCGATGTGGGCGGCGGCACGACGGAGATCGCTGTGATCTCACTGTCGGGGATGGTCGTGGCGCATTCGATCCGGGTTGGCGGCAACCGGATCGACGATGCGATCACCGCGTACATGAAGCGCAAGCACAACCTGCTGATCGGAGAGCGCACCGCCGAGGAGTTGAAGATCGCGGTCGGCTCGGCGGTGCTGATGAAGGAGCCGCTCGTCACCGATGTGCGCGGGCGCGACCTCGTCACCGGTCTGCCGAAGAACGTCGAGGTCACGTCGAACGAGGTGACAGAGGCGATCCAGGAGCCGTTGCGCTTGATCGTCGGTGCGGTGCGCGATGTGCTCGAGGAGACACCGCCAGAGCTCGCGGCCGACATTTTCGATCGCGGCATCGTGCTCTCGGGTGGAGGGGCTCAGCTGCGCGGACTCGACCGCTACCTGGCGATGCATACAGGCATCCCGGCTGTGGTGGCGGACGACCCGCAAACTTCAGTCGTGCGCGGAACTGGCCTGGCCCTGGAGAATTTCGAGGTTTTGAAGCGGAACCAGTCATACCTCAGGTAGTGCCAGTTCCACCTCCCCCATCCGTCCGGGCCGCTGCGCGGGCGGGACACCTTCCCCACAAGTGGGGAAGCGACTCAGCCCTAGTCCACAAGTGGGGAAGGGGACTAGTCCCCTGACTGGATTGCGGATTGTGGTCGACGGTATAGGGCTCGAGCGCCCGCGCGCCGGCGTCGGTGTCTATACGACGCAGATCCTGCATGCGATGTCCGTCGACCGGCCCGACTGCAGGATGACCGTCTTCGGCCCGCCGGGCGCGTTCGTCCACGTGCCCAACAGCACATTCAGGCCGCTTCCCCGTACGCGGCTGATCGGCCGTCACCTCCAGTGGCCGGCGCGGATCAGGCAGCTGAAGCCCGATGCCTACTTTGGGCCCGCGGGTGTTCTTCCCCTGGGCGACGTCGGCTGCGCTTCGGTGATCACCGTTCACGACCTCGCGATCTACCGCAACGCCGGCTGGTTTCCTGCGCGCCAGCCGCTGAGCACCAGGTTCGTGGTGCCGCGCTCGGTGCTGCGAGCGGACGTCGTGATCACCGTCTCCGAGAACACCGCCAAGGATGTCGTGGACATCTTCGGCATCCCGAGGTCGCGGATCGAGGTCGTGCCTCATGGCGTCGCCGCGAGCTTTACACCCATGAGCGCGGAGGACCTCGCGGCGGCCCGCGCGCGCCTGAAGCTGCCCGAGCGATTCATCCTGTTCGTGGGCACAGTCGAGCCGCGCAAGAACCTCGAAACGCTGCTCGAGGCGTGGGCGATGATGAGCGATCGTCCCGACCTGGTCGTGGTCGGGGCATGGGGCTGGCGCTACGAACCGATCCGCGAGCGGATGGCTCGCATGGGTCCGCAACTGCATCACCTCGACGGCCTGAATCCCACGGACCTGCCGGCCATCTACAACCTGGCTCGCGTTCTTGCCCATCCAGCCTGGTACGAAGGTTTCGGCCTCCCGCTCCTGGAGGCAATGGCATCCGGCACGCCGGTGGTGGTCTCGGACCGTTCGAGCTTGCCGGAAGTCGTGGATGGCGCCGGGCTCGTCGTCCCTGCGGATCGACCCGATGAGTGGCGAAAGGCGCTGGAAAGAGTGATCGGCGACACAGACCTGGCCGCCGACCTGAGAAGGCGCGGGATTCTGCGTGCCGCTCAGTTCAGCTGGGCGCGGGCGGCGACCCTCACATGGAAAGCGATCGATCGAGCGATCGCAACGCGCCGCTCGTCGAAGAGTTAGACGAGCTCGCGGATCACTTCCGCCACGCCGGCGGCGGTGCGCTCCCACGTGAATTTTTGGGCGCGGGCGCGGGCGGCCCGCGCCAGGCTGGTGCGCAGCTTGTCGTCGCCGAGCGCGACCTCGAGCACCTTGGCGAGCTGGTCCGAATCCGCAGCATCATGGAAATAGAGCGCGGCCTCGCCTCCGACCTCGGGTAGGGAAGAGGCCTTGGCCGCAACGACCACCTTGCCGCGCGCCATCGCTTCGAGCACCGGGAGTCCGAATCCCTCGTAGAGGCTCGGCACCACGACGGCCCGGGCGCGCTTGTAGAGGAGCTCCAGCGTCGGCTGGTCGACTCGGCCGAGCACGCGGCAATGCGGGGATTCGCGGAGCTTGGCGGCCAGGGCCGCGTCGCGCACAGGGCCCGCGACCACGAGCGTGACTCCGTCCAGCTTCTCGACTGCCGCAAGGGCCGCGGCCTGGTTCTTTCGGGTTTCGATGCGACCTACCTGCAGCACGAAGTTGCCGTTCACCCCCAGCTCGGTGAGGCGCGAGGCGGGCGCCGTCTCGGAGGAGGGCCTGGACGCCCCGAGAGGCACCACCCGAATTCGTTCCGGGCGCACCCCGTAGGTGAGGACCAGGTCAGCCTTGGTGGACTCCGACACCGCGATCAGCAGGGGGCAGCGCAACGTGGCCCACCGCGTCGTCAGCTTGAGGTAAGCCCGCTCGGCCGCCGAGTAAGCGTGGGGGTGGCGCTCGAACGCCAGGTCGTGGACGACTGTGAGCGCTTTTCCAGGCCAGGCGAATGGGATCGCGTGAGCGGGGACGAAAAGCAGTTTCGGACGCTCGGCCGCCAGAGCGAGGGGCAGGCGGACCTGCGACCAGAGCCTGCGGAACGGGATCACCATGACATCGACACCGAGCCCGGCGCGGGGCCGGGAGGCGAAGAAACGCCAGCCGAGCTCCGGGGCGGCAGCCGCCAGGCGCGAGCAGACCTCACGCGTATACACCTCGGTTCCGGTCATCACCGCGCGGGTCGCGGGATTGACGTCGACGGCGATTCTCTTCAGCGGTCTTCCCTCACCCGGCAGGTCCTATAAGCACTGGCACGACACTAAGCTATCGGTCATGGGGACCTGGGCACGGGCCGGAGCCGTGCTCCTGACGGCGCTGGCTACTGCATACATCCTGCAGGTGGGCGGTTCGGTGTCGGCGACGACCATGCCGCCCGATCTGAATCTCGGCGACTTCGAAGACCTGGCGCCGAGCGCCGTGCACGAGTCCTTCCTCTCGACGCTCGAGGTCGTGCCTGTCGGGCGGCAGAACATCACAATGCCCATCCTTACGTATCACTATGTTCATCCGCCGCCATCGATGTACTCAGACCTGATGGGCTACAAGCTCTCGGTCTCACCGGGTGACTTTTCTGCGCAGCTGGACTGGCTTGCGGCGAATCGATACCATCCGGTCGATTTCAACGACGTCCGCGCATATTTCGCGGGTCAGAGGCCATTGGCGGCCAGACCTGTGGTGATCACTCTCGACGACGGATACAACGACCTCTATACGACCGCCTACCCGATTCTCAAGGCACACGGTTTCAAAGCGGTCGCGTACATCGTCACCAGCTTCGTCGGCCAGCCGCGCTACGTGACCGCGGCGCAGGTCGTGGAGATGGACCGCCACGGAATCCAGATCGCGTCGCACACGATCGACCACGCCAACGTCGGGGGCAATGCGTCCTTCTATACGGCGCTGCACCAGCTGACGGACTCGAAGCACTGGCTGGAGAATCTCCTCGGCCATCCGGTGGTCGACTTCGCCTATCCATCCGGAAAGTTCAACGCGAACTCGATCGCCGCGCTGAAGCAGGCCGGGTACAGCACCGCGGTCACGGAGATGTTCTCGGTCGATCACAGCTTCGCGGACCGCTACACCTGGACGCGGGTCCGCGTGGGTGGCGGCGAGAGCCTGTCCGACTTCGCGGGCAGCCTCGGCACTCCGATGCCGAGCACCGCCGTCAGCGCCCTGGACTTTGAAACTGTGGGCATCGCGCTGCCGCCAATGTCGAGACCGGCACTGCTGCTGCGGAAATAACCGCCCAGGTTCGCGTCCTCGGGGTCAGGGTCGACTGCATCGACATGCAGGCTGCCCTCGATCGCATCGAGCAGCTCGTCGAAACGACCGGGCATCACCTGGTCGCCACTGTCAATCCCGAGTTTGTGATAAGGGCGAGCCGAGACGGCGAGTTCGCCCGGGTCCTGGAATCCGCCGAGCTCTGCCTTGCAGACGGAACCGGCGTGGTTTGGGCGGCCCGGCGCCAGGGCTGCCCGATCGGCGCGCCGGTCACTGGTGTCGACCTCATTCCGTTCCTTGCGGCTATGTGCGCACGTCGTGGTTTCCGGCTCTTCCTCCTTGGGTCGGCGCCGGGTGTCGCCGCGGAGTTTGCGTCGCGCCTGCGGGCCGAGCATCCCGGGCTCGAGGTGGCGGCCCACCCTGGCTCGCCCGATTCTTCATCCGATGAAGAGGCCCTCGAGTTGATCCGCGCGCATCGAACCCAGGTCCTGCTCGTCGCGTACGGCGCCCCGAAGCAGGAGATGTGGATCGACCGCACGAAGGACAGCTCGGGAGTCGCAGTCGCGATGGGCGTCGGCGGGGCCTTCGACTATCTCACTGGTCGTGTAGCGCGCGCCCCGGCGTGGATGAGAAGAGCGGGCCTCGAGTGGCTGCACAGGCTCGCCTACCAGCCGTGGAGGATCCGCCGCATGGCTGTTCTACCCGTCTACGCGTTCAAGGTTCTCAGCGCGGGCAAGTAGGATGGCGCATCGTGGCCGATCAGCCTGTGGAGTTGAGCATCGTCGTTCCTTGCTACAACGAGGAGGAGCGGCTGCCCCGCACCATCGAGGCGATCGAGAGGTACTTAGCAGGCAAGGAGAGCTCGTACGAGCTAATCCTCGTCGACGACGGCAGCAGCGATGGCACGCGTCTGGTTCAGCAAGCGGCAGCCGAACGCAACCCATCGGTGCGGCTGGAGGCGCTGCCGCGCAATCGCGGTAAGGGGCGCGCCCTGGCCGAGGGTGTGGCGGTGGCCAGGGGCGCGGAGATCCTCGTCACCGACGCCGACCTCTCCACACCGATCGAAGAGCTCGACAAGCTGCGGGCCGCTCTGCACGGCGGCGCCGGAGTGGCGATCGGGTCGCGGGCCCTTAGGGCGTCCCGCGTCGAGATCTCGCAGCCGGCGTACAGGGTATTGATGGGCAAGGTGTTCAACCTCCTCGTCCAGGCTGTGCTGCTGCCCGGCATCTGGGACACGCAATGCGGCTTCAAGCTTTTTCGCGCCGACGTCGCGCACGAGGTCTTCGCCCACCTGACGACCGATGGGTTCGGCTACGACCCCGAGGTCCTGTACCGGGCCAAGAAGCGCGGTGTGAAAATCTCCGAGGTGCCTGTGGTCTGGCGCAACTCGTCGCCGACGAAGGTGATGCCGATCAAGAGCTCGATCGACATGTTCAAGCACGTGGTGAGGATCAGGTTCCGCGGATGACCATCGCCGAACGAAATACCGAGCCGACCGAGGTCCTGGTCGTACTGCCCACCTACAACGAGAGCCAGAACATCGAGAAGGTGGTCGCGGGCGTGCGCTACTTAGGACACGACGTGATGATCGTCGACGACGCGTCACCTGATGGGACCGCAGAGATCGCTGACCGGCTGGCTGCCGCGGACCCCGGTGTGCGAGTGCTGCACCGGCCCCGCAAGCTGGGGCTGGGCAGCGCGTATGAAGATGCGTTCCGGATCGGCCTGGCCGAAGGCTCGAGCCTTTTCGTGGAGATGGATGCGGATGGCTCACACCTGGCGAAGGACCTCGAAAGCATCGTCGACGCCGCGCGCGGCTGCCGCGGGCTGGCGATCGGATCGCGATACATCCGTGGCGGCGAGATCGAAGGCTGGCCTGCTCACCGGTGGCTCCTCTCCTGGGCCGCGAACGTCTACTGCCGGGTTCTGCTGGGACTGTCCACTCGTGACTGCACCTCAGGATTTCGCTGCTACACGCGGGAGCTGTTGCAGCAGGTCGGCCTCGACAAGGTCGTGTCGCAGGGTTACTCGTTCCAGATCGAGATGGTGCACCGGACGAAGCGGCTGGGCTACCCGATCGTCGAGGTGCCGATCCGCTTCGAGGATCGCGTGGCCGGCGCCTCGAAGGTATCGCGCGGCGAGGTGCGCCGGGCGCTGTGGACAGTCCTGCGTCTGAGCCTTACAAGGTGAAGGAAGAATTGAAAGTCGCTTCCCCACTTGTGGGGAAGGTGGCCGGCAGCGCGGCGGCCGGCCGGATGGGGAGGTGGAGCTGGCCAGTGCTCTGGAAAGAATGGCGCCTTCCCCTCATCACCGGCCTCGCGCTAGCCGCCGTCACCGCGGTGCCTTACCTCTATGCCTACGCAGTCCAGCCGCCCGGCCATGTCTTCATGGGCTTCTTCTACCTCGGGGACGACGCGAACACGTACCTCGCCAAGATGCGCCAGGGGTGGGAGGGAGCCTGGGGATGGCAGAACCGCTACACGACCGAGTCAAGCCCGGTCGCCTACCTTTTCATGTTCTGGATCGTGATCGGCCACCTCGCGGCGATCCTCCACCTGCCGCTGATGCTGGCCTTCCACCTCGCCAGGGTGGCCGGGGCTTTCGCCCTGACGGCGGCGGCGTGGCTGATGATCTGCCACTTCATCGAGGACCGCTCGGCCAGGCGCTTCGCATTCTTCTTCCTCGCCTTGGGTCTCGGGTTGGGTTACGTGATCCAGGCGCTGGGTCACCCCGTGATCTTCGGCAACGTCACCGACACGCTCGACTGGCGGATGCCGGAGCTGACCGCGTTCTACTCCGTGCTGGCGCTGCCCCATTTCGCGTGGTCAGGCGTGTTCGCGGCCGCCGGCATCGCATTCACCTTCATGGCGATCCAGCGGGGGAGCCTCGTCCTCGGGGTCGTCGCGGGGCTTTGCTGGCTCGGCCAGGCTTCGATCCACCCTCAGATGCCGATACTGATGGGCGGCGCCACCGCCGTCGCGTTGATCCTCCGCCCAGCCCCTCCGCGGGGCTGGATCGCGGCGGCGATCGCATTCGCCATCCCGGCGCCGTACATCCTTTATTCGTATCTGGCGTTTGTCGGCAATCCCGAGGTGCAGCGCTGGACGTTCCACTCCAAGAACGCCCTTCCTCCTGAGACCGTCAGCCTCTTCTTCGCCCTCGCGCCGCAGCTGTTGCTCGCGTTGACCGGCCTGCCAGGCGTGCTGCGCCGGCGCAGCCGCGAGGACGTGTTCCTGGTCGCGTGGCTCGTCCTGCTCGCCGTCATCCTTTATCTACCGAACCCCGCCGGTGACCTGCGCAGGCGATTCCTCGACGGCATCTACCTCCCGCTGGTGATCCTCGGCGCGCGCGGGATGTACGAGACGATAGTTCCGCGCCTCCGCAGCATCCGAGCCCGAGCCCTCGTGCCCTTCTCGTACGTCACCTTCTCGACGATCGGCAGCGCATTCTTGGTGCTGGCCCCGCTCGCCGTGGCCGGGCAGCCCCAGTACAACGTCACCACGGCGTTCTATGACGGGCTGAATTGGTTAGGCAACGAGCCGTCGGGGAGGGTGCTCGCGATGCCCGGCGTCGGCCTGTACGTTCCCGCGTACAGCGGCGACACGGTTTACGTCGGCCACTACGACGAGACGTTCGATTACCTGGCCAAGACCCAGACGACGTACGACGTCTTGACCGGGAAGCAAGACCTGGGGCTGTTCATTCAGCAGAACCAGATCCGGTACGTGGTCTGGACCGCGGACCTGCAGACTCCACCGCCCCCGTTGCTTGGCGCGCCGGCCTACGACACACCCACGTTCAAGATCTGGAGGGTGTTCTAGAGCTGCTTTCCTTGCCCCTCTCCCTTCATCCCTCTCCCCTAAAGGGGAGAGGGCCATTGCCTCACCCCGGGGCGACTCGGACGTAGATCACCGCCACCGAGTCTTCGTAGACAAGCTTCCAATCCGTCTGCGTGGCCAGGACGTTCGCGAGCGCCTCGCCCTTGTTGTATACGACGTAGTCGACCTGGTACTCATCGAGCCTCTGCTTCCAAGTGGATCGCAGTGTCTGCACGTCCTCGTACTCGTTGAGGAGCGGGTCGCCCATGAGCGCCGCTTCGCCGAAGATGAACACCCTGCGGTTGGTCCGCGGGTAGAACCTGTACGCGAGGTAGCCGCCCCAGCCGTACTGGTTGTACATCCTGGTCCCAAATTCGGGGTGAGCTTCGAGCCAGTCAGCGGCGGCCACGGGGTAATCGGCCTTCACCATGCTCTGCTGCTTGGCGGGATTGATGCTGTCGTAGATCCGGAACGTGGTCGCAAGCGCGATGACCGTAAGAACGACGGCAGTGACCACCGCAAAAATCCTCCGCGGGGGCAATTCGAACTTCCAGCCCCGCGTTGCTGAGATCTCCTTCCAGTACGCGGAATAGCAATTGATCATCACCGGGGTTGCGACCGCTACGAAAAGCACCACGTTGCGGACCGACTGAAGGGCGAGCCCGAGCGCAACCAGCGTAAGCAGGAATTCGTACAGAGGCGGCCGCCGCAACGCCATCCCGATGATGACCAGGAAGACCATGGCCTCGAACGGGCGCAGGTAGACCTGGTGGAAGTCGGGTGAGAACCACTCGACGATAAGCTTCTGCTGGGCGACGCTCCCCTGCGTCTGGAACGGATAGGGGTAGAGGCTCAAGCCGTGAGGCGTGGCCGCCACGGCCACCACCGAGAAGACGGTGATGATGGCGAGGAACCGGACGTGCGCGCGGTGGGCGGGGTTGGAAGGATTCCAGCCCCAGCTGATCAGCTCTGCCACCAGGGCGACTCCGAGCCAGACGAAGCCGATCACCCAACCGCCGTGCAGGTTGGCCCACAGCACCATCACCAGCGGGAAATACCTCAGGGCTCGGCGGCGGCCGCTCAGGTACCCGTACAGCCAGTACAGCTCGAGGCAGGTCAGAAAGAACGTGATCATCTGCGCGCGAGGGCCCCAGATCGGCGAGCCGGCGACCGCGCCGATCGCCAGACCGACCCCCACGATCACCCACGGCTGCCGGCGGACCTGGCGGTAGAGGATCCAGAAGGCGCCCCAGGTGAGCAGCCCGAACGCGAGGCTGAGCCCTACCGGGCCGGCGGCCTGGAAGACGAGCCACATCAGGATCTCCGTCAGGTACTCATGGTCGGTCCAGACGTGGCCGGGCACCGTGAAGGTGAAGATGTCGGTTGACGGCAGCCGGCCGTTGTCGACCATCCACCGGCCGATACGCAAGTGCCACCAGAAATCGGGGTCCTGCTCGCTGGCGATGAACAGCGAAAGGGTCACGATCATGACGCCACCCAGGAGCAGCGTCCGGGCGCTCAGGCGTTCGGTCAGGCGCAATCCACTCCGTGCCGGGCGCGCGCACACATAGGGGTCCCCGCGAACTCACGGCGCAGCCTCAGAGTTCGTGGGGAATAGGGGCGCAATTTGCTAGACGGCTTCACGCCGGGCCCTGAAAGGGTTGGGGAGGTAGCGCGGCA
>DASRWV010000052.1:0-40477 GCA_035687505.1 Nitrosotalea sp.
GTGAATCAGCACTACCAGCAGGGCCGACCACGGGCCGAGGAAATACACCATCGCCGCGAGGTACACCACTGCGTGAACGCCAAGCAGGCCGAACTCCAGGCGCCGGTAGCGCGAAGGCTCTTTGATCAGGTAGCTGAGGCCAGTGACGTGCATGCTCCAGGCGAGCATCGTCGTCAGCGGGAAGAAGAGATAGGCCTGGTACATGGCGGCGAGCCTGCCAGCGCCGCGGCGGGCCTGAGCTTGCTCCTCCGTGTACGCGATGGCGCCAACTTTGATGTCCGGATCGAGGTCGACGTCGTTTGGGTTGCCGTGGTGGCGATTGTGCTTCTGCACCCACCAGCCATAGCTCATGCCGAGCAGCAGGTCCGCCGTGAACAGCCCGACGATGGCGTTCTTCCATGGCGTAGCGAACATCTGGCGATGTCCCGAGTCGTGGAGTTGAAAGCCGAGCTGCCCGGAGATGATGCCAAGCACCACCGCGGCCAGTGCCTGAGCCCACACGGATCCGACCGTGAACAGCACCACGAGGCAAAAGATCCACATCACCAGGTTGGTAGTGATGCTCAGCGCGTAATACGCCGGTCGTTTGTCGAGCAGCCCGGCATCCTGGATACGGCGCTTGAGAACTGTGTAGTCGCGCTCGTTGGGCGCGTCGATTTGATTGGTGGGGTCTGTTGTGGTCGCGAGCAAGATTGCCAAAGATAAAGGTTCCTGAACACACGGTGCAGGCCACGGCGTAACAGACTCCATAACAGTCGCGCACAAAATCGCCCGGTGAGCCAGGCGCTGCCCTCAGTGAGACCCGCTTGCAAACGGGGCCCAATTCAGTTTGAATTGACGGGCCGCCGGCCCGGTCGCCTTTGAGGGGGGACGATGGGGATACTCCTAGATTTCCACCAGCAATACCAGCCTGTGCTGGGCAGCATCCTGCTGTCAGCCCTGGTCGCCGGACTTCCGCTCTACGTCCTGTTCGTCATGCTCGCGATCCTTCGCCTGCCCGCCTGGCTGTGCGCCCTCGCGGCGATGCTCACCGCGGCCGTGCTCGCCTGGGTCGTCTGGGGCATGCCATTCGGCATCACAGTCGCCACCGCGACGGAGGGCATGGCGTTCGGCCTCTGGCCGATCAGCTGGATCGTCCTGAACGCCGTTTTCTTCCACAACCTGACCGTCGCGAGCGGCGACTTTGACGTCATCAAGCGCTCCCTCACCCGACTCACTACCGATCGCCGGCTGCAAACGCTGCTCATCGCGTTCAGCTTCGGCGCTCTCCTCGAGGGCATCGCGGGCTTCGGGGCTCCGGTCGCGATCACGGCTTCCATCCTGGCCAGCCTCGGCTTTGAGCCCGTGACCGCTGCTGTCCTGGCACTGCTCGCCAATACCGCCCCCGTGGCCTTCGGCTCGATCGGAATCCCGATCGTCACCCTCGGAGGCCTGATCGCGCCGATCCTGCACAAAGACGTCACATCGACGACGCTCGCTCTGTCGGCCATGGTCGGCCGGCAGCTGCCGCTGTTCTCGGTCATCATCCCGGCCTACCTCATCGTCGTACTGGCCGGCTGGAAGCGGATGCGCGAGATCCTGCCGGCAGTCCTGGTCACCGGCATTTCCTTCGCGGTCGTTCAGTTCCTCGTCTCGAACTTCGTCGGACCTGAGCTGACCGACATCCTCGCCGCCCTCGTCTCGATGGGCTGCCTCGCGGTGCTGCTCCGCTTCTGGCGTCCGGCGCAGGTGTGGCAGTTTGCGCACGAGACGGCAGCTCCCGCGCGACCCCGCCCAGCCCCCAGCTCATCCGGGTTGCCTGGAGTTGCCGCGGCGACGAGTTCTTCACCCTTCGACGCCATCGATCCGCCACGTCGGATCCTGGCCGCGTACTCGATGTACATCGTGCTGGTCGTGGTCATCCTGGTCGGCCAGATGGGCAACCTGCCCTTCTTCTCCGGCCACCCCGTCAATGACCCGAAAACCGCGCTTCACACGCCGTGGAACATCACTGCTGACCTGAAATGCGGCACACCCAGCTTCGCGCTCTGTCCAAAGCCGTGGTTTGGCCCAGACCCTGCCAAGGACCGGCAGGCGCTCAAGTTCCCCGACTGGAACTTCTTCTGGCCAGGCACGTATGAGACGGTGAAAGGCCAGCCTCAATCGCTGATCTACCGCGAGAAGCCCATCGCTGCGGCACCGACCCGATACCCGCTGACTTTCGACTGGAACTTCCTGGCCGCGGCCGGCTCACTCGTTCTGTACGCGGGCTTGATCGCCTTCCTCTTGATGCGGATTCGGCGCACCAGCGCCAACTTCATCACCGTCTATGTGAAGACTGTTCGCCAGCTGGGGCTTCCGATCGCGACGATCGCGCTCATCCTTGCCATCGCACAGCTGATGAACTACTCGGGCATGACGTCGAGCATGGCTATCGCTCTGTCCAAGACCGGTTTCATATTCCCGTTCGTGTCGGCAATCCTCGGCTGGCTCGGTGTGTTCCTCACAGGCAGCGACACGTCGTCGAACACCCTGTTCGGCCCGCTCCAGGCACAGACTGCTCAGCAGCTCGGCAACGTCAGCCCCATCCTCACCGCCGGCACCAACTCCTCGGGCGGTGTCATGGGCAAGATGATCAGCCCGCAGAACCTGTCGGTCGGCGCGGCCGGAGTGAACAAGGTTGGATCGGAAGGCGAGATCTTCCGGCGGGTGATCGGTTACAGCCTCATCCTCACGAGCGCGGTCGGAGTGGTGGCGATGATCGAGGCCTACGTGATCCCGGGAATCATCCCCTCGCCGTAACGCCGGCACGCTAGCGTGCACGTGTGCCTTTGACGATCCGCCCTGCGATCGAAGCGGATCAGCCGACGATCCGCCGTCTTGTCGCGGAAGCGAGGATCAACCGCATGAGCCTCAACTGGCCGAATTTCGTGGTGGCCCAAGATGATGATTCGGAGGACGACGCGATCGTCGGTGTCGGCCAGGTCAAGGCGCATAGCGACGGCAGCCGGGAGCTGGCTTCGATCGCCGTCATCCCGGCGCGGCAACGTCAAGGCATCGGGCGGGCCATCATCGAGACGCTTCTCGCGCGCGAGCCCGGCGTCGTCCTGTACCTGACCTGCGCGCGCGAGCTCGAGGATTACTACAAGCGCTTCGGCTTCCGGCTTCTCGTCCCGTCCGAGTACCCGCCCTACTTCAAGCGCATAGTGCCGATAGTCAACGCGGCGATGAGGCTGTTGCGGTTCGGGACCCAGATCGTGGTGATGCGGCGGGAGAAATAGCAATGGTGCCGAGACCGGGAGTCGAACCCGGACGTCCTTGCGGACATCGGTTTTTGAGACCGACGCGTCTGCCAGTTCCGCCACCTCGGCTTCGTGTGATGGGCCTCGACCATACTAATTGGCTCCATGCGAGCCACCCTGGTCCTTTGCCTGAGCATCCTGATCACAGCCTGCGGGCCGTCGCTGGCGCCTGCCGCCACGACGATCACGCCCGGCGTCGCGCAAGGCCCGGCGTCGGGTCCCAGGATCGAGCCGCCTCCCGTGACGCCGCCTACGCCGCCGGGCACCAACCTGCCCGCCTTCGCGTGCGCCGACACGAGCGGTGGCAAAACCGGGGTCGCCGGTCTGGTCACCGCCCGGGTGGGAACCCAGTCGGGCTATGAGCGGTTCGTGCTCCAGTTCGACTCGGCCGTGCCCAGCTACACAGCGAAGCGTCAGGCCTCACCAATCTTTCCGGTCGGGGCTACCGGGCAGCCCATCACGCTGAGCGGCTCCGCGGGTGTCATGGTGCGGGTGCACTCGGCCACCGGCGCAAACACCTTCAGCGGTTCGATCGATATCGTCCACTCCGACTACCAGGTTTTGAAAGAGGCGCGCCAGACTGAGGACTTCGAGGGCTACGTCGGTTGGGCGCTCGGACTCAGCAAGCTGGCATGTATGCGCGTCTTCACACTTACCGATCCAGCTCGCTTAGTCGTCGATTTCAGCACCGCCAGCAGTTAATCTCGACGGCCTATGGCCATTCAGCCACCGCCGGCCCCAACAACGCTGCAGCAATCCGTCCCCCCCGCGACGCCGAAGAAACGCGGCTGCTTCGGTTGCGGGTGCGGAGGCTGCCTGGTGGCAATTCTGCTCGTGGTCTTGCTGACCGCGGGAGGCGGCTACTACTTTTTCGTGATCCAGGCTCAGGCAGCGGTAGCGGCACCGGCGGCGTTGATGGTCATCAACCAGCCGGTGGACGTGAACCAGCGACCGGGAATTCCAGGCGAAATGCTCAACCCAAGTGACACGGTCCACACCGGCGCCGGAGCGCATGCCGCAATCCAGTTTCCGGACGGCTCGTTTGTACGCATGTCACCCGATACGACAGTGACCCTCACGGCGGCGCAGCTGCAGAAGGACGGCACCTTGCAATCGGCCAGCGTGGACCAGAAGATCGGGCGCACCTTCAGCTCCGTCCAGCACCTGGCCGGTGGCGCGAGCTTCAAAGTCGGCGGACACTCGGTGAGCGCGCAGGTCCGAGGCACCCAGTTCGAGGTCCTGGTCCGCAGCAACAACACAAACCTCATCAAGGTCTTCGACGGCACTGTCACCGTCAGCGGGGCCACGACCATCACGCTCAACGCAAATGAGGAGGTCGACGCGGACGCAAGCGGGAAGCTCTCAGCCAAGCGGGCGATTCAGCCCGATGCCCAGGACCCATACCCCTTGACGTCGCAATGCTCGAAGTCCGCCTCGGCCGGCAACAACACGGGCACTGTGCAGTCGACGAGCGGCGAAGGCTTGACCAACGGACAGACGGCCACGAGCACGTACAACTCTGCCGGCGGCAACCTGACGCTGGCCTTCTGTTATCCAGGCAGCTTGATGCGAGTCACCGTGACCGACCCGGCCGGACGCACCTACCCGAAGCAGGGCGCGGCGCCGCTCATCATCAAGATCCCCAACGGGCCGGCGGGCGTCTACAAAGCGGTCGTGACCGCTCTGGATGTGCCGGCAACGGGCGAGGCATACGCGCTCACTTTCGCCACCGACGCCGCCTGCGCATCCGGCAACGTGGACAACGGCTCCGTCGTGCGCCAGACCTTGAGCAACTCGCAGATCCAGAAGGCTCTCACGGACTCGGGCTCGACTGGCATCACGCTGCAGGTACGAGGTACCTCCCCCACCTCGGCGCGCGTCTTCTACTACTCCAACCTCGGGGGTCTGCCAATCTCCTGGACTATCGGTTTCTACGCCGCGACTCCCAATCTCGGAGCTGTGATCACGCAGGTCACGGTGCGTGGAATCAACGTGACCACCCAGGTGATCTCCAAGCTGGGCTCGGTCGGCGGCACGTCGATCACCTCGATGCCCACCGGGTTCAGCGTCGACCGGGTGTATTCGTGCAACGGACCTGGGGGCGACGGAATGATGGTGATCGAGGGTCACAGATAGGGTTCGCGCCTCGGCCTGGCAAGGGACCTTAGGCGTCTCCGTTAAGCAATCGTTGGGCTATCTTTCCCAGGCAACATGTCAGCAGTAGCCGCCCGCACCCCCCCTCGCCGTCGGGGTTTGCGCCGGTTGCTCGTCGTGCTGCTGATCCTGGTCGTGATCGTGGGCGGTGGGATCTACTGGCTCAACCGGTCCGCCCAAGCGGCCGTCAACGTCTCCGCGGCGTTGACCGTATATCAGCCCACCGCGTCGATAGCCGCTCGAGGCGGGGCCTACACCGCGGCCGCGACAGGTGCCAACGTTCAAGCCGGCGACTCGGTCAAGACCGACACGAAAGGCCGGGCCTCGATCCAGCTGCCGGATGGAACTCTGACCCGGCTGGCGAGCGACACCGAGATCACGCTTGACGCGGCCCATTTCACAAAGAGCGGGGACCTGCATGACGCCAAGATCACGCAGAAGGTCGGCCGCACGCTCACGAGCGTTCAGCACCTCGTCTCGGGCGCGACATTCGACGTCGCGGGGCAATCCGCCGTGGCCTCGGTGCGCGGCACGAAGTTCCAGGTCTACACAATCGCCGACGGCACCATGACAATCAAGCTCTACGACGGCGAGCTGCTTGTGACAAGCAAGACTGGGGAGAAGGTGACCCTAAACGCGCCGCCAGGCGTCCAGGTGACCGTCGATCCGCAGGGCAAGATCGGGCCGAAGGGTCCCATCCAGCCTGATCCCAACGACCCGTTCGGCCCCGCGCTAATTGCTTCCGCCGAAGCAGCCAAGGGCACCACGCCCGGCACGGAGCAGGACTTCATCGGCGCGCCGCTCCACAACGGGGAGCAGCAGGTCTACACGTACAGCTATGCGGGGGGCAGCCTGGTCAAGGCGTCGCTCGGCTATCCCGGCAGCGTCATGCGGCTGAGGGTTCAGGCTCCGGACGGGCAGGTCTACACGAAGAGCGGACCCTCGCCGATCGTCGTGGAGGTCACCAACGCCCCGCCCGGCATCTACCAGGTCTTCGTGATCGGGGTCAGCGGCCTCGGCACCCTTGGTGAAGAACCGTTCCTTGCAGTGGCGTCGGTCGAACCTTGCGTCAGCTCCGACATCGACCTGAACCGCGCGGTGCGACATGGTTACTCCGCGAAGGACCTTGCCGCGGCCATGCAGGTGTCAGGTCTTTCCAATCTGGTCCTCACCATTGCGCCCACGTCACCTGCCGGCGCAATCGTCACCGGCACCGGGACGTACACCGGAGTCAGCTGGAAGGGCTCGGTCTTGATGGTGGCGCACGCCGGTGCGATCGAGATCATCCCGGTGGGCGGAAGCGTGCTTGGGGTCAACGTGCCGGCTCAACAGATCGTGAAACAGATCGGGGCCGCCATCGGCCAGGACCCGACCAACCTCAGCCCTGGCTACACCGTCGACCGCCTATTCGCATGCAACAGCGTGGTGATGATCGACGGGCGGCACGCCTAGCAGGCCTAGTGCAGGCCGAACACCTTCTGCGCGAAGCGCAAGAGCAGGGTCAGCCCGGATCCCTGCAGCAGCCAGGCGACCTCGGCCACCCCGACCAGCAGGACCAGCACGCCGCTCAGGCCGACGGTGCCGCGATGCATCACGGGCTGCAGCCAGTGGCCGCCGTCTGCACTGACTTTCGGTGAGGTGAGCGCCGCCTCCAATCGGTCGAGCAGCTCGCCCGCGGTGGCCGGCCGGCGGTTGGGGTCGCGATCCATTGCTTCCTGCAGGACCGTCGCGAATGAGGCAGGCAAGTCGGGCACGATGTCGCGCACGCTCGGCGGCGTCTCATAAAGGCGGCGGCTGAGCGTTTCGATCCAGCTCTTGGAGAAGAAAGGCCGGCGTCCAGTCACACCTTCGAAGATGACCGCGGCCAGCGAATACACATCAGCGCGTCCGTCGACCTCGCGCCCGACCAAGCGCTCCGGCGCGACATAGTCGGGAGCAACCGGTCCGCCGGCGCCTGGGCCACTGTTGAAAGAAGCAACTGTGCCGAGCCCGAAGCCCGTCAGCAGCGTGCGCCCGTCATCGGCCAGGAGAATGTTCGAGGGCTTGACGTCGCGGTGGATCGTCGCCCGTGAATGCGCATAATCCAGCGCGCTTGCGATCGGCCGCAGCAGCGCGATGACGCCAAGCGGTTCGTAGCGCTCGCCCGCTTCGAACACGTCGTCGAGGGTCTTGCCGGCGACCATCTCGGTGACCAGGTAGGGAGACTCGCCCTCGTACGCCAGCTCGTACAGGCGGGGAATCGCCTCGTGTTCGAGCGCAACGTACGAGCGGAGTTCGAGCAGGAAGCGCCGCGAGAAGCTGACGTCACGCGCAACGTGCGCGCCGATGGTCCGCACCGCGACACGTCGCTGCAGGCGCGGATGTTCAGCCTCGTAAACCGATCCGAGGCTGTCGGTCTCGAGCTCACGCACCACGCGGTACCCGCCCACGTGGTGATGGCCGTTGCTCGCAGCCTCGGGTCGGGAGCCGTTCCCATGCGGGCTTTCTTCTCCCACGAACCCTGAACTTTAGGCCACGGCGCGGGAATCAGGAGTCCCATAGCCCTGGACACTGGTGTCGGCGAGAGGAGTTGAACCTCCACGCCCTTTCGGGCACCAGCTCCTAAGGCTGGCGCGTCTGCCATTCCGCCACGCCGACTTACCGATCGAAACGATAGGCGAGCGGGGCCGAGAAGTTCTCGATTTTGACCGGCTCGATGGGGTCCGCAACGGCGAAGCCGAAGATCTGTGAAACAAAGTACAGCTCACCTTCGATCGAGCGCCGGATGTTCTTTTCCTGGCGGAATCCGTGCTGCTCGCCTTCGAACGCGACATACGCATACGGCAGCTTTTTCTTCTTGCACACGGCGACGAATTCCTCCGCCTGGCTCGGTGGCACGATCTTGTCCTCGAGGCCCTGGAATAGGATCACCGGGCACTTCAAGTTGTCCGCGAAGCGGACAGCAGAACGATCCCGGTACAGGTCCGCCCGCTCCGGATACGGACCGACCAGCGTGTCCATGTAGCGAGACTCGAACTTGTGCGTGTCCTTGACGAACAGCTCGAGATCCCCGATGCCGTAATGGCTGGCGCCCACGTTGTAGAAATCACGCCTGGTCAGCGAAAGCAGCGTTGTGAACCCACCTGCTGATCCACCAGTGATCCAAACCCGATTCTTGTCCGCCAATCCTTGCGCGACCAGGAATCGCGCGGCGTTGATGCAGTCGTCCACGTCGACGACTCCCCAGTTGCCATTCAAGCGCATCCGGTACTCACGGCCGTAACCCGTCGAGCCGCCGTAGTCGACGTCAACGACGGCGAATCCGCGGCTGGTCCAGTACTGATTCTCAAACGGGTACCCCGGACCCGCGGAACTCGTCGGTCCTCCGTGGCATCGCACCATCAGCGGAGGCTGTTCGTCAGGCGGCCCTTCGCTGTCCCGGTTCTTCGGAGGATAGTAGGCCGCGTGCGCGGTCAGACCGCCCTCGGTGGGAAACTCGATTGACTGCGGGAGGCTCAGATAGCCTGGGTCGATGTGCGCCGCGTTTGACACCTTCACGACTTCCTGAGCGCCAGTCTCGAGGTCGATCGTCAGGACTCTCTCGGCCAACGCCGGTGAAGCTGCGAACAGTGCCGCCTTTCGGCCGTTCGTCTGCAGACTGTTGAGGCCGGTGTACAGGAGCTCGACAGGCTGCAGGGTGCCGGCTTTGAGATCGATGCGTCCGAGCCTTGTGCCGCCACGCTCGGAGTAAAGACAGACGATCTCGTCGGCTCCGGTAAACGCGAAGTACCGCATGCCGAAATACCACTGCGGACCACCGAACTCGGCAGCCCGCGGGCACACCGGCTCGTCGCCGTCTCCCCACGCCCGATAGAGGTTCCACCAGTCGCTGCGGTCGGAGATGAAATACAGCTCACCGGATGGCGACCACTCGGGCTGCAGGATGGACTCGCTCTCGCCGCCCGCGATCTTTCGCGATGAGGTGACGTGGCCATCGCGATCTAGCTCGCCCACCCAGAGCTCAGTACCGTCCCATGGCATGTTGGGGTGATTCCAGGTCGTCCAGGCAAGGCGGCCGCCGTCGGAACTGAGCTTCGGAGATGAATAGAAATCGTTGCCGGTGGCGATCATGATGGCATCGCCCTCGCCGTTCCAGCCGATTGACACGATGGAGTTGACCGGCTCGGGATTACCTGTCGTGTGGTCCTCGCGCACCGCATAGAGGCGAGCGCGGCGCTCGTCGACGACCATGTCCGCGTGACGCACGTCGGACGACTGGGTAATCGGCTGCGGTATCCCCTCGCGATCCTGCCGGTAGAGGCGCTGGTCGGCGAAATTCGTGAACCACACCGTGCCGCCGGAGACGACGAAGTGGCCGCCGCCATATTCATGGACCCGCGTACGGGCGTTGAAGTCCGCCGGCGTCACATCGCTGATCGGCCCATCTTTTGAGCGCCTGCAGACAACCATCCGGCCCGCCTCAGACGGCCGCAGCTCCGACCAGTAGAGGTCGTCACCATCCCAGCGGACCATCTGGTTGCGCATGCGCGCGGTGCCTTTGAGCAAGAGATCGAACGTGATTGGCGAAACCCAGGATCCGTAGGGAGCCGGTTTGCGTGCGGTCACAATCGCGGGGTTCGATTAATGAGGCCGAAAGGTGGGCGCACGACCGCTACTATCACTGAGGCCACAAAGCCAGTGTAAGGAGGGACTAGTCGGGTCATGAGAAACGCGTTGCTCGCGGTCGATCTCCAGGCCGACTTCGTCGTGGGCGGCAGCCTTCCAGTGCCAAATGGGATGCCCGTCTGCGCGATGATCGCCCGGCACATCCGCCACTTCAAAACCGAATACCAGTTCGTCGTCGCCTCGCGCGACTACCACGAGGACCCCTCGGACCACTTCTCGGCGACACCCGACTTCGTGAACACCTGGCCACCGCATTGCGTCATCGGCACACCGGGCGCGGCATTCGTGCCGCCCGTCGCGAACCTGGTCCGCGAGAAGCTGATTCAGACCGTCGTCAACAAGGGCCGTCATGCGGCCGCTTACTCGGCCTTCGAGGGACTCGACGCGCGAGGCCACGACCTGCTCAACGTCTTGAAAGAGGCGCGGATCGACCACATCGACATCTGCGGCATCGCGACCGACTACTGCGTGCGGCAGACAGCCCTCGACGCGCGCAGGAACGCTTTCCAGGTGCGCGTCCTGGTCAACCTGTGCGCGGCGGTCAACGAGGCCACCGGCCTTCAGGCCCTCGAGGAGATGAAGGCGGCGGGCTGCCAAATTCAGGCAGCCACGGCGCCTTAACCCCTATTTGCGAGCTCGGGTTGCTGCTTTCTTAGCAGGCGAGCCCTCGTACTTGAAGGAGACGTTCAGCCTGATCCGGTAGGTGGTGACCTTGCCGTTCTCGATGGTCACGTCCTGCCTCACCACCTCCCCGACACGGAGGTCGCGCAGCGACTTCGACGCGGTTTCGATGGCGCTCTTCGCGGCCGCCTCCCAGGACTGGGTGCTGGTCCCCACCAGCTCGGTCACCCGATAGACGCTGTCAGCCATTGGTTTTTTCCTCCCTAATTCCAAAGGGTGCGACCCCCACCCGGCGCCGACCTCCCCGCATGGCGGGGAGGTGAATTTACCTATTTTGCGACTAACTCGAGCTTGCGCAGGTCGGGGAGCGCCTCGGCGACCTTTTCAGCCAACGCCTCAGGCCGGCCGCCGCGCAGGTAGATGACCTGCTCGGTGACGCCCAGCTCGAGGAATTGGGCGCACAGCTCGACCAGCTGCTGCCGATCTTCGCCACCCCATCCAAACTGGATCGACCGCCGGATCTCGGAGGGATCGCGGCCGACGGCGCCGCATGCCTCCTCGAGCATTTGCGTGAGCTCTTTGACCTTGCCGCCGTCTCCCCCCGCGATGTTCCACACGTCGGCGTAGCGGGCGACAAGGCGCAGCGTGGTGGGCCCCGATGCCCCGACCCAGATCGGCGGATACGGCTTCTGGATCGGCTTCGGATTGGCGATTGCATCTTTGAAGTGGTAGTACCGCCCTTCGAAGTTGGTTCGCTCTTCGGTCCACAGCGACCAGATGATGCGCAACGACTCGCTCAGCATGCCGACGCGGTGGTCGAGCCCGGAAAACCCGTACATCTCGTGCTCGATCTGCGCCCATGCGGCTCCGATCCCGAACTCCAGCCGGCCACCGGAGAGGTGATCGACGGTGACCGCAGACTTGGCGAGCAGGGCCGGGTTGCGATAGGTGTTGCCGGTGACCAGGCAGCCGATCCGCACTCGCTTGGTCGCCTCGGCGATAGCCGCCTGGAGCGTCCAGCCTTCAAAGATCGGCCGATCCGGACCGCCGTCGCCAATCGATGCGAGATGGTCGAAGTCCCACACATGGTCGAAACCGGATTCGTCAGCGATGCGCCACACGGCGTGTAATGCCTCGATGGTCGTGTCCTGGCCGGAGAGCTTCAGTCCGAAACGGAGTGGGTGTGTCACGACACCAATTTACTCGTGGAAACGCGTCGGCCTGACGCGGATGGCGACCTGGTACTGGTCGGAAAACACCTTCGGCGTCCAGTCGAAGCCCTTGATCAGGTCCCGATACTTTCGGATGTAGGCAGGGACCTTGTACGCGGGCGCCTGCCGCTTGGCGATCCTGGCTGTGCCCTCGACCCGCACCACATCATTACCTTCCGGATCGGTGTTGAGGTGGAGGTTCACCTTGGAGTTGCGCTCGATGTCGCGAACCTTCAGGCCGGGGACCGAGTAGATCAGAAAGGACTTTCCATCCCACCAGAACCAGACCGGCACCGCGTGCGGCTGTGCGTCCCGGCCGCAGGTGGTGAACCAGATGACGTGGTCCTTCTTGAGCCGTGACTGCGCGTGCTTGCTCAGCACAAGACCAGTTTGGCAGGGTCGGAAAGGTGGCAAAGTAGAACTGTGAAGAAGACCGAAGCAGCCAAGAAGACCGAGGCGGATTGGAAGCGTGACCTCACCCCTTTGCAGTTTCACGTGCTTCGCGAGAAAGGCACAGAGCGACCCTTCACCGGAGAGTACTGGGAGACCACGACGCCAGGCGCTTACCTATGTGCGGGCTGCGGCGCCAAGCTCTTCGAGTCGGAGACGAAGTTCGACGCGCACTGCGGCTGGCCGAGCTTTTACGCTCCTGCCGACGACGCGCCGCTCGAGGAGCACGTGGATGACAGCCACTTCATGATCCGGACCGAGGTCAATTGCGCCAACTGTGGGGGCCACCTCGGACATGTCTTCGATGACGGGCCGCAGCCGACGGGACTCCGCTATTGCATCAACTCCGCGTCCATCAAGCTGGATCGCAAGCTCGAACCCAAGCCAGGCGAATAAGGCAGGGCGAGGACTCGCGCCAGGTCATCTCGCACCGCGGGTGAGGCGAGGCCACGAACAGCGAGCGTGGTTCTGCGCCGGACGATGTCCTCGACAGTGATCGCCCACTCGTTCTCCACCGCGTGAAACACCTGCGCCCACACGTCGGGACCTTTGGGATGGATCCGCTCCAGCGCGTCTGGGTGACGCAGTTGTTGTCGCACCACCGCCTCCGAGTCGCGGCCGTAGACATCGGCCAGGTGCTGTACGACACCGGGATCTAGGGCTGGCTCGAACGGCTCAGAAACCGCACGCTCGGCCTGGGGTAGAGGGATGTCGTCGAGCTGCAGGTCCGACAGCCGCGGATCCGGAAGACGCCTCAGCACTTCCACGGCGATCCGGCGATGGGTGGTGAGCTTGCCGCCCGCGATCGACACCATGCCGAAACGGCCGGTGCGAACGAGGTGCTCTCGGTGGGCGCTGGCAGTCGAATCGGCACCCAGCGGCAGGACCCGCAAGCCGGCGAACGAGTAGCGAACAAGGTCGGCGCGGACCTGCTCGCCGGGCAGCCCCACCGAGGCCTCCTCGAGCACCTGCGCAATGTCGGACGTGTTGACTGCGCAGCTGGAAGGATCTCCCTCGAAATCGGTGTCGGTGGTGCCGAGCATGAGCATCCCCTGCCACGGAAGCGCCATGGCGACGCGGCCCCCTTCCATGGGCACGACGACGCCGGCATGCCACTCCGACTGCGGATCGACGAGGAGATGAACTCCCTTGCTGAGACGAGCCATCGGCTCGCAAACGGGGTCCTCGAGCTGCCGAATTCTGTCGACCCAGGGACCTGCCGCATTGACGACGAACCTGAAGCGGACCTCGACCGCTTCTTCGCCTTCGCGGCCCTGGATGAAAGCCGCGGCGAGCCGGCCGCTCGGCCGGTCAAACCCGACGACGCGAGCGTGGTTGACGACCGTCGCCCCGAGATCTGCCGCAGCCGCCACCGTCGCCAGGACGAGTCGGGCGTCGTTGGTCTGGCCCTCATCGAACATCCCGCAGACGGTGAGCCCCTCTGTCCGAAGCGACGGAACGAGATGCTCGGCAGCCCGCGCGCCGACAAGCCCCACCCCCGTCCCGCGGAACCCGCACATCGCCCCGTACGCGAGAACTCCGGCCGCGGCGGTCATCGGACCTCGGGGCCTTCCCCGATATGCAGCCAGCACGATCGGCATCCGGCGAACCAGGTTCGGCGCGACGTGGTCCATCAGCGCGCGTCGCTCCCGCTGCGACTCCCAGACGAGCGAGAGGTCGAGCATGGGCAGATACCTGAAACCGCCGTGGATGAGCTTTGACGAGCTGCTGGACGTCGCTCCGCCAAAGTCGCCGGCGTCGACAACGGCAACCGACAGGCCGGCCCGCGCAGCCTCGAGCGCGATGCGGCTTCCGATGATGCCGGCGCCGATGACCAGCAGATGGAAAGAGCTTTTGCCGAGGCGGTCCCACGCCTCTGCCCGCGTTTTCATGCCTGCCTCAGGCGGCGCGACCCGGTCTCAGGCCAAGTCGTCGGCTTGGAGACCGAGCTCTCGATCGCCGGCACCAACCCTGCAAGCGCGCGGTGTGAGAGCTCGGGGTAGGCCGGCATGAAAACCAGGCCGCCCATCATTCGACCAGCCGCCTTTGCCTCCGGCCGGCCGCTCGGGGGAGCCACCACCGAGACGCTCGATGCGCCGCGGGCGGCATCGATACCGGCACGCCGGCACGCCTGGATCAGCTCGTCCGGCCTGGACGAGACGACTGGAAAGAGCCAGTGGGTGTGCGGCGCCATTCGGTGACCGGGGAGCACCAGGTGGTGTGCAAACTGAGATGTAATTCGGGCGGCCAGCGATTGGCCCGCCGCCGCGCGGCGGCTCAAGCGAGCGGCGTCGAACGTGCGCAGCCGGTACGCAAGCATCGCCACCAGCGGCGCTGAGGGCTTGACCTCGAGCTGAGGAAGCAGCTCACCTGGGCGAAAGGCCCGGACGGAGCTGTTGACAAGGCGGTCGAAGTCCCGCCGGAACGCCTTGTGGCCGCGGGCCAATAGGCCGTACCCGAGCGGGAGCGTGACCACGCGAAAGACCAGGAACTTGAGGACGACCGCCAGATATGCACGCCGCTGCTGCGGCTGCCACGTGGCTTGCGTGCGTCGCATCCGCACCAGAAGCGACGGGCTCCTTACTTCGAGCAGCGCGCCGCCGAGGGCGGTACACGTCTTGAGGGCTCCAAAGCTGTACATCGACACGTCAGCGCGCATGTCGCCGGCGTCATCAGGGCTGGTAAATGCCTGGGCGCAGTCCTCCCAGAGGAGCAACCGGTGCTGCCTTGCGAACGCTGCGACCGGTTCGATGTCGACGCGGCCGCCAAAAAGATGCGCGACCAGGATTGCCCGCGTGCGATCGGTCACCAATTTCTCGGCCAGCTCTAACCTCGGCGCCAGCGTCGCCAAGTCGAGGTCGACCGGCACAGCCACCAGTCCGTGCGCTTCCAGGATGCGGACCATGTCCGGGTGCGTGACCGCCGAAACCAGGACCTCTGCGCCGGCGGGAAGGGCGAGCTCGCAGAGGAGCAGGTGAAATCCCGATCGAACCGAGCGGCACGCCAAACCGAGGCCGCCCGCAGACCAGGCGGCCTCGAGCTCGGACGTCAGCCGCTCGGCGTGGAGCGCCCAGGCGCAGGCTGCGAGCCCGTAAGCGAAATCGCGGAAGCGGATGTCCAGTCGATGGCGAGCTTGAAGGGTGAGCATGAGACCCACCTTCGACGCTCGCCGGTATCAGTTTCAGTCCCGACTTGGTCTCAAAATCGCTCCCTTGGGCTAGGAGCTGTTTTGCTGTGAGCGCTGCGCCTCAAGAAGCTTCCTGACGATCGGGCTCGCAACTTTCGGCTGCCACGCTTGGTAGGCCTCCCGCAACGGGACCGGCCACTCCATGTCCATGTCGACGCGGGTGCCGAACTTCGAAGCGCCCGCCAGGACGCGCAACGCCAGCTCGAGCGTGCGCCGCTGCATCACCCGGTCGTGCGGCATGCCAAAGGCGTGGCCGAACGGGAACTCCACGCCGACGACGCGCGGCGCCCGGCGCTCCTCAGCAACCGAGGGCATCATGGTCACGACGACTGTCGGGATTCCCGCCGCTTCGATCCATCGTGCCAGCACGGGCACGTTTGCGCAGCAGTCGGGTCAAGCCGGGGCGAGGATGAGGCCGCCGGCACCCTGCTCTTGGAGGTGGGCGATCAGCTCGGGCGCTGCCGTCTGCCTCCAGTCACGCAGGCCCAGCTTCTGGAATCCCATTACGGACAGATGCTCGGCAACTGCGCCGCCGACAACGCCTTCGCTCTCGAGCTCGGCGAGCAGATGCATCGGCAGCGCGATCTCGGGGTCGGCCAGCAGGTCCTCGTCATTTATATGTAGGTGGGCGACGCCGATCTCGGCGGCAGGCGTGGCGGACGGGATGGCACGCCATGTGGGGTCGCCCCATTCAGGCTGCGTCTGCTCACGCTCGAGATCGAACGATGGCTGCGAGCTCTTTACGTACATGCCGGCCGAGGTGAGCAGCGCGATGCGCGATTCGGCGAGGCGCTTTTCGAAGGGTGCCCAGACAGGCTCCTCCTCGCCTGCGAATGGACCGCGGCCGTCGTAGAAGGGGCGATAGGTCCGAGGCAGGAACTTGAAGCTGTCGACGATCACGGCTTAAAGATGAGGCAGGTGGTCGTGCCGTGCGCCAAGAGCTTTCCCGTCTTCTCAGCGATCAGCTTGCCTTCGGCGGTGGCGATCCGGCCGCCCCTATGCAGGATCGTGGCCACGCAGCGCACACGTCCGGTTTCGCTTGTGATCGGCCGGACGAAGTTGACGCTCGTCTCGAGCGACGTGTAGCCCTCACCCTGGGCGAGCGTCGTTTGTACGGCGCAGCCCAGCGCCGAATCCAGCAGGGTCATCGCGAAGCCGCCATGCACGACGCCGATGGGGTTGTAGTGGAACTCACGCGGCTCGCCGACGAAAGTGACACGCCCCTCGTCGGCCTCGGCGCCGGTGAAGTCCATCGTCGCAGCGATCGGCGGCGGCGGCAGCTTGCCTTCGAAGACAGCCTTGATGAACTCGAGCCCGGTCATCGCTGCGCCGGCGTCACGCAGCGCGGTGGGGTCTTCCCAGGTGTAGGTGCGCGACCTCTCCACATTCATGAAAAGGCAGAGTAGATCGCCAGCATTCCAAGCATCGCGATCGCCAGTGCGCTGAAGGTGCTGATGCCGCGGATCAGGCTCGGGGTCAGGCGTCCGCGCAGCAGCGATGCGGCAAAAGCGAGCAGGCACCACCACGCCGCTGACCCAAGGAGCACACCTACGACGAGCACGCCCGGTTTGACGAGGCCGGCGCCGGTGCCGAGCCCGAGGGTCGTGGCCAGGGCGGCAAACGAGATGACCGTCGCCGGGTTGGTGATCGTCAACCCGAAGGTCGATATGTAAGCCCAGGCGAGACCTGCACGAGTGGTGGAGGGTATCTCGCTCGGGTTCCGCTGTCGATCGAGCAGAATGCGCACCGCAAGCGCGATGAGTGTCGCTCCGCCGATCAGGGCCAGCGGCCGCCGGCCGCCCGCGATTGCTGTCGTCAGCGCGGCGACGCCAAAGGCGGCGATGGCGGCGTAGAAACCATCAGCTGTCGCAACGCCAAAGCCCGAAAGGAGGCCGTAGAGCCGGCCGCGGAGAACTGTCCGCCTAAGGCAGAGAAAGAAGATCGGGCCGGGCGACGCCGCCACAGCGAACCCGAGCACGAATCCGCGGAGCAACAGGCTGGACACCGCGATCTCTCATGAATGTGAATTCTCTGGCATATCGGTGCCGCGCGCTGAGTGGTCGGCAAGCGTGGCGTAATATCCGCGCCGCTTAAAACCCCTACTTAGTCAATTGCGTCGTATCCTCAGCCACTCATGGAAATCGTTCGTAACGTCACGCGTCACAAGCTCCGCAGCTTCCTCACCATCGCGGGCATCGTCATCGGCGTGCTCGCGCTGACCACGATGGGCGCGATGGCCGAAAACTTCAACGCGCTCCTCGACGGCGGCGTCAAGTACTTCGGTTCGAGCATCCAGGTCGGACCGCCGGACGGCCAGCAATCAGCTTCCCTTCTATCCATCTCCAAGGTCGAGGAGATCAAGAAGATCGACGGAGTGGCCGCCGCCTTTCCGACCTACGGCTTCCAGGCCAAGCCCGGCGCCGCCCCCTCGTTCAGCTTTGGCGTTCCCGACACGATCATCTCCGCGGACCCGGCGGAGAACAACTGGGGCACTCTAAAGGTCACGATTGCGCAGGGTCGCGAACTAACCTCGACGACCACCGGCGAGGTGGTCCTGGGGTCGACGATCGCCAAGGAGTTCAACAAGAAGGTCGGCGACTCAATTGCCCTCCCGGTCAAGCCGGTCGACGCCAAGCCCGACTTCGTCAACCACACCTTCACAGTGGTCGGGATCCTCAACCAGACGCGGACGGCTCCGGACGCATTTGCCTACATCAACATCGCCGATGGTCAGATGCTGCTCAGGGACAGTCTGCCGGCCGCGATACGGGATCAAATCGACGTCAAACAGATCGCGCTGGGCATCGATGTCTACGGCAAGCCGGGCACGTCGCTCAGCGATCTGGACAAAACTGCGGACCGGATCAACGCGCAGGTTTCGGGCATCAAGGCCACCAAGCCGAGCCAGATCGTGGACAGCTTCAAGCAGGGCGGCGCAATCTTCACCACCATCACTACGGCGGCCGCGCTGCTGGCCTTGATCATCGGCGGATTGTCGGTGGTCAACACCATGTTCATGGCGGTGGCCGAGCGCGTGCGTGAAATTGGGCTGAAGAAGGCTGTCGGGGCGACCACTCTCAACATCATGGGTGAGTTCCTGACCGAGGCGACTCTCATCGGCGTGCTAGGTGGCCTGATCGGATATGGCCTGGGTGCTGCGATCACCATCATCGTCAACGGGACCACTCCGCCCGGCCAATCGACGCTATTCCTGCTCACGCCCGCACTCACGATCTTCGCCATCGGATTTGCCACGGTGCTTGGCGCCGCGGCCGGCGTCCTTCCCGCCTGGCGGGCAGCTCGGCTGGACCCAGTCACGGCGCTGAGGAACCAATAGCAATGGCCGATGTCCGTCTCGTCAACCTGACGAAGCATTACAAGCAGGGCGCCGAGGTCATCCACGCGCTCGACGGCGTGACGCTCGACATCACCAAGGGCGAGTTCGTCGCGGTGGTCGGCCGCTCGGGCAGCGGCAAGACGACCATGCTGGATTTGATGGGCCTGCTGCTCCGGCCGACCAGCGGGAGCCTCTACATCGACGACATCGACACCAGCAAGCTCGGCGACCGCGAGCTCGCGCGGATGCGGGCCAACAGGGTCGGCTTCGTCTTCCAGGAGTACAACCTCCTGTCCGGGCTCAACGTGCTCGAGAACGTGATGCTTCCTCTGCGATACGTGAAGGACGGAAAGAACGGCAAGCCTCGCGCTGTTGAGCTCATTGAACGAGTCGGGCTCAGCGACCGGATCCGGCACCGGCCGACCGAGCTCTCCGGCGGGCAGGCGCAGCGCGTGGCGATCGCTCGGTCGATGGTGAACAACCCTTCGCTCATCCTCCTCGACGAGCCGACCGGAGCGGTCGACACGGAGACCGCGCAGCAGCTTGTCGACCTCCTCAAACGCCTCAACCAGGAGGACAAGGTCACCATCGTCATCATCACGCACGACCTCGACGTCGCCGCGCACGCGACCCGTCAGATCCGGCTGAAAGACGGCAAGGTCCTGGCCGATGAGAGAGTTCACGCCAATGGCGCCCAGCTTGGAGTAGGAGTCGCGGCCGGAAAAGCTCTCGACTGATCTTCGGCGCCCATGCGCCTAGGCACCCTGCAGTTCAAGTCGCGCGCCGTCACTTATCGTGTTACCAGGATGCGCAAGCTGTGATCCGCCGCTTTCTGCTGGCGGGTGCGGTCATTGGCGGCCTGGTCATCGCGGCCCTGGTGGGCGCTGCAGCGTACCAGGCGTTGCGCACCACCGGGCAGGTGACGAATCACGGCAACCTGACGCCGGAGAACTGCTCACCCGGCCCGTGCGTCGATGTGAAGGGCTTCACTCTCTGGGCTACCGACATCAAGTTCGAGGGCGACCTCGTGCGCATGACGGTCAAGTTCCGCAACTCGAGCACCGCGACGCACGCTTCGCCTGAAGACTTGCAGCTGATCGATACGAACCGGCACGCCTCGATCCCCGCCACCGACGTGGAGGGCTGTAAGACGTGGACCCGCCAAGAGTTCAACAATGGCGCGATCTTCGGCCCCATCGACATCTGCTTCCGCGTGACGAATACCACGCGGCCGTTCATCCTCCATTGGAATCCCGACCTCGGCCCGTTCTGCTGCGAGACCAGCCTCAAGATCACGTGATCGCACTGCACCGGACCGTCGTCATCAGCGGGGCGACGGGGACCATTGGCTCGGCGACCGCCGCCGTGTTGGCGCGTCGCGGAGCGCGCGTCGTCTTGATGGCTCGTCCATCCGATCGCCTGGACGAAATGGTCGAGGAGCTCGGCGGCACCGACAACCGCATCTCGAGCGTACCGGTCGACCTGTCATCGATGTCCTCGGTGCGTTTAGCGGCGCGAGAAATCAATCGAGAGGGTGGTCGCGTGGACGCCCTGATCAACATGGCCGCCGTCTTCGTGCGGAGATTCCAAAAAACCGCCGACGGTTTCGAGCTGATGCTCGCGACAAACTACTTCGGGCCTTTCCTGCTCACCAACCTGCTTCGTGACCGGCTGCTAGGTGGCGGTCGAGTGATTACGGTGACTGCGCCGTCGACTACACACGTCGACATGGAGCGCCTCTTCTCAAAGGAGAGTTTCGATCCACTGCACACATTCGGTGCAACGAAAGCCCTGGACCTCATGGTCACGTTCGAGCTGGCGCGGCGCGCGAAGCGCTGGGACATTCGAGCCAATGCTTTTCACCCCGGACTGGTCCGTTCCGAGCTGATGCGGGAGGCGCCACGGGGCGTCCGCATCCTTTCGCGTCTGGTCTCAGGCTCGGCGGATCGCGCGGCTCAGGACCTCGCCGAGCTTGCCATCTCCCCCGCGCATGCCGGCACCACCGGCTGGTTCTTCAAAGGCACGCGACGGATCGATCCGCCGAAGTCAGCCACCGACGAGGCGCTTCAGGCGGCCCTGTGGCGCCGAACCGCAGAGCTCGTGGAGATGGAGATCGGCGGCTTCTGATTTCTGAGCTCTTCAGCATTGCCCCATTCGGGCACAGTTGGGGCTGCTGGTCGTAGGAAACTCGCGAGCTCTTCACACCGCGTTCACAACTCGCCGGAAGGATGAGGTCTGCAGTCGTCAATCACATTCCAAGGAGAGGTTTCATGAGACGCGGTTTCGGTTTGATCGGGTTGGTGGTGACAGCGATCGTGCTCGCGGTCGTTGGAGTCATCGCCTACAACGTTGGATGGTCGGACGGTCTGGCGACCCAGGTGCCGGCCGGTACTGCAGCGGTGCCGCCGCCCTACTACTACGGCTACGGGCCGCATGCCTTCGGCTTCTTCGGCTTCTTCTGGATCCTGTTCGTTGTGTTCGGCCTCTTTTGGCTGTTCCGGATTGTTTTCTTCGGACGCAGGCACTGGGGCGGCGGCGGATGGGGCTACAAAGGCCGCCACGGCTACGGCGTGCCGCCGGCAATCGATGAGCGGATGCAGGAGTGGCACAAGCGGGCGCATGGCGAGCAGCCGTCCGGCTCGGCTACACCGCCGCCGCCGCCACCGCCTGACCAAAGAACGGTTTAGAACCTTGGCTGAAACTAGGATGGTCGCCGTGGCGACCATCCTGGTGGTGGACGACGAGCCTCGCATCGTGCAGCTCGTCCGCGACTACCTCGAGCACGGCGGGTTCACCGTGCTCGTCGCGTCAGACGGCAAGGAGGCCCTGCGTTCGGCCCGCACCGGCCGTCCCGACCTCATCGTCCTCGACCTCGGGCTGCCGGGCCTCGACGGCCTGGATGTCGCGCGCGAGCTGAGGCGCGATGGTGAGGTGCCGATCATCATGCTCACGGCGCGAACCGAAGAGAGTGACAAGCTGGTCGGCCTCGAGCTCGGCGCTGACGACTATTTGACGAAGCCGTTCAGCCCGAAGGAGCTGGTGGCCCGGGTGCGGGCGGTGCTGCGCCGGGCGGAGAGCTTGCGCTCGCCCTCCGACGTGATCCGAGTCGGCCCGGACGTCGAGCTGGACGTCTCGCGGATGGAGGCACGATTCGGCGGCCGCCGCATCGATCTGACCAAGACCGAGTTCCAGCTGCTC
Organism: Nitrosotalea sp.; assembly: GCA_035687505.1. Taxonomy (GTDB): domain Bacteria; phylum Chloroflexota; class Dormibacteria; order Dormibacterales; family Dormibacteraceae; genus Palsa-870. Next base: position 22,105 of record DASRWV010000052.1, read on the forward strand.
GCCGCCATGGCCCGGCAGCCGGGCCGGGTGTTCACTCGGGCTCAGCTGCTGGATGCTGTGCGAGGCGTGGCATTCGAGTCTTACGAGCGGGCGATCGACGCTCACATCAAGAACATCAGAAAGAAGGTCGAGCCGGATCCGCGCTCGCCGCGATTTGTGCTGACCGTCTTCGGAGTCGGCTACCGGTTCGCCGATCCAGCCGCCAGATGAGAAGCGGCTGGGGACCGCCGCCGCGCCGCAGGCCACCCTGGTGGCCCGAGGGCGAACCGTTTCCACCAGCCCGGCGCTGGGGCCGTCGCGGACCTCCCGCATTCATCCGGCGCATCGGGTGCTTTTTCGTGGCCGTGCTGGCTGCCGCCGTTCTGGCCGGCGCGGTGGCAGGAAGCCTGGTCGCCCAGCTCGGGCCGTGGCCTGTGGCGCTGCTGGTGGTCGGGTTCGTGTTCCTGGTCGTCGTGGCCGGATTTGGCGGCTTTCGTCGCATGACCCGACCCGTAGGCAGCCTGGTCGAGGCGGCGGGCAGGATCGAGTCGGGCGACTACTCGGCTCAGGTGCCTGAGACGGGGCCGCCGGATATGCGCTCGGTGGCGCGGGCATTCAACGCGATGTCCGCGCGCCTCAAGGCGAGCGACCAGCAGCGTCGGAGCTTCCTGGCGGACGTGGCGCACGAGCTGCGGACGCCCTTGTCGGTGATCCGAGGGCAGGCAGAAGCGATCGCGGACGGCGTCTACCCGGGCGATGCAGCACACCTGGCGCCGATCCTGGATGCGACCCAGACACTCGATCGGCTGGTTGAAGACCTGCGAACGCTGGTCCTGACCGACGCTGGAAGCCTGGCTCTTCAGAAGGAACCGACCGACCTGGGGGCGCTGGCCATGGATACGGTCGACTCATTCAAGGTCCAGGCGGAAGCTGCCCGCATTTCGCTCCACGCCGCTGTCGCGGACAACCTGCCTTCTGTCGAGGTCGACCCGGCACGTATCCGCGGAGTGATCGGAAACCTCCTCTCGAACGCGATCCGTCATACCCCCGCGGGCGGTTCAGTCACGGTCGAGGTAAGCACGTCTGGCGTAGGCATGCTGATCACGGTCACCGACACCGGAGCGGGAATCCCGCCGGAGCTGCTGCCGCGCGTATTCGAACGATTCGTGAAAGGGGCCGGCTCACCTGGCTCCGGCCTGGGTCTGGCGATAGTTCACGACATCGTCAGCGCGCACGGTGGAAAGGTCGAAGTCGAAAGCAAGGCCGGCTCGGGCACTTTAGTCCGGCTGACTCTGCCGACCGGGCCTTGATTTTGAGATGCTGTAGCGGCAATTGGGGAAGGCTAAGAAAACTATGTCTACGGCTCGGCCCGCCAAGGCGAAACAACCGTCACGGCCGCTCGAGGGGGAGGATCTCGAGACCAAGCGCTGGGAAGACGCGCGTCACTGGATGAGCATCTACGCCGACCTCCTCGAGTTCAAGCGTGGGATCCTTGCCCGGGTGCGGCGGGACGTAGCCGGCCTCCAACCTCTCGCCAGGCAGGCCGCCTTGACCGACGTCGAGATCATCGAGAGCCAGATGCAGGGGTACCAGGTGCGCCTCGACCTCTGGTACCAGCGCCTCTGGGATCTCCAGGGCCTATGGCTGGACCCCGCCGGCCGCATGGTTCGGCACCAGGGCAACGAGGTGGCCCTGACCAGGCGAGAGTTCCAGCTGCTGCAGTTCCTGCTCAGCCATCCCCACCGGTACTTCACGACCACACAGATCCTCGGCCAGGCCTGGGCGGACCCGGCCCTTTTTCCTGAAGAGGTACGAAATTACGTCCGCCGGTTGCGGAAGATCCTCGCCGATCTCGCGATCCCGGTCGACCTCGTGAACAAGCCGGGCCTGGGCTATTCGCTGGTCTTTCGCCCCTGACCGGAGGTCAACCTCTAGCTGCCGCAAATATTGCTGAACTTTTTATGCCCGACCCTTTAAACCTAGGCTATGGAAAAGGTAGAACCCAAGCGCGTGCGCCCCGATATTGATGCGGCGGAGCGGGGCGGCGACTGGTCTCAGGCCATGGACGGCGAAGGCGTACTGGCCGACGCAACGCTCGAGCATGCGCTCTATTGGCGCCAGATCTACCTCGAGATCCTGACCATGGAGGAGAAGGTGCTGGCGCGCATCCGTCACCTGATGACTACACAGTCAGACGAGGGCCGACGGGAAGTCGAGCTGACCAACGTCCCGGTCGTCGTCGCTCAGGCCGAGAGGTTCCGGCAGCGTATGGGGTATTGGGATGAGCGGGTAATGGAGCTCGGCGGTACTTCAAACCACGAACACAAGGACGGCGGGAGCTCAAACCACCAGCATTAAGGAGCTCGGCAGCTCGAACCACGAATACTAGGCTGGACGCCGCGCGGCCCGTATGGCACACTTTTGCGGATTTTGTTATGCCTAATCGACAGGATGGAGGAGTGATTAACATGCGCCGTTCACTTATTTCGATCGGCCTCGCCGCTCTCTTCGTCTTGATCTGGCCGGCGACGGCGCTGGCGGCAACCGACCCCGACCTCGGTACCGCAGGCAATTACGCGGTCGTGGCTGGATCGACAATCACCAATACCGGAGGGTCCTGGATCACCGGAAAGATGGCGCTGGCCCCAGGCACGGCTATAACCGGCTTCCCCGGCGCATGGGGCGCCACCTCTGGAGCTCAGGACGTTGCTAATCCCGCGGCGACTCAGGCCCAGACCGACTTTGGAGGACCGAACCCTCCAGCCGCAATAAGCGGTCCTAGCACGTTCACACGGGGCATGGGGCAAACGCCTTGCACCACCACCGGTGTGAATCTGGGGGGCCAAACCCTGGCCCCGGGCATCTACTGCAACGGCACCATGGGAATTACTGGAGGGCAGACGCTGACCCTCACAGGCGGGGGCGTCTACCTTTTCCAGATTGCAAGCACTCTGATCACGGGCAACGCGTCACGCGTGCTCCTTACTGGCGGCGCTCAGCCCTGTGACATCTTCTGGTTCGTTGGCAGCTCGGCAACTATCGCCCCGGCGACCACTTTTGTGGGCAACATCTTGGCCGTCGCCTCGATCGCCATGCAGACTGGAGCAACCCTCAACGGCAGGGCTCTGGCACGCGCCGCTGTGACTTTGGACACCAACCGGATCATCCAGCCCAGCGGATGCACTGGGGGCTTCACGAGAAGCTATCCCACCCCGACATATGTTCCCCCGCCGCCGGGGACCCTGTTGCCGGCCACTCTAGGTGTGCCTTGGGAGCTGCTCGCGTCATTCCCCTGGCTCCTCGTGATCGGAGTCGGCGCGCTGTTCGGCGCAACCGTACTGGTCGTGAACACTCGAAGGCGCCGCCGCCGCACCTCGTAGGTGCGCGCGTAAAGGATTAGAGCAGTGCGGAGGACCTGGTCGGCATGGGCCGCTGCCCGCGTGTCGGCGCAGGCCTTGAAGCTGGGAACATGGCCTTCAGCGGTCCGCGGACGCTTGCCAGCCCAGGTGCTGGGTGAAGTCACACTTGGCGTCCTTCTCCTGGCTGCGCTGGCGTTCGCCCCTCGTGACGGGGTTCCGGTTGACGACAGCTTCGCCTGGCCGAACGACGCGAGTCCTCGCTTTGCAGCCTCAACCGTGGACGAACCTTCATTCGGACTGACTCTCCCTGGAGTCAGCAGCCTCTCGGAACGGGCCCGGTCGGCGGGCGCGGCGTTCAGCAATCAGGCGCTGGTACCAAAGGCGCCGCCCGCACAACTGATCATCCCGGCCCTGAGGGTCAACCGTCCCGTCGAGGGTGTCGGCGTCGATCGCTGGGGGGTGATGAATCTGCCGGAGAACGGCTGGAATGCCGGCTGGTACAAGGGCGGCCCCACGCCCGGAGCCCCAGGCGACGCAGTCATCGAAGGCCACGCCGGCTTCCCGGACCAGCCGATGCTCTTCGGCAAGTTGGCCACCCTCCGGCAGGGCGACAAGATCATCGTCGTGCTCGGCGACGGAAGCCAGCGCCTGTTCCTTGTTCAATCCATGGCGGTGATACCCGTCGGTACCGCCCCGCCGGGTATGGGTGAACCGTACGGGCCGCCGCGGCTCACGCTCATCACCTGTACGGGCCATTTCGACGCGGACCAGAAGTTTTACTCCAAACGATTGGTTCTCGAAGCGAGCTACGCCGGCATCCTCTGAGACCGGGAGCCCGGAGCCCCCTCTAGGGCATAGTTGCTGACTTTGTTATGGCTCGTGAGCCATCGTCACGCCAAAGAGGTGTATGACTAAATGGCATTTCAGCAATCCGCTCCCGCTCCCGCTCCCGTTGAGCATGCTTCGTCGAACGAAGTAGGCAGCTACAACTTCCGCGCCGCGGCAGTCGTCGGATTCATCGTCGGCGCCGTCGACATTCTCATCGCCGCTCGTTTCCTGGGCAAGCTGTTTGGCGCGTCGTCACACACGGCGTTCGTCAACTTCATCTACCAGGTGACTGGGCCGTTGGTGGCCCCGTTCACGGGCATCTTCGGCGACACGGGATCAAAGACCAACACGTTCGAGACAGCCTCGCTCGTGGCGCTCGTCGTCTACGCAGTGATCGGTTGGGGCGTCGTGGTCCTGATCAGGATCGTCACCGCGCCGAAAGGCACCAAACCGGCTTCGTCGTAATGGACATCAGGTCCTGGCCGAAGAAGTGGAACGACGCCTCGCTCAGGCAGTTCGCCACTTTGCCTGAGTTTTCGCCTTCGCCGCGCCCGTGGCCCATGCTGGGCATGCTGGCTCTCGGGTTGGTAGCAGGGGTAGCCATCGGTGGCTACACCGTGTCCCAACGGTCGCACATGAGGCGGCTCGCCGGCTACGCCCACCGCATGGGAGACGAGCTGGCCGATCTGTCAACAGATGAAGCGGAACGGCCAGTGAGCTCCGCACGCTCGAACCACCGCCGCAAAACGGCAGTAGGCGTTTAGCCATGTGGGGAATCGTGATCTGGATCATCGTCGGTGCGATTGCCGGGTTCGTGGCCAGCAAGGTCATAACCGGCAAGGGCATGGGGCTGATGTTTGACATCATCGTCGGCATCCTGGGGGCATTCCTGGGAGGCTGGCTGGCAAGTCTTGTCGGTATCCACGTTGACACCGGCACCTTCTCGGTCAGCGGGCTCCTTGCGGCTTTCGTGGGGGCCGTCATCCTTCTCGTCATCTTCCGGGCGCTGACACACCGCGGGATGATTCATAGATAGCGTTCGATCCGTCCGCTAGGCCTCGCAGAGCTACCCCTCGCGAGGCCTTCATTTTGCTTGGACCTACGGCTTATTCGACCGGTGGGCTCGGCAGCTTGTCCTGACGCCGTGCCCGCCTCGCCACGAGGCGCAGCTGAAGGATCCTGCCTGCACCGAAGGCCAGAACCACCACCGCCCCGAGGACCATGGCGAAGAGCAGAGCCACCGCGAGGGGAAGTTGGCCCTGGAGGAACAGGAAGTGCACCTCGACGCTCTGGAGGTTTTGCAGGATGAAGACGAGGATCACGACCAGGAGGATGATGCCGATGACGAGGGCCGTCCACGCTCCACTCAGCCGAGTTTGGCGCTCACCTGGGAGCGGCGGCCCGGTTTCTGTTTCCTGACTTGTTGGCTCGCTCACTTCTACTGCTAATCGTATACGTGGGGCGCAAAAGCAGGTACCAGATTGAGGTACTGACCTGGCCATGTTTGGGTGTTTCTCACCTTATGGGCGACAGGGTCGACTTCCTACCTTGATCAAAGGTCGGAAATCGAGAAGGAGGACATCGGAAAGTGAGCAACAACTACAGGTTCTACGCGGCGAAGATGGCCGAGCTTCGCGTCTACCGCGACGCCAACCGGCCGTTGCAGAAGCAACTTCACGAGCTCTTCGCGTTCGTGCGGCAGTGCGAGGCACGATGGGAGTAGCTGCTAAGTCAGCCCATACAGGGCAACGAGTGGTGGGAGAAGAGGGAATCGACCGCTCTCGAAAGCCGATCGGCTGCACACTCGATGACCGCGACGCATGGGGTAGGAGGCGCTCGCTCGCTCCTGCTGAATCACGCGGGCGTGACGGTCGTCATCCCCATCGCTGAAACGGCCGCTGCCATCCGGCTGTCATAGGTAACCACTCTGCGAAGGCTGCCACCGAGCTGCCGCATCGTGGCGAGGTGGATCGCGTCCAGCGAGCGAAGTTGGGCAGGCAGAAGCGACCCGGCGTCCAGGAGGATTCGGTCACTGACCCGGATCAACTCAAGGCGGCTCAGCACGTCATGTCCCCTTTGCACCGCCGCTGGACCGAGCGGCAACAGCGCCCTTGCGACCTCGGTCCGCGCCAGTGCGCTCACCACCAGTGGTACTCGGCGTCGCAAGTAGCGGCGGAGGGCCGCAGACTCCATCTCTGCGACTGCGAGCTTCACGATCGCGGACGAGTCCACATAGATCGCACGCTCAGCGTTCATTGCGACGTAGCCGGGCCAGGATCGCCGAAGGCGATTCTTTGCCGTGAGGAACCGGCAAGGGTAATGGGAGGTCGCTGAGACTGCCGGCGGCCGGAGTCACATCGCCAGCAGCTCGGAGCTGTTCCAACGCACCGGCTTCGGGCAACGGGGCAAGCACCGCGACCGGCCGCCCGCGATCCGTGACCTTAATGGTTTCACCGGCTTCGACGCGGCGCAGCAGCTCGCTGGCACGCTGACGAAGCTCACGAACCCCCACTGTTCCCATGTGCTATTTGTAGCACAAGCTCAGGTGGAGCGGGAGACGGGGTCCGCGGCCCCGAGTTCCAATCCCTCAGTACAGGTCGTTTATCGACTCGGCTGAGCACGGGCCAGAATTTCACTTGTCGCCACGACCACGGCCTCAGCGGCTTGGTTTGACGCGCTGGGGTGATTCGGCCCTGCGGACAGTGCCCGTCTCACAAGGGCCACGACCGAGTCGGGAGCAGACAGCACATCCGCTGCGGTGAAGCGCAGAAGGCGGTAGCCCGCATCGACCAATCGATTCTGACGCCGGTTGTCGCCCGTCAAGTTTTCGCGGTGATGCGCACCGTCGTACTCGATGGCCAGGTTGTGAAGTGGGTAGTAGAAGTCTGGCCTCGCCAGGAAATTGCCGACTTCGTCGTACAGGGACACTTGAACTTGCGGCTTTGGCAGCCGAGCAATCACCAAGAGTAATCGCAGCTTGGTCTCCATCACGGATTCGGTTTCTGGTTCGGCAAGCTCGATCGCTCGGCGCAGACGCGCTATGCCGGGATATCGTGGATGTGCACAGACCCACGAACGTATGTCGCCTGATTTGAGCAGACGCTTGTGCAGCGCCATGTCCAGAGTCGCAACCGCTTCCACGAGCGGGACATGCCTCCCGATGTCCGCGAGGGTGCGAACCACCGAGGTGGTCGGATGGCCGCGCCGCGTCACCATGTCACTTGCGCCGACATCGGAACGCCGCACTGCGATGCCCGCCAGGCGCGAGGTGTGGCTGCTCAATGGGAGAGTCACCTCGACCGGGTCGCACGGAGGTAGATCGAGACCATGAAGCCAGCCCGCGGTCCGACCAGAGAAGACTGCCGTTGGGGGAAGACGCCGGCTGATGGCGGCAAGCAGAACGTTGGGGTCATGGGCAATGGCCCGTAATGCGTAAAAACCGCCACCGAGTCGGCTCCAGCTCGCACCAAGGAGGTGATCCTTGGTCAGCCCGTGACGCCGGGCCTCCTCAAGATTGAAGGGACCCGTGGTGAGCGCTGCTGGAATCGTTGGAGCCCGAGACACTGCCCAGAATCGTGGGCAAGGCGACCTTCAAATGAAACTCAGCCTATAAAGGGTAGCGAGCGGTCGGAAAAGAGGGAATCGACTCCCCTCGAAAGCCGATCGGCTGCACACTCGATGACCGCGGAGATCAAAAGGTGGAGCGGGAGACGGGCTTCGAACCCGCTACCTCGACCTTGGCAAGGTCGCGCTCTACCAAGTGAGCTACTCCCGCTCGGCCAGAGGAAAGATCATAACCCGGCCCGGGAACCGGTCAGCCTAAGCCCGCCTGGCTTCAGCCTCGAAGATCTCTTCGATCTGCCGCTTGAACGTACGCGCCAACGAGAACGCAAGCGGAAGGCTCGGGTCGTACTTGCCGGTCTCGATTGCATTCACCGTCTGCCTCGAAACGCCCAGCCGCTGAGCGAGGTCGGCCTGCGACCATGCCAGCTCCGCCCGCAGGACCCTCAGGCGATTTTTCACCGGTGGCGCCACTTGAAGACGGCGGCCCCAAGTGCCCACAGAACCGCAATCAGCGGCAGGACGTAGGTCCAGCTCAGATGCGGCATTCCAGCACCCTCCAGGAACCCGTATCCGAACGTCAGAAGCGCGGTCGCTCCGAGGGCAAAACCGAACGCCTGCACCTGTATCCGCTTCTGGGACTCGTCGAGTCGCGCCAGAGATCGCATGAACAACCAGATCACGAGTCCAGCCGGTATCAGCGGCAGCACCGCCACGTAGTACCGCCACGAGGCTTCTGGATTGGCCTGGAGGACAGTGACTGAGCCCACAAGCACCATCAGGTAAGCCAGCATCGTGAGCCCAAACTCGATCTGCGCGCGGTAGGTGACCCAGGTCGAGTAGATAGGGGCGGTAGGTGTCTGGTTGGGCCGCGAATCGAAGGCGACCGGCGCCGGGGCCTCGGTCCGGATGAATGGCGATGCCGAGTGAGTGAAGGGCGGGTCGACGGGGACGTCGGCGGGATTCGGGTTCGGAGTCTGCTCAGTCATCGCGCCGGATGGTAAAGCGCGCTTGGCAGTACGTCAAACGTCCTTGTCTTGAGAGTTCTCCGAATTCGATGAATCCTGCTGGCCATTGTTTGCGCCGTTGTTCTGCGACCCTTGACTCTTCTCAGCCGCCCCGCCGGCCTCTTGACCCGACTGGTCGCCTTGGGCCTGCTCGCTCGAACCGCTCGGGGTCGTGTCCAGGCGGTGGACGATCACGCCCCCCGCGAGCGCGCCAAAGATCAATGCGCTCGCGATCACGATGGCTCCGACCATGCCAATGCGGTGAAACAGGTTTGTCACCACGTCACGAACTACCAACGCCCCTCCCCCTTTCACCGGTCGCTTACAAAAAGTAGGCGTCTGTCACCTGGGCAGCGCCTGGTGCGGGTAACCATCGGGAGGGAGGATTTCTTGCGAGCGGGCGCTAGAGTACTTTTGGATTGAGCCGAATGAAACCGGGATCGATGCCGAAGCCGAGCGAGAAGGCAAAGACTGCCTTCAGCAAGCTCGTGCCCGATGAGCCCGCGGTGACGCTAAAACCTATGTTCGGCCAGCTTTCGGCCTTCGTGAACGGCAACATGTTTTGCGGAATCTTCGGCGAGGAGCTGATGGTCCGGCTGCCCGAGGCCGAGATCGCGACCGTGAAGAAACAGGGCGGTCATGACTTCGAGCCGATGGCCGGCCACAAAATGGGTGGCTATGTCATCGTGCCCGGGAACTGGCTTGCCAAACCGGCGCCTGCAGTCGTGCTGATCAAGAAGGCACTCGCGCACACGCGCGCGATGCCGGCCAAGACGCCAAAGAAGAAGGCGGCCGCGACTAAGCGCTAGCGGCGCTTTCGGTCGGGCGGCTGGGTCTTCCGGTCGGCTTGCTTGGTTGCCTGGATGGGCGGCACGGGCTTAACGGGTTGCACCGCTTTGACCGGCTCCGGCGTCGTCACAGCCTCCTGCAGCTTGGCTGCCTCGACTGGCTCGACGGCTTTCGCCGGCTTGACCGCCTCGACTGGCTTGACCGCTTCGACTGGCTTCGGCGGCGCATCGAGCGCTGCCTTGCCCATTGAAACGTTGCCGATGAACGTGGCGCCGTCCTGCACCACCAACCGCGCCACCCGCACGTCGCCCTTCAGCGAGCCCGCCCGGCCGACGACAAGCCGGTCGTGCGCGGTGACGGGTCCGGTGACGCGACCTCCGTCATCGATCTCGACGCTGCCCGTGACCTCGAGCTCGCCCTCCACCGTGCCGACCACACGCAAGTCGCCCTCGACGTAAAGCAACCCGACCAGCCGGTCACGCGGGCCCAAGACCACCGAGCTGTGGTTGCCGTCGGACCCGTTTCCGGCCGGCGCCGAGGTGCGGTTTCTAGCCGCCGGACCCGTGCTGCTCAAAGTCACCCATACGAACGTGGCCGTTGAGGCTGGCGCCATCATCGATCTGGAGCCTGCGGACCACGATGTCACCGCTGAGCCTGGCGTTCTTTCCAAGCGTGAGCTTGTCGCGCGCGGCGACAGAGCCTTCGACGACGCCTTTAACGGTCACGTTCGCGGCTTCGATCAAGATCTTGGCCGTGGCGCCCGAAGCGACATCGAGGTTCCCCGTTACGCGGAACTCACCTTCGGCACGCCCGTCGACGTGCACGTGCCCGTCGTAGACCAGCTTGCCTTCGAGGACGTCGTTCGGGCCCATGGTGAACTTGCGTTGCCCGTCACGCTTACCGTCGCCGTTGTCATCGGCAGAAGCCACGTGAGAGCTTTCCGCCACCGCCTCCTGAACGTCCATTAGCTTTCGTCACCCCCGACTTAGATAGGACCACCGGAACCTGTAAACCAGGCGTTAAACGTTAGCCCAAGCCGGCTGCAATTCGCCTACAGAAATGTTCGGTTCTTGCCTGGCAACTATTTGGAAGTGACGCCCCGCCAAGCTCATGCGAATTCACCCAACAAGCCCTTGTCAGTGAGGCCGGGCGCACGCGAGGAGATGGCGAAGTACGGCTCATGCCCATAGCCCTGCTGCATCAGCCGCGGATGGTCCCGAATCGCGATCCGCCACTCTTCGAGCTGGCTTCGATGAAAGTCGATGGCGCGCAATTTCATCATGACTTCGTCCGGGTCCAGGTCGATCACGAGATCGACGTGGTCCTGCACGGCCAGCGGCAGCTCGTGAGTGTCGCCCGTGAGTCGAAGCGCTTCGCGGTAGAAGTCGGCGCTTTGCTTGTCCACCGCCAAGTGGTACAGCGCAGGGCGGTCACCCTCCGACATCGCATTCACTGCCGAGTCGGTGCACGCGCCTATGGCGATGTGGTCGGGATGCCCGTACACGCCGTCGGGTCCCCAGCTCACCACCGCCTTCGGGCGCAGCTTGGAGATCTGCTCCCAAATTCGATCAGTGATCTCCTGCGGGTCGCAGCCGTTCACTCCACCGTCCGGGTAATCCCAGAGCTCGACGCCGCTGATGCCGAGTGCCGCGGCGGCCTCTTCGAGCTCCGCACTGCGGATCTGCGCGAGGTCCTCTTGCTTGGCTCCGAAAGGCTTGCCGCTCCACCCCGCCTCGCCACGCGTGGCACAGATGAGGTTCACCGGCACGCCGGCGCGTGTGTGTCGCAGGATCACGCCCCCGCAACCCATCGACTCATCGTCGGGGTGCGCCATCACAACCAGTAGTCCGGGAGTGTTCTCCATCAGCGCCACAAGATAGACGGAGGCGCTCACATGGTGCTTCGGTCCTCGATCTCCCATGCGTGGTCGAGCGCATGCCACGCAGTGCGGCGAACGGCATATGAGACGGGCCACTTTTCCTCTCGATTGGGACGGCTGAAGCTCTCGAGAATCGCCTTGCGGAAAGCACTGACCGCAGCTCGGTCTCGGCCATCCGGCTGCTTCAAGCGCGTCCCAATCCGCTTCGCATACTCCACCTCGGCGCCGAGGACGTGGTCGAACATCGCGTCGCGATCTCTGCCGCCGCCCCGGGGTCCCTTGCGCAGCGAGGCCGGCGCTTTGGCGACGACCTTGTCGAGGTAGATCCAGCAGGCTTCGGCGAGATCGCACATGCGCTTGATCTGAGCGGCGGTCAGCGGATCCGCTTCAGCTTTAGCTGGAATGCCGGGCGCGCCGAAGTCGGTAGTCGCGTTGCCCTTGAGCCGCTCGACGACTTTGAAGTTGGTCGCGTCGTTTGGAAAGGGAACTTTGGCCAGCTTTGCCACCGCCGCGTAGCGCGAGGCACACGCGGCGAGAGCTTCGAGCGCAGCGTGCTCGTTCTTGCCTGCGCGGCACCAACCGGGCCAGCCGGCAGCGCTGGCGAAGGTTCGTTTGGCGCCGGCCTCAAGAAAAACATGAGTCGGCGCGCCCGCTTTCGAAGGCACGCCGACTATTTTCGGTGGTTAGCTCCTAGGCTGCGGGCGCGGCTGCGTGCTCTGCTGCTTCCCGAGCGGGGGTCTCAGCAGCCTCATGTGCCGCGGTCTCGTTCGGATGACCAGCACCAGCAGGACGCGCCGTGCCGTTGTTCTCGGCCGCCTCCTGAGCTGAGGTCTCGCCTGCCTCATGAGCCGGGTCCTCGTTGGACTTGGGGGCCGGCGTGGTGGCGGCGAACGGGGCGGCGTTGGCCGGGGTCAGCGTCGATTTCGCCAGTACCGTGGCGCCGATCACTCCGCCGAAAAGCATCGATCCGGCCACAGCGGATCCGAGAAGAAGGGTGCGGGTCTTGTTCTGTGTCATACGGACCATCTTCTGGGCCGAACCTCAAAACGAGCTTGGAACCGGGTGTGAGTTTTGAGGCTCCGGATTCGACCAAAGGGGCGCGAATGGCTGTATCTCCGCGCGGAATCGGGTGATCGACAGGTAGGCGGGTATTGTTTGGCCGTGACGCGCATGTTGAAGGTGATCGAACCGGCGACCGAGAAGGTGATGGCGGAGGTTCCCGAGGCAGGGGTCGAAGAAGCCGACGAGGCGGTTGCCCGAGCCAAGGCGGCGTATCCCGCGTGGCGGGCGATGACGCCCCGCGACCGGGCCAACGCCCTGCGCCGGCTCGCGACGGCCGTCGAGCAGAACGCCGGCAAGCTGGCCACGCTCGAGGCGCGCAACGTGGGCAAGCCGATCAGCGATGCCCGCGGCGAGGTCGGCATGGTCGTGGACGTGTTCAACTATTTCGCAGGCGCGCCTGAGCGTCTCTTCGGGAAGACGATACCCGTCGCCGGTGGCGTCGATATGACATTTCGCGAACCGCTGGGCGTCGTCGCGCTGATCGTCCCGTGGAACTTCCCGCTCGCCATCGCGTCCTGGAAGGTCGGGCCGGCGCTGGCCGCCGGCAACACCATCGTCTTGAAACCGGCAGCTCTAACTCCGCTTACCGCGATTGAGCTCCAGCGAATCGCGCTCGAAGCCGGCCTGCCCGAGGGAGTGCTCAATGTGGTGGTGGGTGCGGGACGCACGGTCGGTGAACGCCTCGTCGAGCACCCGGACGTGGCGAAGGTCGCCTTTACCGGGTCGACCGAAGTTGGCAAACGGATCGGCCAGCTTGCCGCCGCTTCGATCAAGCGGGTCACGCTCGAGCTCGGCGGAAAGTCGGCGAACATCGTCTTTGCCGACGCGGACCTCGAGAAGGCCGCTGCTTCAGCTCCCCTTGCGGTCTTCGGCAATGCGGGCCAGGACTGCTGCGCGCGATCGCGAATCCTTGTCGAGAGGTCCGCGATGGATCGCTTCATGCGAGCTCTCGAGTCGTCGATCAAGGCTCTGAAGGTCGGCGATCCGCTCGACGAGAAGACCGAGATGGGACCGCTGATCTCCGCGGAGCAGCGTGAGAAGGTAGCCTCGTACGTCGGCAACGGCGCGCCCGTCGCGATTCGCGGCACAACGCCCGGCGGACCCGGCTACTGGTTTCCTCCCACCGTGCTCTCACCCGTCGCGAACACCGACCGGGCGGCACGTGAGGAGATCTTCGGCCCAGTCGTTGCAGTGATCCCATTCGAGGATGAAGCCGACGCGATCCGGATCGCCAACGACACCGTCTATGGATTGTCCGGTTCCATCTGGACCGGAAACGCAGGCCGCGCGATGCGCGTCGCCCGCGCGCTCGAGACCGGAACGATATCCATCAACTCCAACAACTCGGTGCGGGTGACGACTCCATTCGGAGGGTTCAAGCAGTCGGGCATCGGCAGGGAGCTCGGCCCTCACGCCCTCGAGCACTACACGGAGCTGAAAAACGTTTTCCTGTCGACCAGCTGAAGGCGAAGCTTGACGAAACGGAAGCCGGGATGAGGGAAGCGGTTTCCCTCATCCGGCTGATTGGTCTAGAAGCTGAAGCAGGCCGGGTTGGGGGTTCCGCTGATCTGGAGGTGTGAGTCGGTCGTAGAGACGCCGGCCGCGTCTGACTTGAAAGGCGCGCTCAATATCGAGACGGTCCCTGTCGCGATTGCGCCAGAGGAGTGGGACACATAGGTGCTCTGGGTGGAGTAGTCGAGGCACTCGAAGCTGCTGCGATCATGTGAGATAGAGGTCACGCCGAATCCTTTCCATGTGAGGTCGAGCTTGATGGAGAGCGGGAGACCGCCACCGGTGACGGCTTTAGGAGCCACGTCGGTCTTGCCTGTGACCGGTGCTCCGATTCCTGGACACGCCTTCGCCGCGGTCAGCGTCGTGTGCAGCGATGCAGATTGAAGATTTCGACTCACCGTGAACTCGGACGGATCGATGACGAAGCAACCGTATGCACCGCCGGTCGGGCCGAACGTGTCCACGTTGACCATGGTGCTTTTGGTAACGGCGCCCTCTCCGTTGCCATCTTCAGGCTGGAATGAGTTCAGGCCGCGATTGACATAAACGTTGAAGCCCTGCGTGGCAGGAGCTCCCGGTTTTCCGATCCCCACAGTGGCAGATGCGCTGGTGCTGGTGAACGCATATTCACCTGGGGTGAGTTTGCCGCCGCCGGCGGCAAAGGCTGCGACGGCCAACGCCAGCGAACCACAGAACGCGATCGAGACCACGAGGGCGAACCGTCTGAGCAAAGGCACTGGTCTGATCTGGTTTCTCACGTACGTTTCTCCTTGAATCCGAGCTGCCTGCAATGCCTCGGATCATCCGCAGGACTCCTCTCAGAGCCAGTCTCAGGCGGGTCTCGAATTGAGTCTCAATTTGTGAGCCCGCGCGGTATCGTGCTGGCGTAGTGGAGAGTTGATCGTCCGGATACTCGTTGCCCTGGGCGTGGCCCTTGTGCTCGTTCTGCTGTGGTTGATGCCCGGCGTGTTGTTCCCACACCCCGGCACGAACGACGCGCTCGAGCTCTCCGCGCTCGGTCCCCTGCTCTACCTCATCACCCTTGGCGCAAGCACGCTGTCGCTGGTGGGAGTGGCCGTGCGGGGCTGGAAGGCCGAGGGCACTGTTGGACTCGGAGTTTTTCTCCTCGGGGTGGCCGCCGTATTCGTCCTGGCGATCGTCGCCTTTGGCAACTTTTCCAACGACCGCTTCGCACCACTTTTCTTGACTGCGGTGCTCGCAGTGCCGGTCGGCGCCGCGTTAGTAGTGGTGGCGGGCGGGGTGCTGCGATCCAGCCGGCGCGGGAATCTCTGGCTGGGCGGGGTACGCGGTGTGGTGGCTGCTGCCGTCGTCGCCGTCTGGGTTCTTGCGCGAGGAGCAACCGATTGGCTCCAGGCACCCTACGGCTTCGACGTCTACGCTCTGATCACACTCGCCGCGGCTGCCGTGCTGTATCTAGGAGCGGATCTACGCGGACAAAAACCTGCCGCCCAGAAGTAGCGCGAATGGAGCGGGCGATGGGAATCGAACCCACGTAAACAGCTTGGAAGGCTGCCGCACTACCATTGTGCTACGCCCGCTTCTTGAGCTTTTCGCCTGGTGACCCGGAGGAGATTCGAACTCCTGATATCCACCTTGAAAGGGTGGCGTCCTAGTCCACTAGACGACCGGGCCAGGCTCATGGATTGTCCCCGAAACGCGAGAAGGCCATCCCGGTGGTGGGCGGCGAGGGTTTCGAACCCCCGACCTCCAGCATGTCAAGCTGGCGCTCTCCCAACTGAGCTAGCCGCCCGTGGCGGAATGGCGCTGCCGAGTGACGACTTATTGTAGTTGTCGTGCCTCAATACATCGGCCGGCGCATGCCCCGGCTCGAGGACCGGCGACTCATCACTGGAGAAGGGCATTACGCCGGAGACATCAAGCTCGACCGCCTGCTTCATGCCGCCTTCTGCCGGTCGACTCTCCCGCACACGCGGATCGTGGCCGTCGACAGTTCTGTGGCAGCCGGGATGGCCGGAGTCATCTCGGTTTGGACCGCCGACGACCTGCCCGAGGTCGCGGCCGGGTTGACCGACTTCACGCCGCCAGATATCGAGCGACGCGGACGGCCGATCCTCAATCGAGACGAGCTGAACTACGTCGGCGAGTCGTACGCGATGGTGATCGCAGAAACCGCGTACCAGGCGCAGGACGCGGCCGAGCAGGTCTCGCCGGAGTTCGACCCTTTGCCTGGTGTCGGCGATGTCATCACCGCAATCGCCGATGCGGCGCCGACGGTCCATGCCGACATGAAATCCAACATCGCTCAGTCGGCGCTGACCACGTACGGAGACATCAAGGCCGCATTCGCATCCGAAAGCGTGACGGCGAAGATCCGCCTGACGACCTCGCGCATCGCGGGCGCGGCCATGGAGCCGCGCACCGTAACTGCGACACCGGACGAGGAGACCGGCGGCATCAAAATGTGGACCTCCACGCAAAACGTGTTTGGCGTCAGGCAAGCGGTGGCCACGACTCTCGGTCTCGACGCGGACAAGGTTCGGGTCCTCGCGGAAGACGTCGGCGGCGGATTCGGCGCCAAGGGCAGCGTCTATCCGGAAGAGATACTCACCGCGCTCGCCGCCTGGCGCTTGAAACGGCCGGTGCGCTGGGTCGCCTCGCGCAGCGAGGATAGCGCCACGACCGCGCAGGGACACGGGTCGGTGATCGAGCTGGAGCTTGCGGCGGACCGAAACGGCAAGCTACGGGGGCTGCGGGGCAGGCTGATTCACGACATCGGCGCCTACGCCGGTTCGGGCACCGGCCAGCCAGGCATCATCGTCGCCCACCTGATCTCCGCCTACGTGCTGCCGGCGATGGAGGTGGAGCACCAGCTCGTGTACACGAACTCGGTGCCCACCGGATTCATCCGGGGCGGCGGGCGGCCGCTCGGCAACTACGGGATGGAGCGGGTCATGGACCGGCTTGCGCGGGAGCTCGAGCTCGAACCGGCCGAACTTCGGCGGCGCAACCTGATCCAGCCGGATCAGATCCCGTACACAACCGGCTTTCCCGCAGGCCGCAGCGGACTGGTCTATGACAGCGGAGACTACCCACGCCTGCTCGAGATGGCCCTCGAAAAGCTGGGTAGCGAGCCCGGCCACGAGGGCCGTGCGGACGGCCGGTTGATCGGCGTGGGCGTGGCGTGCTGCGTCGAATCGACAGGATTCGGCCGCGGCGAGCCGGCGAAGATCCAGGTCACGAAAGACGGCATCGCCCACGTTTACGTGGGCTCGAGCCCTCAAGGTCAGGGCCACGAGACGATGGTGGCCATGGTCGCCGCCGAAAGACTTGGCTGGCCTTACGAAAAGATTCGCGTCACGGCCGGCGACACCCGGCACGTGCCTTTCGCGCTTCTGACCGCGGGCAGCCGCAGCGCGGTGCAGGTCGGCAGCGCCACGGCGCAGGCGGCGACGGCGATGCGAAAGCGGCTCCTCGAGCGCGCCGGCGACGTGCTGGAAGCCGACGTGAATGACCTGGTGCTCGATAACGGCGTGATCGGCGTCCGCGGCTCGCCCGCGCGGCAGGTGCCGGCGACCGACGTGGTACCCGATGAAGGCCTCGAGATTTTCGAGAGCTTCGACCCGAAGCGGCCGCTGACTTTCTCCAGCGGATGCCACGCTGCAGTCGTCGCCGTCGACCCGGAGACGGGACACGTCGAGGTCCTGCGCTACGTGATCGCGCACGACACCGGCAAGACGATCAACGCCGCAACCCTCGAGGGCCAGCTGCACGGCGGGTACGCGCACGGCCTTGGGTTCGCGCTGTACGAGGCGTCCATCTACGACCCGGACGGCGGATACCGCACCGCGAGCTTTCTCGACTACACCATCGTCAGCACCGGTGAGGTCGCCACACTGCCGGAGCTGGTGGGCCTGGAAACGCCGACAGATTCAAACCCCGAGGGCTTCAAAGGCGCCGGCGAGAGCGGGACTATTCCCGTTCCCGCCGCGATCTCCAATGCCGTCGAGGACGCGCTGCGCAAGCGCAACCCAAACGCCGTAGTCGACCGGCTGCCGATCACCTCCGACCGCATCGTCGAGCTGCTCTCTGAGCACTGATCCGCGCGCGACGACTCCTCCTCTAGGGCCGGGAGGAATCGACTGGAGGCGCAACCTGGCAGCTTTGTGGTTCGCCGAGTTCATGGCGATCTTCGGGTTCAGCTTCGCCTTTCCATTCATTTCGATCTTCATCCACCACGACCTGGGCGTCCCGAAAGGGCCTGAGCTCGACCTGTGGACGGCGGCCACTGCCAGCATTTCCGGCCTGTCGATGGCGATCGCGAGCCCGATCTGGGGCGTGCTGGGAGACCGGTTCGGGCGCAAGCCGATGCTGCTGCGCTCGATGATCGGCGGCGCCATCACCGTCGGCCTGATCTT